>PARP01000018.1 GCA_002711565.1 Bacteroidota bacterium
AACTAAAAGGTTGTCGCGTTAACCCACGTTTCTGTTAAGCATTTTATCAGATCCTACTTTAAAAATATGACTTTTAATACTACCCCTAAATTTTTTACCAAACATATCTTTCATGTAATCTAAGAATCCTGATTCATTAAAAATGTGTTGAGCACCTTTATGCTTTGGTGAGTTCCCCCAGATTTTAATTCTCTTACCTCTAAATTGCTTTAATTCATTGATTTTAGCTAATAAGAAACTAATTGCACCCTGATCAATCCATACAACACCAGATAAATCAATTTCGACTATAATGTATCCACGCGTGTTTATCTTTTTTACTTTATCAAGCCTTCTTATTAATTTTATACAAGATTCTGGTTGGTCAAACAATGTAAATGAGGCCTCTGCCACGATACTGATATTTTCAACTTTACTTGTGTAAGGATTTCTATTAACACGTATTGATTTGGGTTGTGTCCGTGTATATTTTAAAACATTCTGTCCCTTTTTCCATCTTTTACGCTTTCGCAGCCTCTTTAATCGCTTTCCTTCACGATTCTTAAGTATGTTTAACTTTTCGTAGTTCATTTATCTTTTGACCTAAAAGATTTCAAAATAATGTCAATTTAAGGGGAGTAATTCAAAAAATAAAATTAATAAAAAGAAACTGTAAGTTAAATGCTGAATATCAACAAATCTTATATTGAATATAATATCCGGCAAAACAATACTGCACATTTAAACAAAAAGCATAAAAAAAAGGACGACATCCTCTCGAGGATGTCGTCCTGTATCTCATTTCAAATTTTTAACTACTTATTCATTTTCTTAGCCCAGGAATCTCTCAATGGAACTGTTCTGTTAAACACAAGTTTCTCAGCAGTTGAATCTTTATCAACACAGAAATAACCGGTACGCTCAAACTGAACTTTATCTTCGGCTTTTGCATTTACCATATAAGGCTCAACATAACCTTTAACAACAGATAAAGAATCTGGATTCATATTGGATTTGAAATCTTTTCCTTCTTCAGCTACGTCAGGATTTTCAGTTAAGAATAAACGATCATATAGTCTTACATCAGCTTCTAAAGCATGATCAATAGAAACCCAATGGATCGTGCCTTTTACTTTACGAGTTGAAGTTCCTGTGCCACTCTTTGTATCTATATCATAGGTACAATGAAGTTCTGTAATATTACCATCTTCATCTTTAATAACATCATTACATTTGATGAAGTAAGCATATTTAAGTCTAACTTCTCTATTAGGCGCTAAACGGAAGAATTTCTTAGGAGCATCTTCCATGAAATCACTTCTTTCGATATATAACTCTCTACCAAAAGGAATGATGCGTGAACCAGCACTTTCATCTTCCGGATTATTGATCGCATGAAGCTCTTCATATTGATCTTCCGGATAATTCGTGATCACAACTTTCAATGGATCAAGAACCGCCATCACGCGATTTGCTTTCTTATTCAGGTCCTCACGAACTGCATGTTCCAATAAAGCAACATCAATTACATTATCACGTTTTGCAACACCAATTCTATCAGCAAAATTTCGAATAGATTCAGGTGTATAACCTCTTCTTCTGAAACCGGAAATAGTAGGCATACGCGGATCATCCCAACCATTCACATGACCTGCTTCAACCAATTGTAAAAGCTTACGTTTACTCATCACTGTATAGGTGATATTCAGGCGTGCAAATTCTGTCTGTACAGGTCTGTATTCAGTATCAATGATCTGATCCAAATACCAATCGTATAGTGGTCTGTGAACTTCAAATTCTAAGGTACAAATAGAGTTTGTTATTCTTTCGATATAATCTGATTGTCCGTGTGCAAAGTCATACATCGGATAAATACACCAATCATCTCCTGTTCTGTGGTGATGTGCATGTTTGATACGATACATCGCCGGATCGCGTAATTGCATATTCGGAGAAGCCATATCAACTTTTGCTCTAAGAACTCTTGCACCATCTTCGAACTCACCTGCTTTCATTCTTGCGAAAAGATCTAAGTTCTCTTCAATCGAACGATTTCTGTAAGGACTTTCATCACCAGGTTTAGAAGGCGTACCTCTTTGAGCACTGATCTCTTCTGCACTTTGATCATCAACATAGGCTTTCCCCTCTTTAATGAGTTTAACAGCCCAATCGTATAATTGATCAAAATAATCAGAAGCATAATATAAACGATCTCCCCAATCGAAACCAAGCCATTTGATATCTTCCTGAATTGAATCAACGTATTCTACATCTTCTTTCACCGGATTGGTATCATCGAAGCGTAAATTACACAAACCATTGTATTTCTGGGCTAATCCGAAGTTCAGACAAATTGATTTAGCATGCCCAATATGCAAATAGCCATTAGGTTCCGGTGGGAAACGGGTATGAACTCTACCATCATGTTTTCCCTCTGAGATCTCTTTCTCAATGATCTGTTCGATAAAATTCAAAGAAGGCTTTTTAGTTTCTTCTTTTTCGGAATGATTCGTCATAGTGTATTCTTTAAAGCACGCAAAATTAGTACTTAATTCAATTCTATGCCAATTTTGGGAATAGAAGTTAGTTGATTGTGAGTTAAATTGATGAATTGCTAAATTGTTAAACTGTTAAATTGTTGAATTGTCAAATTGTTGAATTGTCAAATTGTTGAATTGTCAAATTGTTAAACTGTTAAATTGCCCAACTGGAATTTATATTCTAACAATTTAGCAATATAGCAGTTTAGCAATCTAGCAGTAAAAACGATTAAAACCTCCTCAAGATCGAACTTATCTGATGAAGATAGCTAGAACCAAATAAATTTAAATGAACAAGAAGCGGATACAAATTACAAATATCCATTCTGGATTCCCAGCCTTTTTCTAATGGATAAGTCTCATTATAGAATTTATAAAAACCCGAAGAAAATCCTCCGAAAAGACGAGTCATCGCTAAATCCATTTCTCTGTGGCCGTAATAAACTGCAGGATCGATGAGCACAGGATCTCCAACATTATCTACCATATAATTTCCACTCCATAGATCGCCATGTAACAAGGAAGCGGACTCTTCTGGGAAGATTTCATTCAAGACCTTAAAAAGTCGTTCAAAAGCGCTTAAAACAGTATTGTCGACCAAGTTTGAATCTTTGGCTAACTTGATCTGTCTGAGAAGCCGTTCTTCAATAAAAAACGAAAGCCAATCATCTTTAAAATCATTAAATTGTTTTAGAGAGCCGATATAATTTGAATCATCCAATCCAAATTGATCAGAAGTGTTCATGTGAAGCTTTGCAAGACCACTTCCTAACTTAAACCAAAAATCACTTTGAGGACGACTCGATTCTAAATATTCCAGAATTAGAAAGGATTTATCCAGATGCTCTCCTTCGAGGATAACCTGAGGGGTTCGGATGCAATTTGCCTGTGCCAGAAGCCTGAGTCCTGAAGCCTCCTTAATAAACATTTCCGGATAACGACTAGCACTATTCATCTTCACAAAAAGGGGATAATAATTAGTTTCAAGCTTATAGGCGGCATTAATATCTCCACCACCAACCGCTCTAAATGAAAAAATCCTGACCTCTTCCTTTAGGGATGAAGTCAGGATCTCTTCGAAATATCTAAGGGTATTATCAGTGATCATCTAACAAACATACAATCTTTTGTTTAGAATATAAATAAATGAGTTGTTAGAGGTCTTTTCAGCATTCTGTCTAAACCGATCAATGACACAATTGCAATTGTTGCAATAACCAAGATCGATGGAATTTGAATTGATGTAAATACACCTTTTACACTTTTTACAATATCAGCTAAGAAGGTAATTTGGAAGTTTTCGAGCTTAATTTCACCAAATAAACTTCCGAATGAAGGCAGTTGCATTCCGAAAATGATATAGCCTGCAGCTATGAATGCGATACCGATCAATGCAAGGTATTTATAGCCAATAATTGGCTGAAATCTTTCTTGTTCTTTAACGGCTTCCTTTTCGATCATTTGCATGACGTTTGCCGTAAAGCTTGACGATGGTTGATCAAGGTTCTCTTGCTCAAACATGCTTTCGAAGAAAGCGTCGTCTAATTGTTTGTTAGTTCCCATAATTTTCCCTTTCTATGTAAACTCACCGATCCTATGCTTACGCATCGCATCAATGGGTTGATATACTTTTTTCCTGATCCTGTGAAGTTTCACTTTTACGTTACTTGCCGATAATCCGGTTACCATGCTGATTTCTTCAATTGATTGTTCCTTCAAGTAAAACATGGTCAATAACATACTATCCTCTTCAGGGATCTTCTTCAATGCCGCGTCAAAGTATTTCTTTTTATCCTCATAACCGAAGTCTTCACTATGCTCAAAAAGCTCTCCATCAGAATGATTATCTAAAATATGATCATCAATTGCTGATACTTCCATTTGCTTCTTTCTGGTTTTTGAAATTGCAGTATTATAGGCAATTCTGTACATCCAGGTTGAGAATTTGGATTCCCTTTTAAACTTTGACAGGGATTGGAATGATTTCAAAAAAACGTCTTGTGCAATCTCTTCTGCATCCTCTCTGTTTCGCAGAATTCGGTTGACTATCGTGAAGACCATGTCTTTGTGTCGGTTCACAAGAACCTCAAAAGCTTTATAGTCTCCTGCGAGTACTTTATCAATATAAAATAAGTCTTCCTGTTGCATCATCTATCGATTAGACCCGAAAATACTGAAAAGGTTACACTACTTATAAGATAAAATCGTGCGAATTTACCCTTTTGATCTTAAAGGTATATTAAATAGGTACTGAAAACAATTTGAAATTTCATTGTTTAATTGCTCAATTGTTTCATTGTTAGCTACGCCTAACTGTATACTTAAGACATAACAATCAAACAAATGATCAATTATGACTACAACAACATAATATAAACCTTAATATGCTAGAACTGTTTTATTATTCAATTGTTGATTTATTGTAATACAGATTCAGATACGCGAAGCAACAATGGAACAATGAAGCAATAGAACAGTCCAGAACTATCAGTACTAATAATTTAACTATCTATAATGCTAAATAAAGTTTTTGTAACCTGAATAAAAATGTTTGCAAGTGTCCAGGTGTGCAGGTCGATCTGAGATCAAGGGCTTATGAGTTCATCTGTTCAAGTATATTTAATATTCAACTGTTGATTCCTTAATAATTTATGCTACAGATACGCGAAGCTAACAATACAACAATATAACAATGTAGCAATACAACTTCATAATTTCATACCCCTAGGCTTTGTGTTTTGTCATCTAAATTAAAAATCTGTAACCTGTAAAATAACTCTGCGTCATAGTAGTAGAAAACGCGATGTTAAACTTATAAAAACTTAATGTTATGGAACTAGAACCAATTTTGATACTCTCGATTATTTTCGGCTTTGTTTACGCCATAATCTACTTAGGAGTAAGAAGAAAAGAAAGAATGGCCCTACTTGAAAAAGGGGTAGACGCCAGCTATTTTGTAGGAAAAACTAAACCTGTTTCAGGTACACTTAAATTTGGAATGTTGTTCGTAGGAATTGCGATCGGGATCCTTTTAGGAAACATTCTTGAAGTAAGTACAAGATTACAAGAAGAAGTTGCTTATTTCTCAATGGTATTCTTGTTCGGAGGATTAGGATTAATCATTAATTACTTCGTAGAAAAGAAACACTTTGATGAGAATAAATAATTAATTCCAAATCAAGATCAGGAGGCTTCGGCCTCCTTTTTTTATGTCTTTTTCAAAGGAAATCTTTCAACAATATTATAAACAGCACCACTTCTTTCCAAAATGCTTTCGAATAATATGATCTCTTCAACTTTTAAATCTTGAATGAACTCATCCTTATATTCTGAAATAATATCGAAGAACAGTTCTTTATCTTTCAGCTGCTTTATTCTAGTTACAGTAAGATGAGGCACAAAATTTTGCCTGTCCCTTTTAAGCCCAATAGATTCAAATCCTTTATTAATCGATTCTTCCAACGCTTTTAGTCGTTCATCATTTTTAAACCCAAACCACAATACTTTAGGTTGATAGCGACTTCCAAACACCCCAATATTTTGAATGCTTGTCTCAAACTCAAACGTTTCATGCATAGATTTTCTAATAGCCAGAATAATGTCCTGAATTAGATTAGAATTAGTTTCACCTAAAAAGCGAAGTGTCAAATGTAAATTCTCGATCTTAACCCATTTTAGGTTTTCATGCGATAATTCATTTTTGAGATCCGAAAATATATCTACAAAATTCTTTTTAGGCTTAATATGAATTGCCAGGAACAATCGTTTTGAATGACTCATAACAACTATAGCTTATTTGTTTTGAAATCATGCAATATACCTTCAAACAACCAATTTGCAAGTGCCTGCCTGTTATCTGATTTTATGAATCTCAGCAAATCTCTTTGATTATTGATATTGCCTAACTCGATGAAAGTAGCTGTTGGGTACGTATTTGCCAAAACATATAGTTCACGAGTTGAAATTGTACCCTGATAGCCTCTCCCGGGTTGAAACTTTCTATACTTTGCATTGAAAGTATTTAGTAGATTTTGTGAGAACAGTTTCCCTGATTTACTTCTTTTATCATGATAAAAGAACACATCAATATTCTCACGTTTTGATCTGGAATCTAGGTGTATAATAAGAACTCTTTGATATTTTGCATTTCTATTTTTTCGGTAAAGGTCATTTACTGCCTTCGTTCTTTGTTTGAGTCTTTTTAACTGGTTTATTGGTATTCTTTTATTAGGATGACACCTCTCATCTTTATCTGCAGGTAGATAACTTGCATCTCTGATCCCATCATTCTGATCCTTGGTGATCATGTGCACAGTAGCTCCATGTTGCATAAGATTTCTAGCAAGTCTGAGAGTAACGTCATAGGCATACTCATCCTCACAAAGCTTTCTATTTCCATAGTTCCCCACAGCTCCGGGATCCGGACCGCCATGTCCTGCAACCAAATAAAAGATGGCTCCTTTTAATTGATCATCTTCAATTTTTACATTTTGATACTTCTTCCCGAAAATTGGTAAAACTAAGGATTTAGCTTTGTTATCTGATGTTTTTGATATAGGAAGCTTATATTTTACACCAATAAAAAGGGCATTGTTCTTTCCTAGCTTTTGTTTATTCAGACCAATAAATTCCGCTTGATAAGTCTTAGGTGATAGTCCATGCCTAGTCTGTAAAGAAATGATTCCATCTCCATTCTGAGCTGTAACAATCTTATGTTTCTCCTGAGCGATCAATTCATTAGTTGATAGCATCTGCATAAGAAGCATTAGAATTATCAAAGAAGTTCTCATATTCAATTTCAAAAGCTTTTTATTTCCTAAATAAGGATTAAAGGTAAGACCAATAAACACAGAGAGCATAGAATTAGGATAGATCTATTCACATTAAATTGTTGAAACTAATTTTTTGATTTAAAAGCAAATAAAGAACTATCTAGGCTTTAGGCCTTCGTATAAGTTATTTCAAATGGGATTTTTTATATATTTGGTCATTCTTTGGGGCATTAGCTTCCCGATTTCCCTAAGGTCATCGGGACAGGCAACTTCGCTAATGCTTATTGTAAAGGACTAAAAAATACAAATAATAAAGGGGCATTAGCTCAGTTGGCTAGAGCGTTTGACTGGCAGTCAAAAGGTCAGCGGTTCGACTCCGCTATGCTCCACAAGCAATAGAGTAAGAATTATTGCTATCTCTACACGATGAACCGGGAATTAGAGGGCTCCCACCAACTACATTTTGCTTTGAAATACTTAAATACGAATTGGTTAATTAGATTTTAGCCATATATCGTATTATCTTTACGTACAATTGAAAAAAAATGAATCAAATTAATAGGGGGCAATGCCCCCATTTTTAACCTGCGCATATGAATAAATTTTTACGATTTTTAACAATGGCAGTTCTAATTTTCACATTTGCTCAACATGTGAATGCTGCTTATTTGAAAAACGTTCCACAAACGATTACGCAACCTGATGGAACAGTAATTAAATGTTTTGCCACAGGGGATGAATTCCATAATTGGCTGCATGATGAAAACAATTATACAATTATTCAAGGACAAGATGGTGTTTACTACTATGCTGTGAAGTCTGGAGATCAGATCGTTCCTTCAGAATACGTTGTTGGTAAAACTTTCCTAAAGTCAACACATCTAACACCGGGCGTAAATCTCAGCCCTGAACAGATCATGGAAAAAAGACGTAGAAAATTTGAAGGATTCCCAGGTTATCAAGGGATTTCTTCAAGCTTGAAGAACTCTAACGACACCTTACGTCTTAATAATCTTGTAATATATATTCGTTTTTCAGATGAAAATGAGTTTTCTACAGATACTACCATTTATTCTGATCTAATGAATGACAAAACACCGGGTGCTAACTCGATGTATAACTATTATCAGGAAGTGTCTTATGGTAAAGCATTCTTTGATTCTCATCTATTCCCAAGACCATCAACGAATATCACGATTTCCTATCAGGATACGAAGCCTAGAGGTTATTTCAGACCTTATAATGCAACAACAAACCCAGATGGTTATGACCCTGATGTTGACTCAGTTAGAAGAAATCGTGAGTTTAAATTACTTGAAAGAGCTGTGAAATGGATTGAAGCAAATGAAACCTTACCTAGTGTTGATTTTGACTTTGATAATGATCTTGAAATGGACGTTGTTAGTTTCATTATCAAAGGTGAGTCAGATGGATGGAATGACCTATTATGGCCACATAACTGGGCTATTTTTGATCGAACAGTTACATTAAACGGTTTACGAGTCTTTAACTTTAACTTCTTCCTGGAAGTCTCTACCAGAGAAAGAGGAAATGGTGTTCTGTCTCATGAAATGGGACACGCAATTGGCTTCCCTGATCTATATCACTATGTTTCAGATGGAACACCGGTTGGGCCATGGGATATTATGGCTTCAACGGTTAATCCACCTCAGGGAATTGGAGCATATCTAAAACACTGGAACTTTAGAAGACCCAATACTCCCAATCCTTGGATTGACACTATCCCGGAAATTACAGAGGCCGGTACCTATTCATTAAATGCATTATCTTCTGACACAAACAATGTTTATAAAATAGCCTCTCCATATTCTGAAACCGAATACTTTATTTTAGAATTCAGAAAAAAAGAACCAGGCAAGGCAGATAATAATCTACCTGCAAGCGGACTTTTAGTTTATAGAATTAACGAAGATGCCGTTACTTATAGAGGTGGAGGAAATTCACAAGGTCCTCCGGATGAGATTTATGTATATCGTCCGAATGGAACGCTTTCTGCTGATGGCGACATCAATGATGCTGTTTTCTCAAGACAAGCAGGACGACAGGCAATGGATAATACAACAAATCCAAGCCCATTCCTTTCAAATGGTAAACCGGGTGGTTTATATATTTCAAATGTGGGATCAAGCAATGGAACAAGTATCAGTTTTGATGTAAGCTTTAATCCTGATGCCTTATTTGCAGATTTTCTTGCCAATAATACACGGGCTAGAGTGCGTGATACTATTAAATTTACAGATGCTTCTGCCGGATCACCTCCAACTTTAGAGTGGACATTCGAAGGCGGTATTCCTGCTACATTCACAGGTGTAGGGCCGGTAGATGTTATTTATCCTGATACTGGTACTTTTGATGTTACTTTACGTGTAACATCAAGCGAAGGTACATCTACAGAAGTTAAAGAAGATTATATAACCATAAATGAAATCCCAGGTACAATTCCTCCACAAAATACAGGTTACCAAGGAAGCGGTGATGACGTAATCTTAAACTGGACTGCTCCTTCATTAGTAGGTGCAGAGGCAATATTGCAATGGGATGATAATAATAATGAAGGTAGAGCCATTGGTAATGGAGAGACAGCAGCAAGCTTTGATGCTTTAAGTTATTGGACTCCTTCTCAAATTGCAAGTTTTGACGGCTGGAATCTGACAAAAATAGCATTTGTCCCGAGTTCCATTGGTGACAATACCTCAGTTAAAAACTATAGTTTGAGAGTTTATAATGGAACAAATGCAGTCAATCAAGTTGTTGATCAATCTATTCCCGAAACATCAATACAATTCGGTCAATGGAATGAATACTCACTAGACATTCCATATACAATTAACGCTAGTGAGGGTTTATATTTTGGTGTTAATAATAATAGCGGTTCAGCACCACAAGGTTTTCCAATAGGAGTGGATGAAGGTCCTGCTACTACAGATCATGGTGATGTTATCCTTGAAACAGGAACATTAGCAACTTTAACTGGTTATGGCTTAGATCATAACTGGAACTTAGCTGCAACGGTTGTAAATCCTTCAGGTACAAAAGCAACAACATTTATCCTGAAAAACCAAGAAGCAATTCTAAAATCAATTCAGGGTTATAATGTATATCGTAATGAAACAAGGCTGAACTCTACAGTCCTCACAACTACAACTTATACAGATGCTGATGTACCGGATGGTAGCTACATTTACTATGTTACAACTGTATTCGCCAGCGGTGAATCTACACCAAGTAATAAACTTGAGATCACTGTAAGCAATGGTACCGTGGGTATTGATGATCTTCCAGTAGAAGAGATCTCAATCTATCCAAATCCTGTACAAAACACCTTAAGCCTTGCTTTAGGAGAATTGCGTAATCAGGAGATCATTGTAAAGATCTTTGATCAGAATGGACGCACAGTATATCTTGAGTCTGAAAACTCATCAGATTCTAAACTGGATATCAATGTAGGCCAGTTGAAAGAAGGATTCTACATTCTGAACCTGATAGGTGAAGAAGTGATCTATCAAGCAAAATTTATTATCTCGAGATAAATTGAATCAAACAAATACTAAAAACCCCCTCATCCATAACGGTTGAGGGGGTTCTTTTTTATAATGATTATTCTATTTCTTTTCAATGATCATTTCTTTACTGAAACGATATGCATCCTTACTTGTACTGATCAGATTATCGAAATTTAACGGGATGTCTTTCTGAGTTGATTGACCTTTAATATGATCTATAGCTGCCTTTAACATTGGTTCGTTAGGATCCCCAAAAGGTAAAACAGCACGATAGTTTTCAGCAGCAATAACATCAGGTGTAAAGCCATTTACAAAATCAGATACTCCTTGAGAATTAGCAAGCTTAAATACAATTGGTTGTAATGCCCATTTATGATTCGGATTAACCACATCTTCACTTATATAATCTTTCAATGTGAATGATCCTACATATTTACCATGTGTATTGGAACCTACTAAAACCACATCAACATAAGGTTTTAATCCATTAATTACCAACTCACTTGCTGATGCCGAACCATTTGTGGTTAGAAAATAAACTCTTGGTAGATCCAATGTTTGAATAGGCGTTTCTACATCATTCTGACTAATATTTTCTCTGAAATAAATATTGAAATAATCAGCTCCATGTTCTTTCTCATAATAGTTATGAAGGAATGTATTGAACTGATAGATCGTAAAGATATCCGTATTGGCTGCATCATAGATCATACTCGACATATGGATAGCCGAAGATACATGACCACCTCCATTATATCTAAGATCAATAATCAACTCCTCAATGCCGGCTGTAGCAAAATCACCCATTACTGTATTAAGCTCTAGGTCATAATTCAATCTGAAGGCATTGTAAACCAAATAACCCACCTTTTTACCGTCAACATCTATAACCTCTGAATGATGAACAGGATTCTCGTGCACCTCAACTGCTGTTAAACTTACTTCCTTTGCATTAGAAACCAGAATATCATCATCAAAATCTGCGAAACCTGCAGTATAAGAACTATTGTTATATAGCAGATCCAGATAATTGGTTCTCGTGAGGGTAGTTCCATTAACTCTATTGATGATCTCCCCTCTTTGAATTCCTCCAAGATCGGCTGGTCCATCAGGAACAACATATTGCACGTATGCATAAACATCGTTTGAATTATCGATGGCAACAACACCAAAATCATAGCCCATAGAAGTGGTAATTCCCTGGAAATACTGCTCTAGAGCTACATAATCATCCACGATCCACGACCACTTATCAATAGAACTTCTGTTATAGATCAAAGATTCAAAAAATGCTTCATGATCGGTATATGTATTCACATATTCGGCAAGTTTGGCCAGATCTTCATAATCCGCATTATTAAGGTTTGGAATATTGTCAACCCATAGATAGTAATCCTTCATGGCCTTCCAGATAAATTCATTGATCTCATCGATCTGAACATCTGCTGGCTCATCTTTCCCACATGAAACAACAAAAATTAGCATAAAGGCTATCATAATGTGTTTCAAATATTTAAATCCTGAAAATTTCATTGTGCTATATATTAAGTTTTACATCTAAATCAACTTGGCAAACTCTTTGTATTTTTCTTTAGAAACATAAAACTAAAGCTATGAAAAAATTATCAATATATCTCTCAGTAACTCTAGTGTTTCTATTAATTCACAGTAGTTGCCTCTCACATCGACCAAATAGGATGCCAGATTTTAAGATCAAGAAAGCCTACTATCAAAGCTGGCATGCAAGACATCATGCAAGAGGCACTGATGTAGTAATCGTCATTAAAAAGATCAAACCCGGAATCCACTTTAAATCCATTGTATTCAGAGGCATGGAAGCTCCTGTACAACAACGCATTTATAGAAACAAAATTATTCTGACTGCAAGATTTAGTGCAGGAAATAGTCCAATCGCCAGACAAACAAGATATAGAAATCAACCTGATCAGTTGATCTATACACATGGCAGACACAAAGAGCGTGTTTACCTCAACAATTTACAAAGGAAAAGAAATAAATACTATCGAAGGTATTAATTACCAGATGACTTGATTCACTGTGAACCGTTCACTCACATAGTCTTTGATAACCTGCTCTCGAGCAGCAACGGCTTCTTCGTAAGTTTCATATCCAATGGAGACTCTGTGGCCGCCGTTAATATCAGCCCAGTTAATTACATCTCTTAAAATGATTGAATTAAAACGTTCCTGAAGTTCGTGCGTACGTTTCAGAAGGTGAATATTAGAAATGAACACATGATAATCATTATCTCGCTCGATAGCTTCATAATATGGATATTCTGAAGGAGCTTTATCCTGAGGATCACAGAAACAACCCGACCAAACAAAGTAATAATATGACTTTCTTTCAGCAAAACTCATATCTGTTTGAATCCATAAATTGTTTTGTACAACAGGCTTTGCTGGTTCTATATCAATTGCTCTTTCATCGCGGAATAATTTAGCTTCGAAATCATAGCAATCATCTAAACCAATTAAGAAAAGATCAAAATCACAATCGTTATCAAAGTCTGCCCAATAGGCGCCACCCATATAAACTCCAGGTAATTGAGTGTTTACATCAACAAATTTAAAGTCACCATCATTACGATAAACTTTAGTCATTGGACCGTAAAAAGACTCTCCACTTACAAGAAGATCAATATCGCCATCACAATCAAAATCATTAGCTTCAACATTTCCGGAACGCATACCTAACATGCTAGATGGAAGTTCAGTATACTTTCCATTACCATCATTACGATAAAGTCTGGTTACAAGATGATTTTGTAAGTTCTCTCCGCATATAAAGATATCAAGGTCATTATCACCATCAAAATCAGCAAATAATGCATCACCTAAACGAATTCCTTCCATAGGAATATTGGTATCATAGAATGAATTATCGCCTCTGTTTTGATATAATTTGGTTGTAGGTACTCCATGAGCAGTTTCACCACTGATCAAAATATCAAGGTCATTATCATTATCATAATCCCCCCATTTAGCTGAGCCATGATAAAGGGGAACTAATCCTGCATTTATATCTTTAAACTGCGCATTTTGAATATTTTGATAAACTCTTGAATAGACCTGTCCGTTATTCTCACCGATCATTAGTAAATCTGTTCGCCCATCATTATTGAAATCTCCGAAACTAACATCTCCATCTCTAACAGGCATTACTCCAAGATCAAAAGAACTGAAATAGCCACGACCATTATTCTTATACATGCGGGCTACAATTCGATGATCAGCCGTTTCACCGCTTACAAACACATCGGAATCGCCGTCCTTATCAAAGTCAACCCAATCAACAGCTGAGCGATAGAAATCCAGTATTCCTGAATTCTGACGATAGAATCCGCCTTTTTTATTATTCACATATAAGTGGGTTTTGATGATCTGTTGGTTAGCACTGTATCTTTCACCACTAACGATCAGGTCGGGATACCCATCTTTATTGACATCTATCCAATTGGCATTGCTTTGAATAAGTCCTTTTATCTCAGTATCTAAATACACATATGGTTGTGCATTAATACCAACATACATAAAGGAGAGCAGAATAATAATTTTGATTGCTTTCATAAAATTAGCTATAAGACTGAACTAAGTTCAGTTATGATAGCTACAAATTAAACGCATAATCAGGCCTTCACGAAAAAAATTCAACTATTTTATTTACAACTAATTGTTTAAAAGTATTGTAAAATAATATATCTTTGTGAAAATTTTCACAGCAATTATTTTAAAATGGAACTAACTCATATTGAACACATTGGGATTGCAGTTGAGAGCATAGAAGAGAGTATTCCTTATTATGAGAATATCCTTGGATTGAAATGCTATGCAATTGAAGAGGTAAAAGATCAGAAAGTTAAGACTGCTTTTTTCAAAATTGGACAAACAAAAATTGAACTTTTAGAGTCGACAGACCCTGAAGGACCGATTGGGAAATTCATTGAGAAAAAAGGACAGGGCGTTCATCACATCGCATTTGCTGCAAATGGAATTGAAAATGCATTAGCAGAAGCGGAATCTAAAGGCATCCGTTTAATCGATAAAGCTCCACGTAAAGGTGCAGAAGGATTAGACATTGCATTCTTACACCCGAAAAGCACAGGCGGGGTACTTACAGAACTTTGCGAAGACAAGAATAAGTAAATCTTATATTAAAAATGGCTATCGAAGATAAAATTCAACAGTTGCTCAATAAACGTGAAGAAGCACGTTTAGGTGGCGGTTTAAAACGTATCGACTCTCAACATAGCAAGGGGAAACTAACTGCTCGTGAACGTATCGAGCTGTTACTTGATGAAGGGAGTTTCGAAGAGTTTGACATGTTTGTTACTCACCGTTCCCATGATTTTGGAATGGAAAAACAACAATACTTATCTGATGCCGTAGTAACCGGTCATGGTACTATCGACGGAAGAGTAGTATATGTATTCTCACAAGACTTCACCGTATTTGGTGGTAGTTTATCAGAAACCTTCTCACAAAAGATCTGTAAAGTTATGGATCAGGCAATGAAGGTGGGTGCACCAATTATCGGAATCAATGATTCTGGTGGAGCACGTATTCAGGAAGGTGTTAGAAGTTTGGCAGGTTATGCTGAGATTTTCCAGCGTAACATTATGGCTTCAGGGGTAATTCCTCAGATCTCAGCGATCTTTGGTCCTTGTGCCGGTGGTGCAGTTTATTCACCAGCGCTTACAGACTTCATACTAATGAGTAAAGACACAAGTTATATGTTCGTAACTGGACCAAAAGTTGCGAAAACAGTAACCGGTGAAGATATTACAACTGAAGATTTAGGTGGTGCTGAAGTTCACGCACGTAAATCTGGTGTTACACATTTTGTAGCTGAAAATGAGGAAGAAGGTATCCTATTGCTACGTAAATTATTATCATACCTTCCACAAAATAATCTTGAGGATCCACCACAAACAGAATGTGCTGATCCAATCGATCGTTTAGAAGATTATCTTAACGAAATTATCCCGGAAAACCCTAATAAACCTTATGATGTTAAGGACGTTATTTGTGGTATCGTTGATGATGGTGAATTCTTAGAAGTTCAACGTTCATATGCACAAAATATTTGTGTAGGTTTTGCAAAATTTGATGGTATGCCTGTAGGTATTGTTGCAAACCAACCAAACTTCTTAGCAGGTGTTCTTGATATCGATGCTTCAAGAAAAGCAGCAAGGTTCGTTAGATTCTGTGATGCTTTCAATGTACCGATCGTAACACTTGTTGATGTTCCTGGATTCCTTCCTGGAAGTGCACAAGAATATGGTGGGATCATTATTCACGGTGCGAAATTAATGTTCGCATATGGTGAAGCTACTGTACCAAAGATCACGATCACATTACGTAAATCTTATGGAGGTGCTCATGATGTAATGAGTTCAAAACAATTACGTGGTGATATCAATTATGCTTGGCCATCAGCAGAGATCGCAGTAATGGGACCAGCAGGTGCTATTGAGATCTTAGCGGGTAAAGAAATTGCAGGTATTTCTGATGAAGAGGAAAAACAAAAATTGATCCTTCAGAAAGAGCAAGAATATCGCGATAAATTTGCGAATCCTTACGAAGCAGCTAAATACGGTTATATTGATGATGTAATTGAGCCAAGAAATACTCGTTTCAGAGTGATCAGAGCTCTACGTACCTTAGCAACTAAGAAGGATGTTAATCCACCTAAGAAACACTCAAACATTCCATTGTAATGAATCTACTTATACAAAACCTGTTAATGATCGCCACTCCTGAGAATTTCTCAGAAGGATTGGTCATCACTTTGGTTGGGTATTCGATCGTATTCTCTGCATTGGTTACTTTATTCTTTGTATTCAATTCTTTATCTAAAGTTTTAAATACCAAGATCAGAAACCGATTAAGAAAAGAGGGTAAACATGAGATCGCAGACCTTCCAAATATTGATGTTACCGGCGAAGAGACAGCAGCTGTAGCAATGGCGCTGTATTTAATGACTGACGTCCATGACGAAGAATCGGGTGTGATCACTATTAAACGTGACTCTAAAACCTATTCTCCATGGAGTTCTAAAATTTATGGTTTAAGAAGATTTTCAAGATAATTAAAGGAAAAATGAAAAAGTTCAAATTCACAATAAGGGGAAATGAATACGATGTTTTAGTAAAATACTTCGAAGACGGAGTTGCTAAAGTTGAGGTTAATGGTTCTCCATATCACGTTGAAGTTCAACGTACTGTTCAAGAGTCAAAAACTCCTGTTATCGTGCGTCAGGATGTGAAAAATCCTAGAAATGCTCATAAGATCAGAAAGAGCGCTTCCGCAGCAGCAGGAATTACTAAAGTTACAGCACCACTTCCTGGTAACATCATGAATTTCTATGTTAAGGAAGGTGATTCTGTAACCAAAGGTGATAAATTACTTATGTATGAAGCTATGAAGATGGAAAACCTGATCACAGCTGAAAAAGACGGAGTAATTAAATCAATCAAAGTTCAACCTGGCGATAACGTATTGCAAGGTGATGTTTTACTTGAAATCGAATAGGCATGAAACGGTTTAAGTTAGTATTGGGAATCATCGCATTCCTAACGATCCTGACCACCGGTTTATCATATGCCGGAGGTTTCGATAAAGCCAATAAGGATCAACAACAAACAGAAGTTGTTAATGATGATCTAGAATCAGTTAGAGAAGGCGCCAAACAAGGTGTTCAGAAATTCTTTAGCTACACAGGTTTTGCAAATGCTTCCTGGGGAAATATGATCATGATGATCGTAGGATTGGTTTTTATCTATCTAGCAATCAAATATGATTACGAACCACTTCTACTGATCCCGATCGGTACCGGAATTATTATCGGTAACGTTCCTTTCTTTCAGGATGGTGGCATGAACCTTCAGATCGGTATTTATCAAGAAGGTAGTGTTCTAAATTATCTATACTATGGTGTTGTAAAAGGGATCTATCCACCATTGATCTTCTTAGGAATTGGAGCTATGACAGACTTTTCTTCACTGATCTCTAATCCACGATTAATGTTATTGGGTGCTGCTGCACAGGTTGGTATTTTTATCACTTTCCTAGGATCTTTATTCTTAGGTTTTAATTTACCTGAAGCTGCATCAATTGGTATCATTGGTGGTGCCGATGGCCCAACTGCGATTTTCCTTTCTTCAAAACTAGCGAATGGAGGACTGGTCAACGGCGTGCAAACAGCCAACCTGATCGGACCTATTGCAATCGCAGCATACTCATACATGGCACTTGTACCGGTAATTCAGCCACCAATTATGAGGTTGCTAACATCAAAAAAAGAACGTACAATTCGAATGACTCCTCCACGTTCAGTATCTAAACTGGAGAAGATCATGTTCCCAATCGTTGGATTATTATTAACAACATTTATTGCACCTTCTGCTCTTCCACTATTAGGAATGTTATTCTTCGGAAACATCCTTAAAGAAAGTGGTGTTACAAGAAGACTAGCAGATACAGCCAGAACATCACTTATCGATATTGTTGTTATTCTCCTTGGTCTTACTGTTGGTGCATCAACACAAGCAGATGTATTCTTAACGAGCGAATCAATGATGATCTTTGGACTTGGAGCAATCTCATTTATGATTGCAACTGCCGGAGGAATCTTATTTGCTAAGTTCATGAACTTATTCCTTAAAGGTGATAAGAAAATCAACCCATTAGTTGGTGCAGCAGGTGTTTCTGCAGTTCCGGATAGTGCACGTGTTGTACAACAGGAAGGATTGAAATATGATCCAACCAACCACTTGTTAATGCACGCCATGGCGCCTAACGTATCTGGTGTAATTGGTTCTGCAGTGGCAGCTGGTATCTTAATTAGCTTTTTATTCTAGTTTCCAGAATATTTAGATAGTCATTTAAAAAGTCCGCTTGGTCTAACAAAGCGGGCTTTTTTTATATTTTTTCGCATCTGATAATGATCAGTTTGTGCAAATCTTTAATTTTATGTCTTCATTAACCCAAGAACCAATATGAAGAATCAAGTCAACAGAAGAAATTTTCTTAAGAACAGTGCTAAAGCAGGATTAGGAATTGCTTTAGGAAGCGCAATACTTCCAGCAATGGCAAAATCACCTTTGATTGGTGAAGCACCTGCAATGAAAATTGCAAAACCTATGAAGACCGTAAGAATGGGATTCATTGGAGTAGGAGGGATGGGAACTGCACATTTCAGAAATTTTATAAAGATCAAAGGTGTAGAGATCAAAGCAGTTTGCGATGTCGTTAAAAGCAGAACTGAAAGAGCACAAAAAATGTGTGAAGATGCCGGTTTACCTAAGCCTGATCTGTATTATAATGGCGAAGAAGATTACAAAAGAATGGTCGACCGCAAAGATCTTGACTTGATCTTTATTGCCACTCCATGGAAATGGCATGTGCCAATGTGTTTATACAGTATGAAAGCCGGTAAACATGCAGCTGTTGAAGTTCCTGCAGCTCTTACAATTGATGAATGCTGGAAGCTTGTTGATGTTTCGGAGAAAACAGGTATGTTTTGTATCATGATGGAGAATTGTAATTATGATCGAGCAGAAATGACGATCCTGAATATGGCAAAAAAGGGATTATTCGGGGAAATGACACATGCCGAATGTGGATACCTTCATGATCTGAGAGCTGTAAAACATGATATGGATGGAGAAGGTGTATGGAGACGTGCTCACTCATGGACACGCAATGGTGACCTTTATCCTACTCACGGATTAGGTCCGGTTGCTCAATGTTTCGATATCAATAGAGGAAACCAGTTCGATTATATCGTTTCAATGGCAAGTAAATCGAGAGGTTTACAATTATTCGCTGAGAAAGAATTCGGAAAAGATAGTCCGCAAGCCCAGGAAGAATTCGTTCTTGGTGATGTTGTAACTTCTTTGATCAGAACAAAACGTGGAGAAACCATCGTACTTACACATGATACAAGTAGTCCAAGACCTTATTCAAGAGATATTCTTGTTCAGGGAACTAATGGTATTGCACAAAAATATCCAAAAGGATTAGTTCATATTGAAGGCCAAAGTCCATCTCACAGATGGGAAGATCTTAGCAAATGGGAAGCAGAATACAAACATCCGGTATGGACTTCATTAGAAGAAGCATCAAAAGGAGCAGGTCATGGAGGTATGGATTTCATCGAAGATTATCGCCTTATCAATGCATTATTAAAAGGAATTGAACCTGATATGGATGTTTATGATGCAGCTGCATTAAGTGTAGTTTGTGAATTAAGTGAACAATCTATTGCTGCAGGAAGTAAACCAATTGAATTCCCGGATTTCACAAGAGGAAGATGGAAGAAATATCGTGAACTACAAGTAATGAATTTAGAAACAATATAGCTTATGCTGATCATAGGAATAGCCGGCGGATCCGGTTCCGGAAAAACGACCGTTGTAAATAAAATTGTCAAAGGATTACCTAAAAATGAGGTCGCTGTCATCTCACAGGATTCCTATTATAAAGACAACGGTCATTTAAGCGCCGAGGAGCGCAAACAGATCAACTTTGATCACCCAGCTTCAATTGAGTTCAAACTACTCATTAAGCACCTCGATATGCTTCGAGAAGGTCAAACGATCGAAATGCCGATCTATTCCTATGTTACTTGTGCCAGATCTAAAGAAACCATTCCACTTCATCCAAAATCCGTGATCATAGTTGAAGGAATATTGGCATTTACAAATGCTAGTTTGAGAGATCGTATGGATATAAAAGCCTATGTTGATGCCGAACCAGATGAGCGACTAATTCGAATTATCAAAAGAGACATTGAGGAAAGAGGACGTAACTTCAAGGAATGTCTGACTCACTATAAGAAGTATGTGAAATCAATGCATCTGCAATTCATTGAACCAACAAAACGATATGCCGATATCATCGTTCCACAAGGTGGAAAGAATGAAGTTGCAATTGATATACTTGCTTCGAAAATTAAAATGAATTTACAGGATTAATCGTAGATCACTGAATCATCTCTATACTCGTCCTTATTTTGATACCAATCAGGGAATTGCTCCCCTCCGGACTCAGCCCATGCTGAAAATCTGAGGTGTGCGAATATGATGTTCGTTTTCTCAATCGGATAAGCAAATGACTCATAGATATTGATTGCCCATGGAAGATTATCTGCAGTTCTGTAATACCTGCCTGTAGTAATACTGCTATTATCGTGAATCTGACCAAATACACCAATATTTGCTAACTGTGTAGGTGGATAATCAGCTAAATGCACTTCCATTCCTCTATCCTGATCGATCATGATAAATGGATTGAAATTCTCCAGTCCTATATCATTACTTGTATAGGTATTCGGAGTGAAAGTCATAACGATTTTCACTGTATCAGGTTCTGTTACACTTGCGTTAGGATCTGTATTCACACCTAACTCCCCACCAATTCTTGGTAAAATATCAAATGCATTATCAAACACAATGATCGTTGGGAGACTTTGTCCTGACTCTAACCCATTGGATTGTAATGTCACATAGTTAGCAAGAACACTGTGCCCTGTTACAGTTATGTTAGAACTGTTTATGCTATTATTAGGTAATTGGAATCCTAAGCCGTTTTGGAAACTCGCACCAATAGCGCGTACAACAAAATTAGCATAGATCTCGGTTACGAAATTATCTTTATTGGTCACCGTTCTGAACTGATAATCCACAACAAGATCATTGAAATCATAATCACCTCTTGCTGGCCATAGATCCTCAAAAGCTAAGGTTCCATAGCTTGATGCCGGGAAGAAATTATTGAATGATCTATCAGCATCATCCGGAAAATCATCATCCGAATTATTGATCCCATCACCATCTAAATCTTCACTGGATACACCACCAGATGCACCTTGTCCATCATCATTCCATATCGCACCATTGATCTCACCGCTTCGATTATTAGAAGTTTGGTCACTAATTGTAGTTCCTGAACCTTCTTCAAGCTTCCAATACGCTTCAAGATCCGATTCTGTACCATCAGGTTTATTCTCAAAATAATTGCTTACTTCAGTTGCACTTAATGCTTTACTCCAAACCTGAACCTCATCTATTTGTCCGTTAAAATATGATTTCGGACTTCGATCTGCCCATCGTCCAATATTGAATACAGATTGTGTTCTAAAATCTACTTTACGTGTATCGGTAGCAACCAGCTCACCATCAACGTAGAGTTTTCGATCCTTTTTATCTGCAAAAACACCAACTATCTGATGCCATTCACCATCAGTCATATCAACATTTCCACCTCTCGAACGTTCTGAACCATTTCTTGCACGGATCATCGCAGCACCATCTTCATCCTCTCCTATATAGATCCCATAATAGCGACTTGTAGATCTGCTATCAGCCATACTGAAGATCACCATATCTTCATCATCATCTTCAAAACCAGAAGTTTTGAACCAGGCACTGAAGGTAAATGGATAGTTACTTATAATTCTATTATTTGAAGGATTAGATATGCTTACATAATCGTTTTGTCCATCAAAAGTAAGAGAGTTATTTGCTTTTAGTTCTTTTAAAGCTGAAGGTAGGGTAGGAAGTTCAAATTCAATAATATTAGCACTCAGCTCAACACTTTCACCATTTATAAGCACTGTATCCAGATACATTGGGATACTTACAATGATATGATATCTTGGTGCGATTCCATTATAATAACCTTTATGGAATACTACCTGTCCATCAGGTGAAGTGATCTGTACCAGTCCCACAGGAGCATTAGTGATATAGAAAGCCACGTTCAGTGATGTTCTCCAATCGAAGTCGGCGCTAATATTGAGTTGATTAATATCTGTTGGATTATCGGTAATTCCCGTTGTCGTATTCCACTTATGGCATCCAACGATAAAAATCAATACGACTAATAATAACTTAAATTTCTTCATCTACAATCAAATTTACAGCTTTGTGCACATTTAACAAAACAGTTGAACCAAGATTTACACCATATTTTTATACGTCTGATAATCAGTATAGTTTTTAATTTAACTAAAAAAAATATTCCCAAAAATGGACAGACATTCTAATTCAGATAAATACGAATTATGAAAAACTTTCGAAAACTCTTAGATTTGTAAAAAAATGACTCATGATTAACCGTCAATTTTATTACCTCTTATTAGCTGCTTTTCTCTTTATTTCTGCTTGCGCGAAAAAGTATGTTTTACAGCCTGAAATAAAAGATGATTTCACCGTTTATACAACTGCCAACGGACTTATTAGTAATGAAGTTCAATGTTTGAAGATAGACCCTCAGGGAAGAATGATCATTGGAACAGCTTTTGGTCTTTCAATTTTTGATGGCACGAACTGGTTAACAGTAAGAGTTCAGGACGGTATTATTCATCATGACATTCAAAATATTCATATAGCTCCGGATCAAACGCTTTGGCTAGCAACTCCAAATGGAGCATCTCACTTCAATGGTGTTAGATGGCATAATTATTCCAGAACTGAAGGATTGAAGAACAGTACAGTGAATTCTATTGGTGTTGATCAGGTAGGAGCTGTATGGTTTGCAACTCCTGAAGGTGTATCCAGATTTCATAATAGTGCCTGGGAGCATTTTGTAAAGGCTAACCAAACTGCCTTGGTTCATGATCTTGTTAGAGCAGTATTGGTAGACAGCAATAACAATAAATGGTTTGGCACTGAATTCGGAATCTCCCGATATAACGGACAAACCTGGATTACCTATCTTTCAGATATTGCAACAAAAGATTATGTATTTACAATGTTTGAAGATTCTCAGGGAAGGATCTGGGCAGGTACACTAGGTGGGGTTTCTGTTTTTAACGGTCAGAATTGGGTTACATATACACAAGACAACCAACTCCTTTTTAATGAAGTAAAAGCAATTGCTGAAGACAAAGAAGGTAATATGTGGTTTGGAACCATTTTCGGAGCTTCAAAATTTGATGGTACAACCTTTACGCACTACAACAGAGACAATGGTCTACCAGTTAACAATGTAAGTTCAATTGTAGTTGATGCAGACGACAATATTTGGTTCGGAACTGTAGGTGGTGGACTTGTGAAGATGGTTAAGAAAGAAAATCTGTAGGATAGCAGATATTAGAAATTAGATAATAGACATTAGATATTTAAAGCCGCATTTCTGCGGCTTTTTTTTAAAAATCATAATTCAGTCAAATCCCGAAACTTCGGGATGCTAATGATCTGGTGAAATTTCCCCAACATTATCTACAATTTAAAACTTAACACCTCTGCGATCATTGTCTGGGTATATTAAGTTTGGAGAAATACTACTTTAGGGGTTGATTAGTATTTCTCATTAATTTATGCATTTCTATTATTAAACGTTTGAAAGTTCAATTGGTAAGAAGAATTCTCTGCCAACAGAATAAGGAATAATAGATTTCTTTTGCAAACGACCTATTATCATAGCTGGATGAGTACCAAATTTCTTTGCAAAATCAATTATGTCTTGTAGAGTTAAACTACCTGCATCTAATGCCTTTATCACTTCTTTCTCTTCCTTGTCACTAAATGTCCATTCTTCAGCAAATTTATTAGCCTCAGCTTCTTTTTTTGAATCCGCTCCAGAGAATTTTATGCCATCTAACGATATATACTTCTTCCCATGCAGAAGAATATGACCAGCCTCATGGAAGAAAGTAAACCAGAATCTATCATTTTGCTTATACCGATCAGTTAATTGTATAATTGGGTTATTTTTAATCCATCGAGTAGATCCACTTACTGGTACTTTGGGTAATTTCGGTGTATAAACTACTTTAACCCCAGCTTGTAAACAAAGATATTGTAGTTGCTGGAAATAATCCTCAGGATGGTCTGCCATTAGAGCTTTAATATCGGCAAGGATTTTGCGAAACAACACTTTATCGTAGCTTTTCGACTCAATGGCATCGCTTAATAATTCACCATGTCGAAGCCAAGCTGAAGTAGCATGGGGTTCTTGAGTAAACTTCAGTGAAGCATAAGCAGCAAGTCTAAGCTTACTTTCCATATAAAGTTTGTTCCAGCCATCATGTGTCGAAACTGCAAAATATTCAAAAAGATTAATTGTCTTTTCAGTTATTTTACCAGTTTTCTCCACCCAACCTTTATTCGCCATTTGAGCATATGGGAAGCAACGCGCCCATTCTTCAGCTTTTTCTACATCTAAACTTCTTTTCAATCTTACTTTATATTCAGAATATTTCGACTGCATGGAAATCCAAAACTTAGCAGGTATTCGAGTAACATTTTCAAATAACACTGCCATTTCAGAAGTAATGGAACTATCACCCTTAAGAACTGCGATGATAGTTTTCTCAGGTTTATCAGTTCTTAGAGCGAATTCTTTAATAGTCATTTCCATCTCGTCTAACTTCTCCTTAAGTGTTTCTCCAGGATGTAAAACTTCTTCAGGGTAATATTCAGATATAGTTGCCATAAATTATCCTTCCTTGTGGTAATTAATTACCTCAATTATTACTAATTCGTTAATATCTTTTAAAATCTGTTTGCCATCTTTATCCTTTGGTATAGGATCTACTGCGGGTGCAAATATTTATCTATAAGGGGAGTCTAGTTTACATGCCCATTGATCTTTTCTATTATCCTTAAGCTGATGGTAATGTCCTGGTAAGTGTATTAAATCAGTAAAGTTATCAGCTGCATGTAATTGACCTAGTCTTTGCTTAAAAAGCTTGGCTCTATTTGCTCCCATTTTTTGAATAGCCAAACTATCTTTATTAGCATATTTATGTAACTTTCTATCTGCAAAGGTAATAATCATTTCTATAAAATAAAAATTTAACTAACACTTTCTGTTAGTCAAACTTCATGTCATGGTTTGGGGTTAGCAAAAAAGTTAGTTTTTGAATAATGATTTGGGGAGATTAAAATCAAAAAGACTTAATAAAGGTTAATATAAGGATTATTTAGCTACACAGGACTATACTCCTTGGGCTTTGATAATTTGGCGAATTCAAAGTGATTTGAATTTAGAGTTAATGGTTAGCAGAACTCAGAAACATCCAATATCTAATATCTATTATCTGATATCTAATATCAAAAAAGCGACTCTTGGTCGCTTTTTTGTAGCCCCGACAAGAATCGAACTTGTATCTAAAGTTTAGGAAACTTCTATTCTATCCATTGAACTACGGGGCCAGTTTGGATTTTGGCTATTAGCTTTTAGTAATTCTTACCAACAGCTAACGGCCAATAGCTAACAGCTATTTAATCTCGCTGCCCGGTTTAAAATCTTCCGTTGGTTCAACGAAACAAAGTTCACCTGCAGCATTTTCTGCCATCAATACCATACCTTGAGATTCTACACCTCTAAGCTTTCTTGGTGCAAGGTTTACCAAAACACTCACTTTTTGTCCAACGATATCTTCGGCTTTATAATATTCGGCGATTCCTGAAACGATGGTTCTTTGATCAATACCGGTATCAACTAAAAGCTTCATTAACTTTTTGGTTTTTGGCATTTTCTCAGCTTCCAGAATTACTCCTGTGCGAATATCCATTTTAACAAAGTCTTCAAATGCAACATTCTCTTTTTGAGGATTAGCAGTCGCTTCATTTGCTTCATTCTCTTTCTTCGTATCCAATAACTTCTGAACCTGGCCATCAATTACAGAATCTTCAATCTTCTCAAATAAGAATTCAGGCTTGTTTAGTTGATGGTCTGCTTTAAGCAGATCTTCATTACCTGCTTCATTCCATTTTAGTTTATCAATACCAAGAATAGAATATAACTTATCAGAAGTAAATGGAAGGAATGGCTCAGAAAGAGCAGCCATATTCGCACTGATCTGAAGCGAAATATTCATGATCGTTTTTACTCTTTCAGGATCTGTCTTGAACACTTTCCAAGGCTCAGTTTCAGTAAGATATTTATTCCCCAAACGTGCCAGATTCATTAACTCTCCTAAGGCCTCACGGAAACGATATTGCTCAATTGATTTTCCAATTCTATTTGGATATTTTTTAAGCTCAGCAATAGTTTCTTTATCCAGATCTGTTAATTCATTTCTACCAGGAATAACTCCATCAAAATATTTATGTGTAAGAACTAATGTTCTGTTCACAAAGTTTCCAAAGATCGCCAACAGCTCATTATTATTTCTTGCCTGAAAGTCTTTCCAGGTAAAGTCATTATCCTTTGTTTCAGGAGCATTAGCACAAAGAACATATCTCAACACATCCTGCTTACCTGGGAATTCTTCCAAATATTCATGTAACCATACAGCCCAGTTTCTGGAGGTTGAAATCTTATCATTCTCCAGATTCAAAAACTCATTTGAAGGAACATTATCAGGAACGATATAACTGCCTTCTCTCTTTAACATTGAAGGGAAAATAATACAATGGAATACGATATTATCTTTTCCGATAAAGTGAACTAATTTACTCTCTTCATCTTTCCAGTATGGTTCCCACTCCTTATTATTTTCTTGTGCCCATTCTTTAGTTGCTGAGATATATCCGATTGGTGCATCGAACCAAACATAAAGAACTTTTCCTTCAGCACCTTCAACCGGAACTTTTACTCCCCAGTCAAGGTCACGGGTTACGGCGCGTGGCTGTAATCCCTGATCGATCCAGGATTTACACTGACCGTAAACATTAGGTTTCCAATCATTTTTATGACCATCCACAATCCATTCTTTAAGCCAGTCTTCGTATTTATCCAATGGTAAATACCAATGCTTTGTCTCTTTAAGTACAGGAACATTGCCGCTTAAAGCAGATTTCGGGTTAATCAGATCGGTAGCATTTAAAGAAGTACCGCAATTCTCACACTGATCACCATAAGCTTTTTCATAAGCACAATGTGGGCATGTACCTGTTATGTAACGATCTGCTAAAAATTGATTATTCTCCTCATCATAATATTGTTCACTACTGCTTTCTACAAACTCACCTCTATCATAAAGGGTTTTGAAGAATTCAGAAGCCGTTTCATGATGCATTCTATTGGAAGTTCTGGAATATACATCGAAAGAGATTCCAAGATCTTCAAAAGATTTTTTGATTATTGAATGATAACGATCCACAATTTCCTGAGGAGTTACGCCTTCTTTTTGTGCTTTAATAGTGATCGGAACGCCGTGTTCATCAGAACCTCCGATGAATACTACATCCTCATCATTTAAGCGAAGATATCTTGCATAAATATCAGCAGGAACATATACACCGGCCAGATGTCCGATATGAATTGGGCCATTGGCATAAGGTAAAGCAGAAGTAATTGTGTATCTCTTAAAGTTTGTCATGGATCTGTAATTTCAATAAGCTTGCAAAGTTACGGAATACTTTCGTAGAAACGAAAGTGATTACTTGCTTGCTAAGGAGAGGAAATGTATTTTTGATAATCATTCAAATTCATTCAATGATTCGACCAATATTTCTTAAGGAAGGCGATAAAATTGGCTTAGTTGCCACGGCCAGAAAAATAAACCCTATTGAAATAGCTGAAGCTACCGAAACATTTGCGAATTGGGGATTAGAAGTTATACTGGGAGATCATGTATTCGGTCAGGATAATCAGTTTTCCGGTAGCGATAAAGAAAGAGCATTCGATCTTCAAAACATGATCGATCGCAAAGATATTAAAGCCATTATTTGTGTAAGAGGAGGATATGGAACGGTTAGAGTTGTAGACAGGATCAATTGGAAAAAACTTTTAGAATCTCCAAAGTGGTTAGTTGGGTTTAGTGATATTACGGTAATTCACTCACATCTGAATAGACAAATCGGGATGGAAAGCATTCACTCTTTAATGCCACTGAATTTTGAAACTGCTTCACATGCTGCGATCAATAGTTTGCGTAAAGCTCTCTTTGGAAAAGAACTTAAATATTCAATTGCTTCTCATAAATTGAACAAAACAGGAAGTTCAGAAGCTGAGATCGTTGGTGGAAACCTTTCCATAATTTATAACTTGACAGGAAGTATTTCAGATATTGACACAAAAGGTAAGATCCTCTTCCTGGAAGATCTCGATGAATATTTATACCATATCGACAGAATGATGATGAACCTCTGGAGAGCAGGTAAGCTAGACAAATTGAAAGGTTTGATCATAGGCGGTATGACAGACATGAATGATAATAAGGTTCCTTTTGGGAAGGATGCCTATCAGATAATACATGACATTGTAAAAGCATATTCCTATCCGGTTTGTTTTAATTTTCCGGCCGGACATTTCCCCGACAACAGAGCCCTCATACTCGGTCGTAAAGTTAAGCTTGAGGTGGCTTCAAAAGTGAAGCTCACATTTGAGAACTAAAACTTTACATATGACAGAACACATTGAAACCGGTAATAAGGGCGAAGAGATTGCTCTTAAACATTTACGTGCAAAAGGATATAAGATCCTGGCAACAAATTGGAGCTTTGGCAAAGATGAGATCGATATCATTTGCCAACATGAAAATACTTTAGTGATTGCTGAGGTCAAGACCCGAACATCAACCTATTTTGGAGACCCTGAGATTTTTGTTACTAAGAAAAAACAAGGATTTCTGATAAGAGCGGCCAACTCTTACATTCTAAAATATGATCTCGATATTGAATGTAGATTTGATATACTTTCAATAGTGATCGTAAGTGGAAAATCTCGCATCAAACATATAGAAGATGCATTCTATCCAACTTTATAATTTGCAATTTATCAAAGGAATAGTCTTAACTTTGCGCACAATTTCAAATTAATGGATCAGAACAAACAAAATAAAGGTGGTGCTAAAAAGCATGGTAATTTTTCGAAGTTCATTCGAAAGACTAAGCCTAAAACTTCTGTAAAGCCAAAAGAGGATAAGAAAGAAGTCAAGAAAAAGCAGCCACATTCGACCAATCGTCCGGTTCAGGATGAGGTAAGGATCAATAAATATATTGCCAATGCAGGTATTTGCTCCCGTCGTGAAGCCGATGCTCTTATTGCGAATGGTGAGATCAAAGTAAACGGACAAGTGGTTACCGAACTTGGCAGAAAGATCATGCGAGGCGATAAGGTTTCCTATAAAGGCAAACTTCTCAAACCTGAGAAAATGGTCTATATCCTTTTAAACAAACCTAAAGGTTATATCACTACCACAGAAGACCCATTCGAGCGTAAGATCGTCATGAATCTGGTATCGAAAGCTTGTGAAGAAAGAATTTTCCCTGTTGGCAGACTGGATCGCAATACAACCGGATTGTTATTATTTACGAATGATGGTGATATTGCTAAAAAGCTTACGCATCCAAGTCATAACATCAAGAAAATCTATCATGTAGTTTTGGATAAGCCGCTTACTAAGAATGATCTCGTTAAAATTCAGGAAGGTCTTGAATTAGAAGATGGTAGCATCAAGGTTGATAAAATCGCTTATGCTGAAGAAACTCAGGATAAACGCCAGGTTGGTATAGAGATCCACTCAGGGAAAAACAGAATTGTAAGAAGGATTTTTGAGCATTTGGAATACAATGTTGTGCGACTTGATAGAGTATCATTTGCCGGCTTAACGAAGAAAGACATTCCAAGAGGGAAATATCGCTTCTTAAAAGAGTTCGAAATCAACCGCTTAAAAATGCTGGGATAGCTATAAACACTGCTATTTCAAAGAATTTGAAAAAAATTAAAAAAATATTTGTCGAATAAAAAACTTATTATATCTTTGCAACCGCAAATTCCTCTTTAGCTCAGCTGGTTAGAGCATCTGACTGTTAATCAGAGGGTCCTTGGTTCGAGTCCAAGAAGAGGAGCATAAAACATGAAAGGCAGCCGCAAGGTTGCCTTTTTTGTTTTACAGTATTCGAATTCTTGGACGAGAAGTTTATGCTGAGCGATCTCGCGGAACGCGAGAGAGTCGAAGTAAGTCCAAGAAGAGGAGCCAAATTAGACAGATCGCTATTTTTAGCGGTCTGTTTTTTTATGCCCCTTTCCAAATGCTTGTTATTACTGGTCATTAAGAAGATTACCTCATTCATTTTAGCGGTTCGATAATTTTTACCATTAAATATTAGTTTTCCAGGAAATATCGAACCAAGTATCTTTTGCTTAATCTCAACCGTTGATTCAAAATAGGTTGTATGTAGATTTGAAAGAATGGTTAATCCCTGATCGATATGCCTTTTTACCTCTTTAGTTAACGACTTTAGTTCAAGAATCTCAATTTTCTTTGTCTGAATTAGTTTAGAGTAACGATTAGAGATTTTTTTATAGGCATTATCATCTATAGCATCAGTAATAAGCTTATCCTCTGCCTTCTCAATATTCTTTTCAATAGACTTAATCTCCTCATTTAAGGTCTTTATCCGGCTAATGTGGTCTAGATCCTTCTCGTTATACACCTGAAAGAGTATTTGTTTGAAGAGCTCAACAATCTCGGGTTTAAATTCAAAAGACTGCAACAGTTGATAAAGCTCACCATTACACAAGTCTGCTCTGAACCTAGTCTTACAACCATCTTGACAATGGTAATAATCATATCTAGCACCACTTCTACTTCTGGAAGCACTTGCCGTTAAGATACGATCACATTTGGGACATAACAGATAACCTCTAAGGGGGTATCTTTCTTGACGTTTTTTAATTAACGGTTGGGTTCTTCTGTTTTGTAACACCTCTTGAACCTTATTGAATAAATGATCATTAATAATAGCTTCATTCAATCCATCAACAGTCTGTTCTTCTTCTTTACCATGAGGTTTAATAGTTATCTTCCCATTATAAACAGAATTTCGAAGTAAATAGCTGAAATTCTGCTTGTTCATTTTCATGCCCTCTGGTCTAAGCCTTCTTCTTACCTCTTCAGCAGTATATATACCTTTGGAAAACAATTTATAAGCCTTTAGAACCAACTTAGCATTATCATTAGGCTTGAGACTTGATTTACCTAAGGGAGTTCTACATTTATCATAACCAAATGGAGCCTTTGTAACATGGCACCCTTCTTTTTGAGCTCTACGTTGCCCATCTATAGTTCTTTCAGAAATCTTATCATTTTCTACTTCAGGAATAGCAAGGTAAATTGCTAATAAAACTTTATTGTCAGAGATTGTTAAGTCTAAGGGTTGTTCAGCAGCATTAACACTTACACCAAAAGCTTTTAGTTTGCGAATAATAGCATAAGCCTCTTCTTGATTTCGAGAAAAGCGATCCCATTTTGTAAAAAGGACGAGATCAACATCACCTTTGTTTTCTTTAATAAAATCCATCATTTTGTTAAACTCCGGCCTATTAAAGTCTTTAGCTGAATGATCATCTTCGAAGTGTCCTATAATATCAATCTTATTGGCTGCACACCAAACTTCAAGAACTTTACTCTGATGTCTAAGGCTATAACCATGTTTAGCTTGCTCATCGGTTGATACTCTTGTATAAATAATTGCCCTTTGCATATTACTTGGTTTTTAGTCTTACACTTTCAATTTCCGCTAATTCTATTAGCAATTCTCTAATTTTCTTTACTTCTGCATCTGTGTAGTTATTACCATTTTTATTTAAAATAGCTTTGCATTGTTTTATGGTTAACATGTTTCAACGACATGTGCTTCTTACCTGGGTTATTCAGTGTAAAAGGCGTTTTCACCAAAAGCTCTGAGTTATTCAGTAGCATTACTTAATCAATTTATGTTTTATTGACATTTCACAGTATAGGTTCGAGCCATTACTCTTGATAACAAGGTCTACATGATCACCTGAACTGAAAATATCCTTTAATCTGTTCTCTATACTAACCTTTGTACTTTTAGTAACCTTTAAACGGTCAGGTTTTCCATCAACATAGTTTATCTCTATGCTTTTGAGCATATTTAGTCGAAGTAGGTTGAGTACCTTTACTTCTGAATCCTTTAGTACCCCTGATTCCAAAATAGATTGAATACTACTATCTTTCTTTAAGTAATCATAAATGATATCTAATAAGGGAATAGCAATATGACAATACTGGAACTTGTTATGGGGATTGACTTCGATGCAATTATTGCCATCAGGTCCTACAATAAGCCTTATATCTGTTTTATTAAGGATAGAAATAATTAAAGCGTAGGTGAACATATTCTGCTCATAAATTCGACCAATAGTTTTGTATTTCTCCTCATATAATCCTTCTTTGTAGACCTTTTTACTTCTAATGTCCACATCAAATAACTTATGTTTAACTCTTTTAATTTTCTCGATAGAAAGACCAAACTCACGTAATTGTATAATAATCCTTAACCAGAAGAACTCAATATATGATAACTTCTCTGTTTTATTAGCCCTAACAACAGGCAGCAAGCCTGACTTTTTCCAATGATTATACACCCTTGGAGTTAGACCCTCAATCATCTTTATTGTGAATATTTCTCTGGTAAGTTTCTCTTGTAATAGTCTTGCGTCTAATGACGTATAATCTTCACTCTGTACAAAATCTAATGAAGGATCTGTATATGCATCTGTAATCTTTTGAATCAATTCACCCTTTTCCATATTACACAATCGTATTATATTTTACACTAATGTAACATATGTGGAGTGTCAATGCAAATATTCCTTACTTTTCTTTACATATTTCTTTTGAGAGAGTAAAGTATGGGCTATCTTAAACGTATGAATATCACATCTTTAAATTAACAGCTATATTAGATAGGTTAACATGTGTTAAGTATAAACTTTACACTGATAATTAGTAAAATTATTCGCTTTCTTTAAGTTTTCTAACCCTTTTATCATTCTCTTTAATGCGGATAATCTTTCTCTCTCTACTACTTGAACCAAAATAATCCATCCCTGCAGCTATCATAACCGGAAATACCCTACGAAGATCATTACTGGATCCAGCGCTTGATAAAACAGCTTTCCAATATGCTTTCTCTTTATTAGTTTTTCTATAGTATTCATAATCGAATACTGCGATACCAAAATATCGCATGTACATATCATACTGTTGATTTACAACTCTTGATCCTGTTATGCCGTATGATGGTGTTGAGGTAGTATTTTGACTATAGTTTATATTATTACTATAGACACTGATGTTACCTGAGGTATTTACATTTGAAATACCAGTCACCCCCCATGTAGGTACTATTAAGTTTCGTTCATAGGTTTTGGCATCACTCATACCATAATTGATGACTATTAATAGTTTTGCTTCACTAATTGATTGAACCCTAGTATAACCTTTCTCAGTTAAGGCTTTCTCAAGTATTTCAGAGAACTCAATATACCTAAAGTCACTAGTGTTAATAGTGGAGTCTACAGGCAAGAGGTAGTAACTTTTATCATCAATTTTGCTTTCTGAACCATAAGCGTCAACCTCAACTACAAAGTTACCTACTGAAGATTGACTAGATTGAAAAGTTGTACTGCAACCTAAGATTAAGGCTAAAGAGATAAAGAATATAAACTTTTTCATATTGATTGTTTTTAGTGCCAATATCATAAGTGGGGAGTAACATCAAATATAATAATAATTCCGACTATAGTCTGTAGATAATGAATCCGTATTAGATGAATTTAGCTAAGACTAAAGTCGTCAGAATGATAGCTAAAGTATTTGGAGAAGTTTTAAGAGAAATTAGAACAGAGAAAAAGGTTTCTCAGGAGAAACTTGCAGAGTATTGTGAGCTAGATAGAACCTATATTTCACTACTTGAAAGAGGTTTGAGACAACCTTCTATAACTACCTTATTCAAGCTATCTAAAGCCCTAGAATGCAACCCTAGTGATATGGTAGAGATGGTCAATAATCGCCTTAAATGACCAAATAATTGTTCAAAAAAGCCCAAATTGTGTACATATTCTATGTGTAATGAGTTACACTGTTTATAAAAAAATGTACAATTAAACCCTTTAATAGGGCTTAGTAATCAGTGCTTTAACAAATAATTTAAACACTGACACGTTACAAAAGGGTTACAAGTTGTTACATGTTAAATAAAAGAATTTATGTACTTGTAATCGAGAAGTTTATAAAATGACAAGTGCTAGAATGTGAACAGTTTTGCATACAATTGGATCAAATTATGTTCAAATTGTTCAGAAAGTGTAAGTACCTATCAGAATACTGAACTATTAACCACTGGGAGTATTCTCCCACTGAAACCCATATGGACAACCTTAATCATTATGAGTTTTTGTTAGTATCATTAATTGTCCTTCAGGAGTAAAAATGTATATTTACATAATACTTCTATCAAGTTAAACATTGAATAGATGATACTCCCCACATCATAAACCATTAATTACCTCAACTAAAGGATCGGATGAGCATAGAGAACTATATACTAGAATTAAATAAACGATACAGCACCGGGATATCTACTGAACATACTTTTAGAGCTGACCTTCAAAACCTTATTCAAGAATTAGTGCCAGACGTACTGGTTACTAATGAACCTACACGAATAAAGTGTGGTGCACCTGACTATATAATCACAAAAAGGAATATTCCAATAGGATATATAGAGGCTAAAGATATAGGTAAGGATCTGAATAGTAAAGAGTATAAGGATCAGTTCAACCGATATAGGAAATCATTACCAAACCTAATTATTACTGACTATTTAACATTTCGTTTGTATGTAGATGGTGAGCTGGTAACCTCTATACAGATAGGTGAAATTATAGATAATACCATCCATCCACTAAGCCACAATTTTGAGGCATTTAAAAGGCTTCTTAAAGACTTTTGCACCTATGTTGGACAAACTATCCGTTCAAGTTCAAAACTTTCTAAGATGATGGCTAATAAAGCCAGGTTATTATCGGAAGTAATTGAGAAAGCCCTTACTAGTGATGAGGATAATTATGAGGATAGCTCTCTTAAAGAACAGATGAATGCTTTTAAAGATATTCTCATACATGATATCACGCCTAAAGACTTTGCAGATATATATGCACAGACCATAGCATATGGTATGTTTGCTGCAAGACTTCATGATCCAACACTAGATGATTTTAGCAGACATGAAGCTNCAGAGCTTATTCCTAAANCAAACCCATTCTTACGTAAATTATTCCAGTATATTGCAGGTTATGACCTAGATGACAGAATTGTATGGATAGTTGATGCTTTAGCTGATATATTTAGGGCAACTGATGTAAAAGCTTTACTAAATAATTTCGGCAAGTCAACGCAACAGACGGACCCTATAATACATTTCTACGAAACCTTCTTAGCAGAGTATGATCCCAAACTAAGAAAGAGCAGGGGTGTATGGTATACACCAGAACCTGTAGTTAATTTTATTGTCAGAGCTGTAGATGATATACTTAAAGAGGATTTTAATTTATCAGGCGGTTTAGGAGATACAACAAAAACTAAAGTAAAAAGGAAAGTTGCCACCAATGATAAAAGATCTAAGACTGGTTATAAAGAGGTCTTACAAGAGGTTCATAAAGTTCAGATTCTAGATCCTGCAACCGGAACAGGAACTTTCTTAGCAGAAGTAGTTAAACAGGTATATAAAAAGTTTGAAGGACAGCAAGGGATATGGAGTAATTATGTAGAGAATCATCTAATCCCTCGATTAAATGGTTTTGAGATACTAATGGCTTCATACTCTATGGCCCACCTAAAGCTAGAACTATTACTGCAAGAAACAGGCTATAAGGCTACTAAAGATCAACGTTTTAAAATTTACCTGACAAACTCACTAGAAGAGCACCATAAAGATACAGGAACTTTATTTGCAAGTTGGTTAAGTAGTGAGGCAAATGAGGCAAATCATATAAAGAGGGATACACCTGTAATGTGTGTAATTGGGAATCCTCCATATGCAGTCAGTAGTAATAATAAAAGCGATTGGATTCTTAATATTATTAATGATTATAAGAAAGATCTAAAAGAGAGAAAGATAAACCTAGACGATGATTACATAAAGTTTATTAGATACGGACAATACCATATAGATAAAACTGGTGAAGGTGTTTTAGCTTATATTTCTAATAATAGTTTTATTGACGGTGTTACACATAGACAAATGAGAAAACATTTGTTAGGTAGCTTTGATAAAGTTTACATCATTGATCTACATGGTAGTGCAATGAAAAATGAAACCACCAATCCTGAGTTAAATGATGAAAATGTATTTGATATAATGCAAGGTGTATCAATAAATATATTTGTTAAAACAGGTACAAAAAAGAAGGGTGAGTTAGCAAAGGTTTATCATTATGATTTATATGGCAAGAGGAATGAAAAATACCCATTTTTACAAACTCAAAGGATTAAAGAAATTAATTGGGTCGAATTAATAAATGAACAGCCTTATTATTTCTTCGTTCCTAAAGACTTTGAATCAGAAAAAACATATAAAAAGGGATTTAAAATTGATGAGTTATTTAAAAGTTATGTTTCAGGGTTCCAAACAAAAAGAGATAAAGTAACAATAGCTATTAATAGATCAGATCTTGATTATATACGCACCATATTTAATGAGAACTCAGAAGATCAAATTAGATCTTTGTTACAATTACCAGCAGATGGAAGAGATTGGAAGATAGAATGGGCAAAAAAAGACTTAATAGAAAATGCTCCTAAAGAAATAGAAGTTATGTATCGCCCATTTGATAACAGGTACACCTTTTATACCGGAAAATCAAAAGGATTTGTAGCATATCCAAGGGCAGAGATGCTTCAACATTTAAACAATAAAGATAATTTTTTAGTTTAGTTTCATGCCGACAACAATCAACATTCGATTTTCAGCACGTTTTTATTAGTAGACTTCTGTCAGATATGTGTAATATATCTTCTCAAACTAAGGAAACAGGATATATTTTCCCATTATATGTTTACTCTAAGGATAACCAAGATCTACTAAGTAAAGAGCCAAAGAAAAGAATACCAAATCTTTGTAATGATATTGTTGAGACAATTGCCAAAGATCTTAAACTTCCTTATTCGCATGAAAAAGAAAAGGCCAAGCAGAGTATTGCTCCAATGGACATCCTAGATTACATTTATTCAATATTACATTCACCTACATATAGGATGAAGTATAAAGAGTTCCTAAAAATCGACTTTCCAAGAATACCATACCCAAAAGATAAGGATACATTCTGGAGGTTAGTTAAATTAGGTAGTGAGCTTAGACAGATTCACTTATTAGAGAGTTCTCAAGTAGAACAATATATTACCACTTATCCAGAACCAGGTAGTAATATGGTTACAAGAAAGCTAGGTAAGAACGATTTTGAGATAATAGATGAAGCTAAGCAATTAGGTCGTATATGGCTTAATGAAACACAGTATTTTGATGGCATACCATTGACTGTATGGAACTTTTACATCGGTGGCTACCAACCAGCTCAAAAGTGGCTTAAAGATCGCAGAGAGCGTGAATTAAGCTATGATGATATATTACATTATCAAAAGATTATTGTAGCCCTTGCAGAGACTGATAGGCTGATGAAGGAGATTGATAAGATTGACTTAGAATAGCTGTCATAGAAGCAATATTTTATGCATCATGGAATAGGATTTAACAAGTATTAGATTTCACTAATGGCCCAATATCGATTTGCATATTGTAGCAATCAATTGATAGATGCTCACGCAATGAGCAGATCCAATGTAGATAGAAGTGCTATCTACACATGTATCTCATGTAACAATCAACTCATACCAAGGATAGGTGAACTAAAAGAGAATCACTTTGCACACAAATCCCTAACAGATTGCTCTGGAGAAACTTATCTTCATAAACTAGCCAAAAAACTTTTTAAACTACGCTTGTTGTACTATTTTCATTATAACCAAGAGTTTATATTAAACTTCCAACAGGAGAAAATTTGCACGAAGCTTTCCGAGCGATATCATAAGAAGTGCCACCTGGGAAAGAACTGGGTATCCTATGATTTAACTAAGTATTTCAATAGAGTGTTAGAAGAAGAACCAATTGATGGTTTTATCCCAGATTTAACTCTTTGTAATACTAAATCTAAGGGTAAGATTTTTATTGAGATTGCAGTCACACATAGCTGTTCGGAAGAAAAAATAGCCTCTGGACATAGAATAATAGAAATAAAGATTGAACAAGAATCTGATATTTTATCTTTAATTCGCAATACTACAATTAGTGAGGATGATCATAATATTAGGCTGTATAACTTCAAGGGTAATGAAGGAGTACATTGTCAAGGGCATTGTGCTAAACTGCACCCAGTATTTATAAACTATAAGGATGGAAGAAACCATCTAAGAAGGATGAATCTTAATCATTACAAAAACTTTAGACAAAAGTTTAAAGATGAGATATTCTATGCAAGAATACTTGAAGACAGCACTTTATACATGAAACTTTTCATTACTGAGATGTTGAACTTAACTGAAAAGAAGGCGATTAGAAATTGTATGTTCTGCAAGTATCATGCATATAAAGCTCATCCTCACGAGGTATTTGATCATGACTTACCATATTTTGAGGATGTTAAATACCCCTGTAAAATGCAAGGAGGGTTGCTCGTAAACTCTAATGAAGCATTATCGTGTGAATATTATAATAGTAATACTCCGTTTGAATATGAGCATTACCTAAGTGGTAAAGAAGATCATTGAAGTAAACATCACTTAGTATCGCAAACTAAATTCCTAATTGACCTTCGTAATCATCCTTTAGCATATAATATTCATGCTCAATGGAAGCTTCAATATGACCTGAATTATCATATGAACCACCACTAGAATAACTGTCAGTATAGGGATACATTTCTGCCAACTTTTCTGGCAGAAAAGGTGGGTGCGAAGGATCACCCCGTCTATCAATATCCTTCTTGTAACAGTTCCAATAGAAATCTTTTAGGTATTGAGGATTACCATTGTCATCCTCCAATATCATTGCTTCTACTATAACTTTATCGCAATCAGGGTGATCATACTCTTCATAATCAATTAGTATCTGTTTCTCTGCAAAAAAGTCAATCGAAACTTTTCCTTTTTCGATCAGTGCTCTATGGTTATTCGACAATATCGGTGCATTTGATATTACTCTGTAAATAACAGAATCAATCGGTATTCTATCTTGTAAATCTAAAATATCTATAATCGTAGGAATCTTTATATATGCATCTCTGGTTTCCTCACCATATTCATCTTTTACTCTTTGCTCGAGTCTTGCAATGTACTTTCCTTTGTTGTATTTATCTTCTTTAATTTCTGAGACATAAACTTTATAACTATCTCTTAGAGCGAAGATCTTAGCTATAGAGTCTTTTCTTCTCTGCAACAAAGTAATTTCATTAGTTAGATCATTTATTTTTGAATCTAGTTTGTTTTGTTCTTTAGTTAGGTCATATATATTGGTAATCATAGTTTAGAAATTGAGTTAGATACTAAATTAGTAAATAAATTAGTTAAGTTCTTTATTAAGACTTCTCTAAGAGTGTTCAAGTAAGGTTTGGGATATAATTAATATGCTGTAATCTTCATATATCAGTGCTGAAAGCTTTAAAGATCATATTTTAGCTAGCTTCAACTAATCTAGCGAGATCGTAAAGCACTCTAAGATCAGCTATAAATTGGTTCGAGAATGAAACTGTTAGGGGAGCCCAAAAAAAAGCCACTCAATTGAGTGGCTTTTTTTATATCAGATAGCAGATAAAAGATATTAGATATCCGATTTGGATTTTTGAATTAAGATATGTGTTCTTGGACGAGAAGTTTGTTATAGTACGATTCTGCATATAATACACCCAGCAGCATGTACTTCATTATCAACACCTTATCATATATACATTTATAGATTTGAGTTTAAAAAAATCCAAGATTGCAACACATTTTCCAATATTGGGATGTGTCCTTTTTAAGTAAAATCAAACAAATTCCCTCTATTTCAGTACTTTAATTACCACAATTACGCATGGAATCATAGTTGGTTTTGTAAAACACTTAACCACACTAAATTAAAAAACTCATGCGCTCAAAAACTCGATTACTAATTGCAATCTCAGCATTAGTCCTAATTCTAATTGCGATCGCTTGCCAAAAACTTGAACAGAACGAAATCGAAGATTCTGAAAACGAAACTACAGAGCTAAAAAATCTCCAGTTTAGTAAAGAATTTGATTGGCAGAGTACACGTATTATAAGCCTAAATTTTACATCTCAAAGCAAACAAGTTATAGAGGTTACATCCACCGACAGAACCATCAATTACCATAAAGGTATTATTAATGCTTCTGAAAATAAGCTTATAAAAATAAGTGTACCTAACTCCATTAAAACATTGTTGATTAATAACGAAGAATACATCCTAAGTTCAGACAGGATCACGATAAACAACTTTAGTTTTAATACAGCTCAACACTCTAAACTTAACAAAGTTCAGAATTTAACTTCAGACTCTGATGGTGATGGGATAATCGACAGTCAAGATGATTTTCCAAATGATCCTGACAAAGCATTTCTAAATTATTTCCCAGCTGCAGGATATGGAAGCTTAGCCTTTGAAGATCTTTGGCCGGCAAAGGGAGATTACGATTTTAATGATTTAGTTGTGGATTATCGTTTTACTACAATTACAAATGCACAAGATTATGTTGTAGATATTAAAGCCTCATTTGTTGTTAAGGCTTCTGGTGCATTTTATGCCAATGGGTTTGGGTTTAACCTACCTACCTCTAAAAGTGGTATAGAAGCAGATCTTTCTATTAGCGGATATTCCATTCTGGAATCGTATATAAATTTAAGTGGGAATGGACTTGAGCAAAGCCAAAGTCATCCAACGGTAATTGTTTTCGACAATATTTTTAATCTTCTACCTCATCCGGGTATCGGAACTGGAGTAAACACTGAAACCACTGCTCCATTTATACCATTCGAAACCGTTGACATCACTTTAACTCCTACCCAAAATACTCTTATTGCCAATGATTTTAATCTTGTTGAATGGAATCCATTCATTATTGTTAACATGAACAGAGGTGTTGAAGTACACTTAAAAGATAAAACACCAACAGACCTTGTTGATCCATCCATGTTTGGAACAATCGATGATGATTCAGATCCTGGTTCTAACAGATATTATGTAACTACAAATAACTTACCTTGGGCAATAGATATTCCATCAAGTTTTGACTGGCCGAAAGAAAAAATTGAAATCTCACAAGCCTATCTTAATTTTGTTGATTGGGCTGAAAGTCTGGGATTAGAGCATGAAGACTGGTATCTTGACAGGCCAGGCTATCGAAATTATGATCACATTTATATATATCCCGATTCATTAGTAATACCTACAACTATTCTTAAACCTGTTCCTAACTTTAAAGCTGACCATGAGTTAATTATTGAAGCAGAAACCGTACAGTTTACAGATCAATCTACAAACACGCCAACTTCCTGGCTTTGGGATTTTGGCGATGGTTCAAACAGCACAGAACAAAATCCAGCGCATGCGTATTCTACTAAAGGGGAGTATACTGTAAGTTTAACATCAACCAATCAATACGGTTCAAATACAATAACAAAAACTAAATACATTACAGTTATCCGAGAACTTGAAGAAGGTATTAGCACATCATATATTGATCTTGATTATTACAATGGCACGATTCATACGTTTAATTTAAACTCGGGTACTGTTTCAATTAATTTCACGGGTTCTGTTCCGGAAATTGAAGTGGGAGATGTATTCACTGTCGACAGAGATACAATGGGCTATCTACGAAAAGTTATTAGTAGTCAGATTAATGGTAATACAGTTACGATTGAAACTGAACAAGCCTACTTAACAGAAATTTTTATTGATAAAGAGTTTAAGTTGGATACGGAAATTATCCCTCCAAATACACAATTGAAAAGCACGAGTACAAATCGTGAAATTTCAATGGCGTTTACAGATGATAATGGATTCATACACCCGGCTGAAATAATTTATCGAAATTCTTATGGACAAATTATTAAGAAAAGTGCTTTAGAACTTAGTTCAACCAAAGCGGGCGGCAGTGTTAACATTATAAACTATGTTAATGACTTTTCCGATGAAGATCTTTATGGTGAAGATGGAGATCCTGTGCACTTCTATATAGATGAAGGTGAAATATCATTTGCTACAGATGCTGTTCTAGAATTTGAATTTGCTCCTGGCTTTTTATCTACTGATTTAGAAAGTCTCGAGTTTTATCTGAAAAGTGAAGCCAGATTCTTAACTAAACTAGCACTTGATATGAGTGGTGAATATACTAAAGAGGATTCGAAGAAGTTATTTGATGTGGCAACAAAAACAGTAAAATTCTTTGTTGGCTTTGTTCCGGTTTGGATAACACTCGATTGTGATATATATGGGGCCTATAATTTTGAATCGAATGCTTCTCTTCATGCAGATTGGGGATTCGAAAGTAATCATACCTTAAAAGTTGGTGCCAAATACCAGTCGGATAATCTATCTCCAATATTAGATTATACACCTGAGAATATTATTTATCCTTTAAATATAAATGGAGAGGTAAATCTTGAAGCTAAACTGGAAATATATCCTACTGTTGATATTGCACTTTATAGCATTAGCGGACCTTATATAGATGTTGTACCGTATTTGTCTGGAAACTATAATGCCGCTTTTCAAAGTATAATTACAACCTCAGGTGCAGAAAACTTTTTGGCTTGGAATAGCAATTTAAATGTAGGCTTAGAATCCAGAGTTGGAGTAAAACTTGATGCAATTAAGAAAGTATTTGATATTGAGGATGATGAAATAGGTCCTGAGGTTTTCCCGATTTTTGAAGATACGCTCTGGAAAGCACCTCATGATCTTGAATTACTTACAAATCTTGAAGATCAAGTTGAACCTGGTACAATAATTCCTCTAACATTTAAAGTAAGCGATTTACTGGATCTTTCAACACCGCTTTGTCCAGTTTATATAAGCGGAGATGGAACTTTTTCAAGTGAAATTCTTATTACTAATTTAGACGGTGAAGTTCAGCTAGACTGGGAAATTGGATCAGAAGCGCAAGAATATCAAGCCATGGCTTCAATATTTACAGCAGACACAACAAAAATAGACTCTATAGAATTTAGTGTTACCGCTTATGAAATTCTCCAACCAATTGTTGTTACATCTAATATCAGTGGAATAGGTTCAACTTTTGCAGTTGGTGGAGGTAGTGTGAATTCAAATGACACTGGCGGAGAATGGGATAATGTGACACAAAAAGGAATCTGCTGGAGTACTTCTGAAGATCCAACTACAAGTGACTTTAAAACTACCAATGGATCTGGTGATGGAGCATTTGTAAGCCATTTAACGAATCTTAGTCCGAACACCACCTATTATGTTAGAGCATATGCAACAACATATCAGGGAAAAACATTCTATGGAACTCAGAAAGTGTTTACAACGGATCCTTAAAAATGTTGATTTAATAAAGAATTTAACATAAGCCAACCCATCTTTAGGGAAAATAAAAAAA
>PARP01000019.1 GCA_002711565.1 Bacteroidota bacterium
CGATTCCAATCAATTTAACTTCTACTTCATCACCAACTTTTAATACAGTTTCAACATCGTTGATACGTTTCCAGTCGATCTCAGAGATGTGTAATAATCCATCTTTACCTGGAAGGATCTCGATAAATGCTCCAAAAGCAGCTAGGTTTTTAACTTTACCTTTATATACTTCACCTACTTCAGGAACTGCAACGATTGCATTGATTCTAGCTTTAGCTGCTTCAAGATCTTCTTTATTGTTAGAAACGATATCTATCACGCCCATATTGTCGACCTCTTCGATAACGATAGTCGTGTTAGTCGATTCTTGTAATTCCTGGATGATCTTACCACCAGGTCCGATAACTGCGCCAATGAATTCTTTAGAGATGATGATCTTCTCAATTCTTGGTACATGTTCTTTATAATCTTCTCTTGGTTCAGACATAGTCTTCGCCATTTCTTCAAGAATATGTAAACGGCCTTTACGTGCTTGCTCAAGTGCTTCTTCAAGAACTTGATAAGATAAACCATCAACTTTAATATCCATCTGACATGCAGTGATACCATCAACAGTACCTGTTACTTTGAAGTCCATATCACCTAAGTGATCTTCATCACCTAAGATGTCAGAAAGTACAGCATATTTCCCGCTTTCAGAATCTGAGATCAATCCCATTGCGATACCTGATACTGGTTTTTGCATCTTAACACCTGCATCTAAAAGTGCTAATGAACCACCACATACTGATGCCATTGAAGAAGAACCATTAGATTCTAATATATCAGATACAACACGAATTGTGTAAGGGTTTGCTTCTCCGTTAGGGATCATTGGTTTAAGAGCTCTCATGGCTAAGTTTCCATGACCAACCTCACGACGACTAGTTCCTCTGTTTGGTCTTGCTTCACCTGTAGAGAATGATGGGAAATTATAGTGTAATAGGAAATTGCTCTTACCTTCGAAAATTGCTCCATCAATAGTTTGCTCGTCCATCTTAGAACCTAAAGTAACGGTTACTAAAGATTGAGTTTCACCTCTTGTAAAAATCGCAGAACCGTGAGCTGCAGGTAAATAATCAACTTCTGTCCAAATAGGTCTGATCTCGTCTAGTTTACGACCATCTAATCTTAATCTTGTATCAAGAACACAGTTCCTTACTGCATCTTTTTCAACATCGTGGAAATATCTTCCGATCAAACTACCTTTTTCATCAGCTTCCTCTTCCGTAAGAGAATCAATGAACTCTTGTTTAATCTCTCCGAATAATTCACCACGTTTTTTCTTGTCAGCTAATCCTTGCTCAGCTACTTTATATGCTTTTTCATACGTAGCTTTTTGGATCTGAGCTTTTAGTTCTTCATCGCTCTTCTCGTGGCAATATTCTCTTTTTGTTTTTGCTTTTTCAATTTGAGCTGCTAAATCCAGCTGTGCCTGACATTGAACTTTAATTGCATCATGAGCAACTTTAATAGCTTCCAACATAACTGCTTCAGAAACTTCTTTCATCTCACCTTCTACCATCATGATGTTATCAAGGGTAGCAGCAACGATAATATCCAAGTCTGCATTCTCAAAATCTTTAACTGCAGGGTTGATCACGAATTCACCATCAACTCTAGCAACTCGAACCTCTGAAATAGGTCCGTTGAAAGGGATGTCTGAAACTGCAAGTGCTGCAGAAGCTGCTAATGCTGCTAGAGCATCTGGAGCAGTGTCTGTGTCACCAGAAATAAGTGTGATCTGAACTTGAGTCTCAGCATGGAAATCGTCCGGGAATAAAGGACGAAGAGCACGGTCAACTAATCTTGCGATCAGGATCTCATACTCAGAAGGACGTGCTTCTCTTTTGAAGAATCCACCAGGGAATTTTCCAGCAGCAGCGTACTTCTCTTTATAATCTACAGATAGTGGCATGAAATCCACATCTTCTTTTGCTTCTTTGTTCGCAACAACCGTTGCTAATAGCATGGTGTTACCTTGTTTAACAACCACAGATCCATCGGCCTGTTTTGCTAGTTTACCAGTCTCAATACTGATACTTCTTCCGCTATCAAGCGGGAAGGAAATTGATAATCCTTGTTTTGACATAAAATTTGTTTTGTGTAAGCTTAACAGCTAAGTGTTAAGAAAAAAAAAGGCAATTTAAAATTGCCTTTATAAATCGAGTTGAAATGATTTTTTACTTTCTTAGACCTAAAGTCTTAATGATAGCACGATATCTTTCGATGTCGTTTTCTTTAAGGTAGTCAAGTAATCTTCTACGTTTACCTACCATTCTAACCAAAGATCTTTCGGTTACTTTATCCTTTTTATTAACTTTTAGGTGGTCAGTTAAATGTTTGATTCTGAAGGTGAATAATGCAATCTGTCCTTCAGCTGAACCACTATCAAATTCGGATTTACCGTACTCTTTGAAAATGTTTTTCTTAATCTCAGATGTTAAATACATATTATTTTTTTTAATTCTTAATTTTCGGGCAGCAATATCAGACGTAAGCTTTTACATATAAGAACCTACTTTTCAGTGTACTGTAAAACTGCCTTTCGATTTCGGGTGCAAAATTAACTAAAAATCAATTACTAGCGGCATTTTTTTGATTTTTTTTAGAATGACCATCGGAGTCTTGTGAATAGCATAGTCCCATAATCACCATATTCACTGCCATTAGAACCCATAAAGAACTGACCTACAAACATCAAATCAAAGTTTTCTGCTACAGAAAAATTGAAAGATGGGCCAAGATATGAAGAATTATCACCCGGATTGAAAATGCCTGAGAAATCTGCACTTATTAGTGGTGATAGAGGGAATGAAATTTGACCAAATAATGCCCATTTTGCCAGGGTGTAATCTTTCGCTGAAACTGGCCTGTTGCTAGCCATAAAGTTTCCCCTTCCAGCATTTTCATTCGTTCCAGCGCTGTTATAAAGAATAGAAGTTTGGGTGAACACATTATTTTTAAAAGTATAATTAAGTGAAACAGAAGCTACAAGGCTATGAAAATCACTTATATGATCTTTTGGAGAATGGAAGTAGGTAAATTCTCCTAAAAAGCCAGCTGAACCAATCTGACCAGACCATCCACCACCTATTACAAGATCCCGATCCAGTTTACCACTCATGATCTGGAAATCATAATTCAATGTGTTGAATTTATACATAAGTGCATAAGTGGCACGATTTAAATGATCCAATTTATATGCAAACTGAATGGAAGATGCCGGGCCTGTATAGTATTGAATTAATGCCGCATCACTTCCGGCTCTTTCCGCATAATCAAAATCCAGATAATTAAAGGAGTTAAAGATATCGTTCGGTGTCCAAACCATATTGATCCCCCAATTGATCCTTTGCCTACCAACACTGATCTCAAGATTTCCTTCAGTATATTTAATAAATGCGCGATCGAATTGACTATAAGCAAAATATGAGGAATCACTAGCCAATGAATATGTCATGTCCATGCGTCCCTGATCAGTTATAGCTGCATCTGCGATAAATGGATAATAAAGTTTAGGCATTTCCCCAAAATTCAGAATATTCCTCATCGAAAGTTGCGCTGTAAAGCTATATCCTATAAATGCTTCAAAATCCAACCTGTTTGATAAGGTACTCATCGTTTGAACCTCACCATTATTGAACCAAAACATTTCCATACCCTGAATATAACCTTTGGAATTAAAGCTAATATCAGATTGGCTCTTCACTTGTGAGGAGAATAATAGGCATATAATTAAGATGAGTTTTATATGTTTTTTCATTACTAATTCTTTAGTATGTCGCTACTCACCAAACCATCATCAATGGTGATTATTCTTCTGGCTTTTTCCATCACGCGTTGATCATGAGTAGAGAATATGAATGTTGTATCATATTCATCATTCATTTGTTGCATGAGGTCCAATAGATCACTCGTTGATTTAGAGTCCAGATTTGCAGTAGGTTCATCTGCTAAAATGAATTTTGGTTTTGAAGCCAGTGCTCTTGCAACTGCAACACGTTGTTGTTGTCCGCCGGATAATTCACCCGGTCTGTCATTGATCTTATCAGCTATGCCAACTTTTTCGAGCAACTCTTTAGCTGTCTTATTACGTTCATCCTTAGGAATGCCTTGAAGTTCCATAATAAATGCAACATTTTCCAAAGCTGTTAATACAGGAATTAAGTTGTACGACTGAAAAACGAATCCAATATTATTCAATCTATATGTGATCAATTCTTTGGAATTTAAACTACCGATATGAACATTATCGATCTCGATATCGCCCATAGTTGGAGAATCCAGACCACCAACCATATTCAGTAATGTTGTTTTTCCGGAGCCTGATGGTCCTACGATCGCTGTAAATTCACCTTGTTTGATCTCTAGATCAATACCATTTACCGCTTTAACCGGAACTTTAGATTCGTTATAAACTTTATGTAGGTTTGAAATTTTAATACTTCCCATGATTAATAATTTTAGTGATCTGTTTTAATTGCTTCCACGGCCTTCATTTTTAATGCTTTTCTGGCCGGATAGATACTTGATATAATTGCAGTTATAATAACGAGTAAGGTTGTTGAAATATAGAAACTGACTTCTCCTTCAGGATAAATTATCGCGCTGAATCCAAGAGAGTTGAAGCCCTGTTGAAAATCCTCAAGACTGAAACCATAATATCCAAAATATTCAATACAAAGAATACTTAGGAATAATCCGATTATACCTCCTGTTCCAGAAAGGAAGATCGTCTCTAACATGATCATTCTAAATATTCTGGTGTTCGTCATCCCAATGGCCTTTAACATGCCGATCTCTTTAATGCGTTCCATAACAACCATTAGCATTGTGTTTACAATACCAAATGCCAGTGCAAATAGTATGATGATCAGAAAGACGTATGCAAAATAGTCCATCATTTCGATCATGGCATTCAAGCTTGGAACGATCTCCTGCCAGGTTCGGATTGTTAATTGTTCCGATTCAGTCTTATCTAAGAACATCTGATTCAGTTCCTTCCCGATCTTTTTTGTGTCATCATGATTATAAAGTGCAATTGCGATCTCATTCGTGTGAGATTGATCTAGTTTTAATAGTTTGGTTAAATCATTTTTTCTGACAAATACATTTACTTCATCGAACATATCATTATCTGTATCATATATTCCGATCACTTGAAATGCCCCATAAGTGATCACTCCTTCAGTATTTGCCGCTGTAATTACGACCTTTGATTTTAATCGTGCTGATAGTTTTGTTGCTAGTTTCCTTCCGATAATGATCGGAATTCGACTTTCATTATTCAGAAACTCTCCATCGTCGATACATTCTGATAATCCAGTGACTTGTTTTTCATGATCTGGAGTTACTCCATTAAGTATCACTCCAGTACCCGTCTCTGCAGTACTTATCATGGCTGTTGCCTTGATCCTCTGACTAACAGCTTTCACTTCAGAATACTTGAGTATGAGTTGTGAGATATTATCCGGATCCTGAATATTATTTTTCACTTCTTCATTTAATAAGTATTCGGGATGGTGGATCTGAAGATTGGAGATCTCATTTCGTATGGCAGATTCAACGCGTTGATTCATCATCCCAAGGGCAAATCCATAATAGAAAAGTCCTCCGATAAGACCGACACTTACTGCACAAATAATAATGATGCTGCGTAGTTTATTACGCCAGACATTTCTCCATGCTATTGATATTATTGTTGTGTTCATAGTTTTACTTGCGCATAGCTTTTAAAAGTTTGAACCAATAAGCATAGATCATTGGGTATATCGCAATGCCCATTGCAATGAGTAATACCGTTAATCCTTGACTTACAAAAATGAATGATTCCAAAGAGAATGGCATTATTGGTTCATAATTGAATTCCAACATCATATCTGCTAGATCCCCGGTGAGAGGGATCGGATTATGATGAAAATACTGTAGGACTGGTACAGAGAAAATAACTCCTGCTATTACACCAATTATCGCGATCAGAATGGTTTCAAAAAGGGTTATAATAGCTAGTTTTGATCTGTTCAGTCCAACCGCTACCATGATCGCAAACTCCCTTCTTCTTTCAACAGTCATCATCAGTACAGTACTGAATATCCCAAATGCTACGATCAGGTAAAGTATTCCAAGCATTACAATTCCTCCTGCATTATCACTTTCGATCTGCTGCACAACTTCCTGTAGCATTTGTTCCCAACTCAGAACTTCATAATTGAATCCAATTCTTTCATTAAGGATATTAGCCTCTTCACTAAGATCGTCAACATCTTTTAATTCAATGACCAATGCTGAGATCAGATCTGGATTATAAGGTGCAAAGGTTTCCTGTGCCTGATCCAAATGCATATACATCATCAGATTATTTAGCTTTGGAATGGGAAATTTTACAATTCCTACTACCGGATAAATAGCAGCTGCAGAGATTCCCTGATAGCCTTGTCCCAGGAGCACAAGAGTGTCATTAACATCTATTTTAAGATAGTTCGCCAATCCTTCTGCAAGAACAACACCTGTGTCATTCTCTTTCAGATAACGTCCTTTAACGATTCGTTTTGAAAGATTAATGCGATCATCAGTCATATCCGGAATGATTCCTTGTATTGCAACTCCTTTGGTGAGATCACCATAGGACGCCAATGCGAAATTATCCATCCTTGGAATGGCAATTGATATGTTAGGATTAGATTCGACTTCTCTTTTTATTTCGTTGGAATAATCCATGAAATAGTTAATGGATTTCTTTTCCCAATAACCATTTTTATGAATTTGTAGATGACCAGCTTCTCTGACTGCCATATCGGTCATCATTTCATAAGAACCAATTTGCATTGATCGCATGAAAAGAGCCAGGAAAACGGCAAGAAAGACCGAAGCCGATGTGATTAAAGTCCGGCGTTTATTACGCCACAGACTTCGCCATGCTATTTTTATTAATGATTTCATTTTATTTCTGTGGACGTAAGCGTTTCATATTTTGTTGAGTAAAGAAGCTCTCCTTGATCTTGCTAACATTAAACTCTTGGTGATCAATCTTTAATTGAGTTAGTTGGTTTGGTTTATCGGCTTTCACCATTCTGAATAATGATGGAAGTTTGCGATCTCCAAAATCTTTAACTTCTGAAGCATATTGAGTGCTGGATAATTCCATGAAATCATCATAGAATTCACTTTTTAATCCAAAAGCTTCATCCTTGCTGATCCATAAAATGATCTTACCCCAAACTACGGGTGCATCTTCTAATGGGATCAGTTCAATGACATAGCAGTCGAATCCTTCAATACTTTCTTCTCCTATGATCTTATGAGTATAATCGGTAACGATTGAATTTGCTCTAACCAGATCATCATTGGTAAAATCTGAACCCATCCAAGACTGCATCATCATTGATGGAGGAATTTTAATGGTTCTATTGATTGATGGAACCCAATTCCACATATCACGATCTCGTTTTAAGAATACCTGTCCTTTGTCACGTGCAGGCGATGTAATATAGATCATGTAAAATTCTGTTCCATGAGACCAGGATTGCATAGAAACTTTTCGACTCCATTCCGGACGTTGGATAGTCATGGTCATTTTACTAAAACTGGAAACACCCAGAATTAAGTCATTTGATCTTTTAACCAATGCTTTTGCATCTATTTCCTGTGCTTTGATGCCAGTTGTAAATGTTAGCAGAATGAGTATAGTGATGAGTTTTCTCATGTTTATTTATTTAAGTATGCGAATTTTTTAATAATGTATTTTTTTAAGGTTTCAATCGGATAAAGTTCAGGATACATCACATAATTGAATGCAATTCCATCCAGTAAAGTGCCAAAGACTAAGGCTTCATTTTCAGGTTCTTCAACCCCATGATGTGTGAAATAATCCGTAAGAAGTTTGATCATCTGTTGGAATAGTTCTCTGAATTGCTCTTTGATCAGCTCGTAAACATCAGGTTGGAAGAATACGGCATAATAGAGTCGCCAATGTTGGTTGTTCTCTTCTAAGATCTTAAATAACTGATCGAGGAAATTCAACATTTCATCCTCACTTAATACCCCATCATGATTTGGGTCGAATTGTTCAATAAGCTCTTCGAAGCCTTCACTGATGATAGCAATCAATAAGGCTTCCTTACTGTCAAAATAGTTGTAAAGAAGTCCTTTAGAGATTCCTGCCGCTGATGCTATCTTATTGATAGAACACGAATGATAGCCTTCCTGAGCAAAGAGATCAAGGGCTGTATCCATGATTAATCTTTTCCTTTCCTGTCGGATGATTTCGAATTGTTCTGGTGATCTTGGCATAATATTTTTGATTGAACGTTCGGTCAAAGATAAATTATTTTAGAAGTTTGTCAATTGATAATGATCATTTTTTCAAAATTTAACATTTCGGGATTGCTAATATTGATTATTTTTATGCTGCTTTAAAAAAACAATAGATGACTGAACAACTTGTAGTTTTAGTAGATCAGTATGACAATGATCTAGGTACTATGGAGAAGATGAAAGCTCATATTGATGGGGTTTTACATCGTGCTTTCTCAATATTTATCTTTAATACGAAAGGGGAGTTGATGATCCATCAGCGTGCACTTTCTAAGTATCATTCTCCAGGTTTATGGACGAATACTTGTTGTAGTCACCCTGCAATGGGGAGGCCTGTTGTTGATAGCGCTCATATTCGTTTGCAGGAGGAAATGGGATTCGATTGTGAATTCGATCCGGCATTTACATTCCTTTACAAAGCTGATGTAGGGCAGGGGCTTATCGAACATGAATTCGATCATGTTTTCATTGGTATTTCTGATATTCAGCCAAATATTAATCCTGAAGAAGTTGAATCATGGAAATATATGCGAATGGAAGATATTCGCGAAGACATGAAAACCAATCCTGGCTTATACACAGAATGGTTTAAGATAGCTTTTGAAGAGGTTTCAAGTCACTTTACTAAAAGGTAAAACGATTGCACGCCTGCCTGTCGGCAGACAGGTTATACGTTTACACGTTTGCACGTTTGCAGGTTAAATAATTCAATCATATGTGGGTTTCATTTTCTCATAGGTATCATTTTCAAAATAATTCTGACTTAAAAGTAATTGAAACAAATTTTGCATTAAGAATAATAAAGCAATTAAAGGAAAATAGAGCAAGCGTAATTCAAGAAAAGAATAGGATTAATTGGGAAATACCACTTGAATTCAGTTTAGATTCAACTAAGTCAAACTTGTTTCATCGATTATTCCATTATGGGATTGGTGAAATGAACTGGGAAATAGAAAAAGAGTTCATCAAAATTTCTTATAGGTTTTCCCTTATACCAATTCTAACAAGTGTGATTCAACTTTTTGTTATGATGAGTTTATTGCTAGTTTTTTTTGATGTCGTGAATTTCTCTCAATTATTAAACCTTGGAATCCCAATATTCATATTTTCAATATTAATGGGTGTGGCTTTATCAAAGTCTAGATTAAAACAGCTAATAATAAGAAGTTTAGATTAACAATTAACAATTGACAATTGACAATTGACAATCTACTTGCCTAATCTCTGAAAGTCCGCTCCCGTAGGATGCTGGAATACTTGTAGATCAAATTCCGGAATTACTGCGAGGATATGATCGAATATATCCGCTTGAATATCTTCATATGAGGCCCATTCCTGAATTCTGCTGAATACATACACTTCGATCGGGATTCCATTTTCTGTAGGTTGAAGCTGGCGAACTAAGAACGTCATATCCAAATTCACTTCAGGCTTATTTCTCAAATATGCTTTTAAGTATGCTCTGAAGATGCCAAGATTTGTTTGTCTTCTCCCATTTACTAAGATCTCATTATCCAGATCGAATTTCTCGTTATGAGCAACTAATTCCTTATTCTTGGTTTCCAGATAAGTGTTCAGAACATGGATCTTATGATATTTTTCAAGCATTTCTGGTGTACAGAACTTCACCGACTTCATATCAATATTGATAGATCTTTTGATCCTTCTGCCTCCGGATTCCTCCATTCCTCTCCAGTTTTGGAAGTAATCGGTTACCAAGGTATAAGTAGGGATAGTTGTTATGGTCTTGTCCCAATTCTGAACCTTTACAGTAGTTAGCGTAATGTCGGTCACTGTACCATCGGCACCATATTTAGGCATGGAGATCCAATCGCCTAATTTGACCATATTATTGGAAGTCAGTTGAATTCCGCCAACAAAGCCAAGGATCGGATCCTTGAATACTAACATTAATACTGCTGAAAAAGCACCAAAACCGGCTAGCCAGCCAAATCCTTTATCACCTAAAAAAATGCTAATGATATAAACTCCTGCTAGAATATAAACAATGATCTTCGCAACCTGAAGGTAACCTTTGATGGGTCTTGCTTTAGAGATGTCATACGACTGGTAGATCTCATTCAATGAATTCAGAACTGCCAATAGAATCGTCAGAGAGGTAGCAACGATCATGATCTCGATTAGCCCCTGTATTAATGCATGGAGTACCGGATAATCGATGAGAACATACTTAAAGTATAGATTAAAGATGATTAGAGGGATCAATAATGAAATTCTTGCAAAGACTTTACGTTTGATCATNATATCATCCCAATGGGATTTTGTCTTGGCAGCGAATGCGTGAACAAAGCTTCTGATCAAAGACCTTACGATCAAATAGATCAAATAACAAGCAATTACCAATAAAATAAAATTGCTAATATCGATAAGGATATTAGCAAAGTTTTCTGTTACGCCCTTTCCGGTTAACCAGTTATGTAAAGACGTATTCAAAGATTCTATCATTTGAGAGATTATTTTTTGTGCTGCTTGATAACAGCTGCATATTTATCACTCAAAAATAAGCATTCTCCCAAACATACATTGGTATCATATATACGAATAACATCTTTTAAACCACTTTTTCTGTAAATGGTTCCAAGAGCAGCATCGAAATTGTTTTCTTCAATATTATGCTTGATCTCCATAGTGATCTTCTCGAATAGATCCCAATCCAGCTTATCATCTATCTCAAAATACCCCATTTCAGGAGTTTCTTTATCCATGTAGATGCCTTCATTTATCTCATCAAGAATGAAATATTTTTTAATGCTGATCAGCCCCTGATAAGCCTCTACAGATCTTCCTTTCATAAAAGCTAAACCCTCAGCTTTATACAATGAGATCAATTCCGGGATTAATTGATAGTTCTCAAGTCCCTTGATACGTATACAAGGCTCTGATGTGTTAAAAACCTGGATCTTACCTGGAGAAGCATCAAAATATGATGGATAATTCTCTTTGATACGCAAAGTTGCTCTAATGATCTGCTCTTCGTCATATTTTGATTTCAGGATCAAAAAGATCGATTTTGGATTTGGCTTGTCTGGTACAGTCGTACCATGATATCCCGGGAAAGGATGTAAGGACTCCAAAACCAGATCATTGTAATTTAAACTAACTAAAGTTTCTTTTTTCTCAATGGTTCCAATGGTTTCGATGGTAGTACTGTTGTGGTGAGTCATAATAATAGGATTTAATTGCTTATTTATAGCTAATATAAATAAAAATAATTTAGAAAGAAAGTTAAATAAGCAACTAAACTACTTTTTAATGAGGGACATAAACAATTCATTGTTCATGCGTGGTTTTATTGAATTATAAGCAGTTTCAAGTGTTTTAAGTACAAAATGATCTTTGAAAAGCTGAATATATTCTTCTTTAGAACCTCCATAAGGTGGGTGATCGTTTCCAAAGTCTATTCTAAATAACAAACCACATAATTTCCCTCCGGTTTTTAGAAGGGAATGCATCTTTTTAACATACTCAGGTCTCAATTTTTTATCTAAAGCACAGAAAAAAGTATGTTCGATAATGAGATCATATTTATCCTTATGATTGAAAAAATCTTCTTGCAGGATATGGTTCTCTGGAAATTCTGGTAATCTTTTTTTGAAATTATTTATAGGACTTTCAGCAATATCCATAAGGAATACATTCTTAAACCCTTTTTTGAACAGATATTCTACTTCATAAGCATTCCCGGCACCTGGGATCAGGATTTTTAGATTTTTATTCTGGAGTTGATCAATATATTCTTTGATCGGAGTTGCGGCGTATCCAATATCCCAACCAGTTTGTTGGTTTTGATAATTTGATTCCCAAAAATTAGCATCGAGTTCCATTAACCACCAACTCTTTTATATTTATAACCTTCTTTGTCCAGAATATTCATGATCTTATCACGGCAGTCGCCTTGTATGATGATCTCACCGTCTTTTACTGAACCACCTGTTCCACATTTGCTTTTTAAGAATTTCCCTAAGGTGTTCAGATCATCAGTAGTGCCAACAAAACCTTTTATTAAACTTACAGTCTTGCCACCTCGGTGCTTTTTCTCTAAGTGGATCTTAAGAAGTTGATCAGAAGGCTCTAATGTTTCTTCTTCTATCGGATCATCATNCTCATATTCATAATCAGGATTAGTTGAATAAACTATTCCGTCTCGATGTTTCTTATTTTTCTTTCCCATATTACTAAGGTACAATCATTTTAATGGATTGATGATATGTTTTGATCTCTAATTTTTTACCCATTTCAACGGGTTCGCCATCAATATTGACGATCAAATCTGATTGATGAGTTAAGGTAAAATCTGAAGCCCTCATCGAATGATAATAATCAGAATTCTGGATTTTTCGTGTAAAGACCTGATAAGCTAATTTGAACATGCTCCTGATTGGTATTTTACGTACGATGCATACTTCAAGCATTCCATCCGACATATTTGCCTGAGGAGCAATTAATGCATTATTCCCAAATTGATCTGAGTTCGCGAAGCTAATCAATAATGCTTTTCTCTTGATCTCATTATTACTAATCGTCAGTTGATAATCCTGCTCTTTAAAACTAAAATAGCTTTTTAAGATCTGATGGATGTATGAAAACAAACCTCTGAATTTTGCTTCATCAAACAGTTTTGCAATATGTGCATCAAAACCTACACCTGCAATGCTAAGGAAAGGTCTGTCATTTACTGAGCAGCTATCAATTTTTCGAGTATTCCCTTTGTTGATGAGGTCAATAGCTTTTTTAAGGTCTCTTGGAATTTTTAAATGCCTTGCCATCCNATTACCTGAACCACATGGAACAATACCAAAACAAAGTTCAGTGTTCACTAGTGCCTGAAAGCTTTCGTTGATCGTTCCATCTCCACCTATTGCTACTACAATATCAGCTTTGTCTTGAACTGCCTGTTGTGCTATTTCCGATGCATGTCCTGCGTATTCAGTTTTTAAGATCTTATACNCATACTTAGATCGATCCAAGTATTTTTCAATGATAGGAATGGCTTTTTTCTGTTTGCCTGTTCCGGAAATGGGGTTTAGAATGAAGACTATTTTTTTCAAAGTCATTTTAGATATTATACTTCAATTGCAAAAATAGGAATTTAAACCATCAATCAGTGATTTGGGACATGCTGTAATTATTAATAACTTAGCATGCTATCGCTTGAAAATGGATATACAAACTGTTTTACTTAAACATTGGGGACATGCATCCTTCCGACCAATGCAGGAAGAGATCATCAATTCTGCATTGAATGGTGATGATACATTGGCATTATTACCTACTGGCGGAGGTAAATCAGTCTGTTTTCAAGTACCCGTATTAGCACGAGATGGACTATGCATAGTGGTTACTCCACTCATTGCTCTTATGAAGGATCAGATCCAAAACCTTAAGAAACGTGGTATCAATGCGGTCGCTATTTACTCTGGAATGCATGCCTCGGAGATGGAGGCAGCATATAACGCATGTATCTATGGGAACGCAAAGTTTCTTTATGTTTCACCTGAGCGATTGGAAACGGAACAATTTCAACTTCAATCCCAACAGTTCAGATTGAACCTTATTGCTATTGATGAAGCGCATTGTATTTCTCAATGGGGATACGATTTCAGACCTTCGTATTTGAATATCGCGAACCTCAGAGCTCGTTTTCCGAAAGTTCCTCTTTTAGCACTAACTGCTACAGCAACACCTGAAGTCGTGAATGATATTCAGGATAAGTTGAAATTCAAGAAAAGAAATGTCTTTCAAGCCAGTTTCGAAAGAAAAAATCTGACTTATGTTGTATTACATGAGGAGGATAAAATTAAGAAATTGTCTGCTTTGCTTAAAAAAACTTATGGTTCTGTAATCATTTATGTTCGAAGTAGGAGATTGACCAGAGAAGTCTCAGATTCTTTAAATAAACTTGGATTTAAATCTAATTTCTATCATGCCGGATTGGAGTCCAAGATCCGTGATCAGCGTCAGCTTGAGTGGAAAATGGGGCAAAAGCCTATAATTGTAGCAACCAATGCCTTCGGAATGGGGATCGATAAATCAGATGTAAGGCTTGTTGTTCATTTGGATCTGCCTGATAATCTTGAATCATACTTTCAGGAAGCTGGAAGGGCTGGTAGAGATGAAAAGAATGCCTGGGCTGTTCTTTTATATGAAGATTCAGACTTAACACAGTTAAAAAGAAATTTCGAAAGATCATATCCCAGTATAAAAGAAATAAAGTCTGTGTATCAGGCATTAGGAAATTATTGTCAACTCGCAGTTGGTTCGGGAAAAGAGGTAAGCTTTGATTTCGATGTTAAAACTTTTGGTGAAAAGTTTAATTTTTCTCCACTTTTGGTCTTTAATTCTTTGAGATTCTTAGAACGTGAAAATTATATCCGCATTAATGAAAATCTGAGAAGCTCATCTAGTCTGTTGTTTAAACAAAACCGAAATGATCTGTATAGATTTCAGGTTGAGAATCCGAGCTTCGATCAATTTGTAAAACTGATCTTAAGAACCTATACAGGTGTTTTTGATGAATTTACATCTATAAATGAGAATGAACTTGCTAATAAATCAGGATTAGAAGTGTCGAAAGTAAAACAGTTGCTTGATCAATTAGTAAAGTATGAAGTAGTTGATTATGTGGCTCAAAAAACTCAAGCTCAATTGATCTTTACAACTGAAAGGCTAGATCAGAATAGAGTTGTTATTTCCAAAGAGAATTATCATGTGAGGAAAGAAGAATCTGCCAAAAGGCTACAATCTGTAATGGATTATGTGCAAACTTCAAGTAGGTGTAGAAATCAATTACTACTGAAATATTTTGGTGAAGATGATGTTAAAAGGTGTGGGAAATGTGATGTCTGTAAGAAAAGAAATCTTTCAGCAGTGAGTGAGTCTGAATTTGATCAGATCTTGAATCTAATCAGGCCTAAACTATTGGAAGAAGCATATTTTGTTCAGGAACTTATAGATCTAGTTGAGAATTTCAATGAAGATAAAGTTTTAAAAGTGATTAGATGGTTACAGGATCATGATAAGATCGAAACTGATGAAATGAATAGATTGAAATGGAAGATGCAAGGGAAACTAAAACTATGAAGCTAAAAGAAGACTTTTATCTGAGAACGGATGTTGTAAGAATAGCCAAAGATCTCTTAGGCAAATATCTCATTACAAATATTGATGGTAAGAAATGTGTTGGATTGATCACCGAAACGGAAGCTTATGAAGGCGTCACCGATAAAGCCTCACATGCTTATGGAGGAAGAAGAACAGACAGGACAGAGGTGATGTTCGGTCGTGGTGGAGTTTCTTATGTCTATCTATGCTATGGAATTCATCATTTATTCAATGTTGTTACAAACTATGCTGAATCTCCGCATGCAGTTTTAATTAGAGGTGTTTTGCCAATTGAAGGGCAGGAGTGGATGTGTGAAAGAACAAAAAAGGCAAAAGCCAACAAAGCAATATCTGATGGCCCTGGAAAGCTGACAAAAGCATTCGGGATAAATATGGAGCTTAATAAAGTAAGTTTGCTAGCTAATGATATCTGGATTGAGGATCGAAATTTTAAAGTCTTACCGAATAAAATTCTCATAAGTAAGCGAATCGGCATCGATTATGCGGAGGAAGATGCAGATTTATTGTATCGTTTCAATTTATTGACTACCTAGTAATTCAGAAGAATTGTTAAAAACTTATTTAGAATTATTTTAAATGTTTGGGTTGCGAATTGATGTGTGAAAGAATTAAAGCACATCTGACTTCAAGTTAGATCAACATCAATTTATTAACCAAACTTTTAATTATGAAAAGAAAATTGCTCGCATGTTGNATTGCAGCAACTGTCCTGTTTTTTGCAGGATGTCAAAAAGATCAAACTGTTGAAACCCCACAACAAGATCTTACAAATGAACTGGTAAGCCTTCAAAATGGCGATCTTATTCCAGGTAGTTACATTATTACATTTAAAGAGTCCGGAAGCTTAAAGTCGGGAATGACTTATAAGCAAGGACAAACTTTTGCAAGAGCAGAAGTTGAATCAGTATTGATTAAGAATTCTATTGCTCTAACGGCTGTAAAACACACGTATAGCCATATGGTAACTGGTTTTTCTGCTCAATTAACCAGTGAAGAGGTAGAACGATTACGTGCTGATGATAAAGTTGCGACTATTGAACAAGATCAATATGTGATCTTGAAAAAAGGAGGTGGGAAACCAACTCCTACGCCTAGTCAAACTACTCCTTATGGAATTACAAGAGTAGGTGGTGGAGCAGCTTATACAGGTAATAATGTTGCCTGGATCCTTAATACTGGTATCGATCTTGATCACCCAGATCTAAATGTTGATGCATCTAGAAGTGTTGCATTCGGACAACGTGATGCAGAAGATGGACATGGTCATGGTACGCATGTTGCAGGAACTATTGCTGCTATAGATAATAATTATGGTGTGATCGGCGTTGCTCCGGGCGCAACTGTAATTGCTATAAGAATCCTAGATCGTAGAGGTTATGGTGCAACTTCAGATTGTATTGCAGGTGTTGATTATGTTGGAGCAAATGGTGCTCCGGGTGATGTAGCAAATATGAGTGTTGGTTATCCAGCTTCTACTGCTCTTGATCAAGCTGTAGTAAATGCAGCAGCTCAAGGAATCTATTTCGCTTTAGCAGCAGGTAACGACGGATTACATACATATAATTCACCACAACCTAGTCCTGGGAGAGTAAATGGAACGAATATTTGGACCGTTTCGGCAATGGATATTAATGACGATTTCGCATACTTCTCTAACTATGGAAATCCTCCTGTTGAGTATTGTGCTCCTGGAGTTTCCGTTTTGTCTTGTGATAAAAGAGGAGGTTATACAACTATGAGTGGTACTTCGATGGCTACTCCACACGTTGCTGGTATCTTACTAGTTACTAATGGGAATCCAAGTACTTCTGGAAGAGTTAATAATGACCCGGATAATAATGCAGATCCTATCGCGCATATCTAATTAATTAAAACTAAAAAGTCGTACCGATCAGGTACGACTTTTTTTAAGTCACAAAAAAAAGACCCTGATCTCGATCAAGGTCTTTTTTTTATTGCAGAAGCGGATGCTTATACAGTACCAGCTAGTTCGTTACCTGGTTTGAATTTAACAACTTTCTTAGCTGCAATCTTAATTTCTTTACCAGTTTGAGGGTTTCTACCTTTACGAGCAGCTCTTTTTGTTACTGAGAAAGAACCGAATCCTACAAGAGCAACACGGTCACCTTTTTTCAATGCACCAGTAGTAGCACCGATAAATGCGTCAAGAGCTCTTTTAGCGTCAGCTTTTGTCATTTTTGCATCCGAAGCAATTGCTTCAATTAATTCTGCTTTGTTCATTTTTCTAGGGTTTTAAATTAATAATAGTAATATCGAAGAACTGCAAATATATAAGAATATGGACGTAAATCAAGTGAAATGCGCTAAAACCCCTGAAAATGTTAATAAAACCGAGTTTTTGTTAATAACTACGGCCTTTTTTTAAGAAAATTGCAGATTCGCTGTAAGTGTTGGTATCACTGATTAAGCTAGCTTCCAGTCAGAATTCAGCCTGAATCCTTTTAAGAAATCCTCAGTACTCATCTTTCTTTTTCCTGCCAATTGAAGTTCAAGAATCTCTAAAAATCCATCTGCACAAGCAACCTTTAAGCTGTTTTTTTCGCTGAGATCAATAGAACCGGCTACAGTTAAGGAATCACCTGAATTTGACTCTGAGACTTTGAAAATTTTTAAATTGTAAGCTACACCTTCTGGATCTATAAGTTGACAAAATGCAGCCGGGTATGGACTTAATCCGTGAATGAAGTTCTTAACTTTGATTTTGTTTTCTGACCAGTTTATCTTGCAATCCTCCTTGAAGATCTTTGGTGCATGTTTAAGCTCTTCGTTGATGAGATCAGATTGAGGGATTGAATTGACTTCCCCTTTTGCAATTTCTCCAATACACTTCACTACAAGTTTTGCTCCTTTATGCATCAACTTGTCATGTAGCGTCCCTGCTGTTTCATTCTCATCAATGTCTATTTCTTCTTGTATAATAACTCGACCAGTATCAATTTCTTTATCAAGGAAGAAGCAAGTAACACCTGTTTTGGTTTCGCCATTTATTACTGCCCAGTTGATCGGCGCGGCTCCACGATATTGCGGTAGGAGTGAAGCATGTAAATTAAATGTTCCTTTAGGCGGCATTGCCCAAACGATTTCAGGTAGCATTCTAAAAGCAACTACGATCTGCAGATCTGCCTTTAAGGATCTTAGCTCATCAATAAACTCTGGGTCTTTCAGATTTTTTGGTTGCAGGATGTTTAAATCATTCTCTAAAGCATATTTTTTAACAGCAGATTCATTGATCTTTTTTCCTCGTCCTGCAGGTTTATCGGGAGCAGTAATTACACTAACCACATTATGACCTGCTTTCACAATTGCATCCAAAGTGTGAACCGCAAATTCGGGAGTGCCCATAAATATGATCCGTAAATCCTGCATATACTTTTTGCTTAAAGATAAAAAAATACCTGACTGTAAAGCCAGGTATTAAATATATAATAGTGTGATAATTATTTAGATAGTAACTCTAAACGAGTGATCGTTTTTTCAATATCTCTTGCTTCGATACTTGCACCAAAATCTTTTTTGATCGCTTGATACATATCTAATGCTTTGCCATAATTCTCAAGCATTTCATAAGTCATACCTGCTTTTAGATAGAAAGTAGGAGCTGTAAACTCATTCTTATCAGCTTTAGCAGCATTTACATAATATTTAGCAGCTGCATCAAGATCTTGTAATTCCATATATGCATCACCAATAGCACCTAATGCCATTGGAGCAACGATATGATCTGATAAACTGAAATCTTTTAGATAATCGATCGCATTTTCAAATTCACCTAAATGAAGATAGCAAATACCAGCATAATAGTTTGCCAATTTACCTGCTTTCGTAACACCAAACTCATCACTGATGTCGATAAAGCCTAATGCGTTACCATCACCATATAATGCTTTGTTTAATGAATCCTGCTGGAAATAGATCTCAGCCTGGAATAATTGAGCATTCGCTTCTTCTTCCAAAGGTTGTACATATAGTCTGGTATATCCGAAATAACCCAGAATAATCACAACTAAAGCACCTACAACGATCGTTAAAATCTTCTGATTTGCTTCAATGAATTTCTCTGTCTTACTTAATGCTTGTTCTACGGCTTGCATGCCGTCTTCAGTTTTGTCAATCTTTTTGGCCATCTTTTTCAATATTTGAAGTGCAAAAGTAATTTATTTTACGATAATTTAAAATGCTGAACCGAAAATATTTATCCTCATATCCATATATCAGATTTTTCCATTGATATTTAAAAAGTTGAATTTTGTCATAAGCTATTTTGAATCTGTCTATTTCAGTTTGATTTATACAGATAATCAGTAAATTTGCATCCTAAACACATTCCTAAAATGAGAAAATTGAAACAATCTTTACTATTAGTTTTATTAGTATTAATGAGTAATATATTTACTCAAAGTGTGCAAGCTCAAGATAAAGTCGATGTTGACAAGTGGTTGATCACTAGTCCGTTTGAGCTAAAAATGCCTGTTTTTAACAATGATCATGATGTAAATGGTAATGAATTTACGATCAAATCATTACTTACATACAAACATGTTGAAAGATCTTTATTCTGGCCTGAAAACGGAGATATCTTCCAAATGAATGCAAAAAAGTCTGAATGGAAGATCGGGGAAGTAGAGGACGAAAATCAAGTTAAGGTTTTAAAATCTAAAAAGATCAAAGGTATTCAAGTTGCTTATGCTACACATTATGTTGAAGTAGACAGATGGATGAATGCCAAGCTTGAGATCTCATCAACTTATGCATTTGAAGTAATGCTTGATGGCAAAGTGATCGGTAAGAAAACCAGTCTTGATAAAGACCTGAACACTTTTTCTAAATCAGTTGAACTGGAACAAGGAAAACATATTGTTGTAGTTAAGATGATCGTGAAAGAAGGTCATGATAAAGACCTGAACATCTCAGCGAAGTATTCTGTTGAAGAACCTGCAACGACTGCCAATTTAATAGCATCAATTTCTCCAAAACGCAGAATGGATATTTCTCACGTGCTGGATGGACCTAGAGTAGGATCATTGGTAGCTTCTCCTGATGCTTCATACTATATCGTTCGCTTTTCAGAACGTTATGCTCCTGAGGGTGATAATTCGAGCTGGTATGAGATCTATGAAACAGGAAGCAATCAAATGGTTGTATCATTAAAAGGAATGGATCTTTGGAATTTGAACTGGATCCCTGGTTCAAATAAGCTTTCATACATCACAAACGACTTAAGCGGTTCTAAGATCGTGTCATTCGATTTTGAAAAAAGGTACTCGATCAGATCTGCTTAATAATACAAAGAGATTAAGATCATATCAATGGTCAGGAGATGCTAGTTTCTTGATCTATTCGGTTTCTGAAAGAGCTAATGTTGATAATGAGTTAGTGAAAAAAGTTGAAGGTATGCCAGACAGANGGCCTTGGTATCGAAATAGAAGCTTTTTATATAAATATGATGTTGCTTCAGATTTTTCAGAACGTCTGACTTTTGGTAATCTAACTACTAGCCTGCATGATATCAGTCCTGATGGGAAATATATCATTTATAGTACGAGCAAAGAAGATTACATGGAAAGACCATATTCGAAACAGAAGTTATTTATGATGAATCTGGAAACTTTCGAGAACGAAGAAATTTGGCATAAAAGATTCCCTGGTAGTGCAAGTTTCTGTCCGAGTGGAAAGAATTTACTAGTTCTTGGTTCACCTGCTACTTTTGGTGATATAGGTATCAATACAACTGATAATGCTTTACCAAACGATTATGATCAACAAGCTTATATCTATAATATCGAATCTAAAGATGTTAAAGCTATTACTAAAGATTTTGATCCAGCAATCAGAAATGCTTATTGGAGTAAGATCGATGGTAATATCTACTTTGTAACATGGGATAAGACTTTTGTTAGTCTATATAAATATGATGTTAAAGGTGAAGCCTATTCACATATTGACGTTGGAATGGATATCATTAAGAATATGAGCTTCAGTACCGAAAAGCATATAGCTGTTTACGCTGCTAATGGTATCAAGAACAGAGATCAAGGATATATGATCGACTTAAATACCTTAAGTTATACATTGGTTCAGGATCCTGAAGAAGCAACATTCGATGATGTGATCTTCGGAAAGCATGAAGAATGGGTTTTCACAACTAAAGAAGGAACTAAGATCGATGGTAGAGTATATTACCCACCGAATTTCGATCCAAATAAGNAATATCCTCTAATTGTAAACTATTATGCTGGAACAAGTCCGGTAAGCAGAAGTTTTAGAGGTCGTTACCCACTGAATTTATATGCTGCTGGTGATTATATCGTTTATAATCTTCAACCAAGTGGAACTTATGGTTACGGACAAGATTTCTCTGCTGCACACGTAAATAATTGGGGTGCAACTGTTGCAGACGAGATCATTGATGCTACGAAACAATTCGTTGCTGAACATGAATTTGTAAATGGTGAAAGAATTGGGTGTATTGGAGCTTCCTACGGTGGTTTTATGACTATGTATCTCTTAAGTAAAACAGATATCTTCACCTGTGGAATTTCACATGCAGGGATCAGCTCATTAAGTAGTTATTGGGGCGAAGGTTATTGGGGCTATTTATATAGTTCTGTAGCTTCAGCTAATTCATTCCCATGGAATAATAAAGAGCTTTATATTGAGCAAGGAGCTTTATTCAATGCTGATAAGATCAAAGACGCATTATTATTGCTTCACGGTGATGAAGATACAAACGTACCTGTAGGAGAAAGTATTCAGCTTTATACGGCGCTTAAACTATTAGGTCGTCCGGTAGATTTTATTGAGATCAAAGGACAAGATCACCACATCCTGGACTATAAGAAAAGAGTGATCTGGCAAAAAACCATCGCTGCCTATTTCGATCGTTGGTTAAAAGATCAACCTGAATGGTGGGATGAGATGTATCCAAAACCAAATTACTAGGATGTCGGATATCATAAAGCATAAAAAGAGGCAACTCGATTGCCTCTATGAATTTCTTTCAGATAATAAAAAGGGGAAATTCGAGGATTTTATTCAATACCGTACAAGACATATTACGGTTGTATTAGAAGATATCTATCAATCGCAAAATGCAAGTGCTGTGTTAAGAACTTGTGATTGTGTTGGAGTTCAGGATGTTCATGTGATCGAGAATAAAAATGAATATACTTTGAATCCTGACGTTGAACTTGGAGCTGCAAAATGGTTGAGTTTAACAAAGTATAAGGATAAAAGCTTCAATACCATCGATGCTTATGATGCGCTAAGAGCTAAAGGTTATAAGATCGTTGCTACAACACCGCATACGAATGATCAATTATTGACAGATCTTCCATTAGATGATAAGATCGCTCTTGTTTTCGGAACTGAAAAAGNCGGTTTANCTCCTGAAGCTATCGAAGCAGCTGATGAGTATGTTCGAATTCCGATGCATGGCTTTACCGAGAGTTTCAATATTTCAGTTTCAGCGGCAATATGCCTCTTTCACTTAACTGAAAAGATGAGAAGATCGGAAATTGACTGGAAATTATCGGAAGAAGAAAGATTGGATATTCTTCTCGATTGGTCGAAAGCAGTAGTGAAGAATGCAGATGGCATTCTCAAGCAGATGAAATTGGTTTAATTCCACGAACTTAGACTTCAGATTCTTGCTTTTTTTTGTTAACTTTACGTGGCATCGAATAACTTAAAACATATAATATGGGTAAAGGAGACAAAAAAACGAAGCGTGGAAAAATTACAATCGGNACTTATGGAGTACGTCGCCCGAAAAAGAAAGCAAATGCATTCAAGCCTAAAGTAGAGAAGAAGGAAGTTGAAGTAGTGAAAGAAGAGGCTCCTAAGAAAGCGGCTCCAAAGAAAACAACTGCAAAGAAGACCACAACAAAAAAAGCTGAGCCAAAAGCAGAACCTAAAGCAAAAGCTCCAGCTAAATCAACCGCAAAAAAGACTACAGCTAAGAAAACTGTGAAGAAAGAAGAAGTTAAAAAAGACGAAAAAGAGAAGGAAGAATAGTTTTCGATTTTTGATGAATTTAATTAGCAAGGATCCGATTGGGTTCTTGCTATTTTTTTGAACATATTACCGCGCTCTTCGAAATTCCTAAACTGATCATAGCTTGATGCCGCAGGAGAAAGTAAACAAGATTTGCCTGTCTCTGTATATTGCCAGATGCTTTTAAATGCCTCCTCTAAGGTGTTCGCATAAATAGACCTTTTATCGATCTCATTGAATTCTTTAGTTAGTCTTTTCCCAACTTCACCCATTAGGATGATATTATTGATCTCCGAATTATTAATTCTTTCAATAAGAATTTTATAATCCAATCCACGATCCTTTCCTCCAAGAATTAATGTGTCGATATCTTTTATTGCATCCAGTGCTGCTATACAAGCTTCTGGAACCGTGGCTATAGAATCATTATAAAAATGAATATTGCGAAACTTTCCTATATATTCAAGGCGATGTTCAAGAGTGGTAAAACTTTTAATTCCATTCAGGATCTCAGGATTTGTGAGCCCAATCAAACTACAAGCTTTAAATGCTGCCAGAATATTCAATAAATTGTGCTCTCCAATTAAATTGAACTTATCATCATTACTTAAGAAAGCGTTAAAAGAATTGTCATTATTTAGGTAAACTGTACCATTCTCAACATTACCAAAATGATCTTTTGATTTATCGTTTCCAAACAAGCAAAGTTTAGATCTTGATGATTCTAGCTCATGAACTAAACTTTCGTTTACTATTAGGAAATCTGAATCATTCTGAAATTTCCAGATCCGATCTTTAGCTGATCTGTATGCTTCAAAATCAGAATAATGATCCAAATGCTCAGGGAAGATGTTTAAGAAGATCGCTATATGTGGAGAGTCATTAACACTTTCCAGCATATGTGATGACATCTCATAAACAATTATGGTTTCTTTATCAATCTTATCGATAACATCAAATGGTGGAGTGCCAATATTTCCTATCAACTCACAACTACAACCTGAGCTTTTAACAATATGTGCGATCAGACTACTTGTTGTACTTTTACCTTTTGTTCCGGTTATCCCTATTATTTGGTCTTTATAAAATCTAAGAAATAGATCTGTCTGACAGCTGATCTCTGCATCAGTCTTACCGATTATTAGATCAGACTTAATTCCTGGACTTTTAAATATTAGATCAAAGTTGTTGATCTTTTCAAGATAATCTTTGCCGCTTGTGATCTTTGTAAAAGGATCTTTTAAAGTTCTTAGAACTTCATGCTCATTGTTCTGATCAGCAATATGTAGTTCAGCTTTTGGTAATAATTTCCTCAAGAAGTTGTAACTTGATCGTCCCTCAATACCGAAACCTAGTATTAAGATTCTTTTACCTTCTAGATATTCTTTCAAGGAAGCGATCATATTAATTCTGAATTTAAGATTTGTTCAAAATTAGCTTCTAAAAAGTGCTCAGGATTAATTGCTTTCAAATAGCTCAGGCTATTAATATGCTGATGTTTTTTGCTGATAGAACTATCGATATAATACTGAATTAAGTAAGGATGGTTTTCAGACTTTTCAATGATCAGGTTTAACGCAAAATTCACATCATCATAACTCCCAACGCATTCAAATGGTTTTACAGGATGAATTCCACATAACTCATTAAATATATGCTTAAGGTCTTCTCGGTTTAGCAGATTCTCTCCAAAGATCTCCATCATTCTCTCTTCATCTAAAAAGGCTGCAAGAATGATATAGATGAAAAGACATTTAGAACAATTACAACACCAGATGTCTTTTTTGCTTCCTGCATTACAACTTCTGAATCCTGCAAAATGTTTCTGATGTTTACTGAAAAGCTTTGCGATCTGCAATTCATTCAGAGGTCTTAAAAAGCTAAAATAATTTACATCCGAATGGATATATTTCTTTAAATAATTTCTGAAGTCACTTTCAAACTCAAATGATTTAGAATATTGATGGTTAGCTCCACTCTCGAGATCGGTTGCCTCATTGGCACTTGATTCATTAGAAAGTGCAATATGTTTGGACTTGCTCAAAATAGCTGCACCAATACTGATGAAAGCCAATAATGCTGAAAATGGCGTATGTCCATTCAGGTATCCCTCATCGTTTAGTTTCAGTAGTTCTTTGTCAAGAGTTCTGCTAACAATAAATGCATCTGAAATACCGGCAGTCTCAACTGTCCTGTCACGTGAGGGATTAGGATTCAGTAATAATGGCAGAATTTCTAGATCGCTCTTTTTTAAAGTCTCTAAACTCACGATAGAGTCTTTCCCACCACCTACAGGAACCAAAACCTTATTCTGAAGATTTAAATCGAATGGTTGTAATATTTCATCTGATTCGCACTCAAATTGAACGAAGTCATCTTCATTCGTATCTATGCCATTTAAGTAGAAGAATTCACCGAGGCCATGATAATAGAGCTTTTTCCACCAATCAATTTGATCTTTATTCAGTTTGAATTGTTTGATCACAATTGTTGGACTGCATGCGCACTTCCAATAGCTCAGCATTTCGATCATCCCTAAATGAAATGCCAGATTATTCCATCCTGCTTCATCAAAATCGGAAGAAATAAAGTCATTATTTATTGGGAATCGTATCTCGGGCTGAAAAAAATGGCAGTCGTTTAAACTGAATTGGAATTTAATTTTTAATTCAGTGCTTGATTTTGTAAGTGTGTAATTATCAAATATAAAGCGAGGGTGTTTCTCCCTAAGTTCGATGAATTTTTGATGATTGTTCGAAGGCTTCACTAATTATGGTATTGTTTTTGATTTGATATATACAGCACGAATCAGGCTTTCAAAAGTACTAAATTTGTGCATACGTGTGAACTGAGAATTTATGAGGAATATAGAAGACATATTAACTATCAAAACGAACAACGTTAAGCCAACTCCGGGTAAGATCCTTATTTCGGAACCTTTTCTTTTGGATTATTATTTCAAGAGATCTGTAGTGCTTTTATGCGATCATAGTGATGAAGGAAGTTTTGGTGTTATTATGAATAAACCATTATCGGTAAAGCTGAATGAAGTTGTTAAGGATTTTCCTGATTTCGCAGCTCCAATTTATCTTGGAGGCCCGGTGCAAAACGACAGTTTATTCTTCCTACACACAATTGGTGATAAGATCGAAGGTAGTGTTGAAGTGATCAATGGTTTATTCTGGGGTGGTGATCTTGAGCAGATCAAAGAACTGATCTCATTGAATATGATCAGCCCTGAGCAGATCAGATTTTATATAGGATATTCTGGCTGGACTTCCAATCAATTAGAAGAAGAGTTAGAAAGAAATTCCTGGGTTGTTTCCAGAGAAAGTTCAGAATGTCTATTGAATACAGACCCTAACTTGATGTGGGCTAAATCTCTACAAAAGTTAGGTGGATCTTATGCTTTCTGGCCAAATTTCCCAAATGATCCGGGACAAAATTAATCTTCCAGGGAAAAGTTTACTGCTGCATTAACATGTATTTGCAAGGTGTCGAATAAATGCACATCGAATTTGATGTTCTCAAGTAATATTGGGATCTCTGTACAACCCATTATAATAGCTTGTGCGCCTTTATCAATTAGGGATTCAATAATATTTACATAAGCCTTTTTTGCTTCTTCTGTAAAGATCCCCTTGCTAAACTCTTCATAGATCGTATGGTGAATCAAGGCCCGTTCATCCTCAGTCGGAATTAATGTCTCAATTCCATATTCCTTCAATATTTCCTGAAAAAACCCATCAGTCATTGTGTAGTTCGTACCCAGTAGTCCAACTTTTTTGATGTCTGCACGCACGATCTCATTTGCGGTTTCTTCAACAATATTGATGATAGGAATATCAAGCTTTGACGACATGCTGCGAACATATTTATTCAATGTGTTGGCACCAAGTAAAATGCATTCGGCGCCTGCCTTTTGAATGTCTTTTGCTTTTGCTAGTAAATATTCTTCAGTCCCGATCCAGTCTTCCGCTTTATTAAAGTTCATTAGATCCTGAAAATCAACTGAATTAATAATAATGCGTGCAGAATGATAATTGCCGAGTTTTTCGGAGACCTGTTGGTTGATCAGCTTATAATATTCGATCGTTGAAGGCCAGGTAGATCCACCAATTAATCCAATTATACGCATATCAGAAGATATTTGTAAGTTGTTCAACAAATCTGGTCGCCAAGCTTGGTTTTAGTGCAATTGTGTACGCAATTCCGAATAATGCTCCCCAGAAGTGTGCACTGTGGCCAATATTATCATTTGCTTTCTTTGCCATGATGGCCGAATAAACTAAGTAAACCACACCAAAGATCGCTGAAGGAATTGGAAACGGAATAAAGAATAGATACAATGAAGATGTTGGTCTTAGAATGATACTCGCAAATACAATTGCAGATACTGCACCCGAAGCTCCAACAGCATTATAATAAACATCTTCTTTATGTTTGTTGAAGTCTACTAAAGTCGCAAAGAGGATTCCCCCAATATATAGTAAAACGAAGTAGAATGTTGATTTAGATCCAAACAGATAGAAGTAATTCTTTAAAACTGCATCACCAAAAGAATAGAGTACAAACATATTGATCAGTAAATGCATCCAATCAACATGGAGAAATCCGTAAGTCAGAAATCTCCATGCTTGTTTGTTATATTTTATATCAAATGCATTGAACTTAAGCTTATCAAAGAGATCACGATCATTAAATGCAACGATCGAGATCACAGCTGTGACCAATATGATAAGATATATGATCATTATTGATTAGGCATTTGTGTATAATCAATTTCAGAGCCTAAAACACTATGCGGGATCAGGTATACAGCTAACATTACGATTGAAGCAATAATAACCCAGATATTAGCTTTTGGTCTTTTCTTCATCACCTGGAATAAAGCTATTGCCCAGAAAATGAAAGCCGCGATAGTTTTGTTATCTGTAAGATCATGTCCTAAAGGCCAGCCTGTCCAATATGCATCAAATGCATATTTTTGAACGATTGGACCAAGGATCAATCCGCCAATAAATAAGAAAATTACGGTAGACTGAGTTTGGTTGAATAAACGATTTCCTTTTCTGATCGCTTCAATACCGGCACGAATGGAAAATACCATTGCAAGGAACATGAAAATAACATGCGGAACCAGCACAAAGTCAGGCACTACCCCTTTAAAACGGATGATCACGGGATCTGCTGTTAAACTGTATACTTTATCATTCTTAACAAGTGTGATCAAATATTCTACTTTCCCGGCAGCAGGTTGTTTTGGGATATATGCTACAAGTACATCGCCTTCTCTTTGCATATCCGTTACACTCCAAACATCATAGCTTTTATATCTTTTATGTTTGAAGAAGCCTGTAATACCATCAGGAACCTCAATCTCAACTCTTGCATCTTTATCATTATTAGATGATCTGAGGAGTTTGTACTTATACTTAACATTTTCGATCTCAACGGAACCTCTTGCCGGATAAGTTGGACCTGTCATACGTTGATAAACTGCTACTGATAGCATGAAAATGAGNGAGAAAACCCACCATAATATTGATTTTGTTCTATTTGTATTCATAATTTAAAGATTAGTAGTTTTTGGCATTTCTAATTGCTTCATAAAATGCCTCATGTATATTCGTTCTTATATTTAGTTTCATGATCTTGGAATTCGATGCATCCGGATGAACTCTGTTTGATAAAAATACATAAATGAAATCATATGCTGGATCAACCCACACATAAGTTCCTGTGAATCCGGAATGACCATAGCTTGACGGAGTTGCACTTACACATGTTGCAGCATCCTCTTCATATTCAAGTAATGGCTTGTCAAATCCTATACCTCTTCTGTTATCATTTAATGGATATTGATAATTCGTAAACTCCTTGATCGTGCTTTGGTTCAGGAATTTATGACCTCCATAGGTGCCGCCATTCAATATCATTTGCATAATGATGGCCAGGTCATTAGCATTTGAGAATAGACCGGCATGGCCAGACATTCCACCTAACATGGCAGCTCCCGGATCATGGACATCTCCATGCACAAGTTGAAGCCTGAATTCCTTATCATCTTCAGTTGGAATGATCTCAGTTAAAGAGAATTTTTTTCGTGGGAAATACGATGTCCTTCTTAATCCTAGCTTGTCGTAGAAGTTATCTATACAGTAATCACTAATGCTTTGATTCGTTACATTATCGATCATTCTTGCAACAAGGTAAAAACCCAGATCACTGTATTTGTAATCATTTTTCTCTCTCAGTTCAGAATCCATGATGCTATCCATGATCACATATTCGTAATCACTGCTGATATATAGGTTCTCAGCTACTCTTACAGGAAAATCTTCTGAGATCTTCGTGCTATAAATGCCTTCCAGTTTTTTACGTCCTTCGATCGTAGCTCTGTAATATGGGATCCATGCTTTGAATCTCGCCTGATGGGTCATCAGTTCTCTTAGATTAACGTCTTCCTTATTACTTCCTTTTAAGAATGGAACGAACTTCGAAAGTTTGTCATCCATATCGATCCAGCCATCTTCCTGAAGTTTCATTAAAGCGATGGTCGTTGCAGCAACCTTTGTGATGGAGGCAATATCATAGATGTCCGAATTCTTAACTGCATTATTCGTTTTATAGGTATGCTTCCCAAATGATTTATGATAAAAGACTTTGCCATCTTTTATAGCCATGATCTGACAACCCGGAAATGCTTTAATTGAAACTCCATCTAAAGCAATAGAATCAATTACTTCAAGGTCTTTAGGGTTGATGTTTAGTTCGGTAGGAGTGGTATATTCCAGTCGGATCTTTTCAGTTGTTAAGCCTGTATTGACAGGATGTCGTTCATTAACTGTCACAGGAAGTTTTCCTTTTACAGGAATCCCTCCAAAAAGAACCTGCGCTGAAAGGTCATGGACCATCGATTTATCTTCATAGGAAACCAAAATGGACTTCAAGTTTGGATGATCAGCAAAGAAATCTAAAGCATAAGGGTTTGCATGTAAATTTAGAATTGATGGCTTCAGATCGATCACAGAGTTTATGAACTTCATGGACTCTTCACTTATACCAAAGCGTCTTGTTGCATGTATGCTTGTGTTTTGCACCGAAATAAGAACAAGGTCGTAGCCTGCAAGTTTGTTTAATAAATCCTGATTATTGATCTTACTTTTTTCTTTCCAATAAAAATGATCCACACTAGCATATAGGTCTGTACGTTTTTGGAAAGCTCCATAATTCAAATTACCGATGGTCAAACTAGCGATCTTTAAACTATCAAGATCTTTTATTGGGAGAAGATCATTTGAATTCTTAACGATCGTGAAAGCTTCTTCATACATCTTACGGATGAGGCATGAACTTTTGGGATTATTAAGTTTTGTGATAATATCTATTGATGGATGATCTGTTCTTTTCGATAAGCCTGCACGATATTTAGCTAATAGGATCTTCTTACACTTCTCTTCAATGATGTTTGCAGGGATCTCACCTTTTTCTACAGCTTTCTTTAGTTTCCTGATCGCTTTAGGAACATCTTGAGGAAGAACCAAAATATCGTTTCCTGCCAATAAAGCCTTTTGTTCGATAATTCCCGGTTTGAAATATTTAGTAACACCTTGCATATCAAGAGCATCGGTCATTGCTAAACCTTTAAATCCCATTTCCTTTTTAAGCAGATCATTAACGATCACAGGAGATAAAGTTGTTGCTGTATTCTCTTTCTTAACCAAAGCAGGGAGATATAAATGTGCAACCATAACGCCTTGAAGACCCTGATCGATCATTTGTTTAAAAGGATAAAGTTCGATGCTATCCAATCTTGTTTTTGAGTGATTTACTATTGGCAAGGTATAATGAGAATCTGCATCAGTGTCTCCATGACCCGGAAAGTGTTTGGCAACGGCAATAATACCATTGTCCTGCATACCTTTCATATACATGATCCCTTTGCGTGCTACATTTTCTTTATTCTCTCCAAAAGAGCGACTATTAATTACAGGATTCTTTGGATTAACATTGATGTCAACAACAGGTGCAAAATTGATCTGGATGCCCATATCTTTACATTGTTGAGCAACCAATTCTCCCATCTGATAAAGTAAACTGTCGTTTTGAATAGCTCCTAAAGTGATCTGATAAGGGAATTTATAAACACCTTTTAATCGCATTCCAACACCATTCTCACCATCAATTGAGATCAGCAATGGTGTTTTAGCTAGTTTCTGCCAACTGTTAGTAGCTTGTAATTGTTTTTGTGGAGTATTCGCGAAGAATGTGATCCCTCCAATATTGTATTTCTTAACATAATCGGGGATCTCTTTAAAATAATCCTGACCTGCATTATTAGCTCTGATCATTAGCAATTGAGCTATTCTTTGCTCAAGATCCAATGAGTTGTAAACCGAATCAACCCAATGCTTTTCTGTGTCAAGGTTGATCATTTCATCTTGTGAATAAGATGCGTTTGCAAAAACGCAAAACAAGGAAATAAGAATGAGTTTGTTAATCAGGTATTTAGGAATCATTGTGTTTTTCTAATTTAGAATACTTAAAAATAGAAAATAAAATTCGTTTGTGTGCATTGAAAGACGAATATTTTAAACATTTCGTAGAGAATATTCAGATTGAATTATTGTGATTCTAAATAGACATTTTTTGTCAATTAGATTCCTAAAAAAACTACTTTTGCAAAAAATTTAAACATGCCAGAAACAACACAACTACAGCAAACAGCCAGCCAGGTAAGACGTGATATTATCCGTATGGTAAGTGGCGCAAAATCAGGACATCCAGGTGGATCACTTGGTTGTGCAGATTTCCTTACAGCATTGTTTTTTGAAGTTATGGATTTCGATCCTAAAAATTTCACAATGGATGGAAAGAATGAAGATCTATTCTTCTTGTCAAATGGTCATATTTCTCCGGTACTTTATAGTGTGCTTGCCAGAGCAGGATATTTTGATGTAAGTGAATTAGCAACATTCCGTAAACTTCACACAAGATTACAAGGCCACCCTTCAATTGCAGAAGGAACTCCAGGTGTTAGAATCGCTTCAGGATCTTTAGGACAAGGCTTATCTGTAGCAGTTGGAGCAGCAACTACAAAGAAGTTAAATAACGACCCAAAGACTGTTTATGTTTTAATGGGTGATGGTGAAGTTGAAGAAGGACAGATCTGGGAAGCGGCAATGTATGCAGCTGCTAAGAACGTAGATAACCTTATCGCAGTAGTTGATTATAACAAAAAGCAAATTGATGGTTCTACCGATGATGTTCTTGCATTAGGTGATCTAAGAGCAAAATGGGAAGCTTTCGATTGGAACGTTCTGGAAATGGATGGTCACAATATGGAAGAGATCCTGAANACACTTGCAATCGCAAAAGAAATGTCAGGTGAAGGTAAACCGGTTGTTATTTTAATGCACTCTGAAATGGGTCAGGGAGTTGATTTTATGATGGGAACTCATAAATGGCATGGAAATCCTCCTAACGAAGAGCAAACCAAAATTGCATTAGATCAATTAGAAGAAACTTTAGGCGACTACTAATATAAGTGCTTAAGTGTATTGGTTTTATAGTGTTATATACTTGATNATTTATGGCTAAGATTGAAAGATTTGAAGATTTAGAATGTTGGAAAGTAGCTCGACTGCTGACTAAACATGTATACATCTTAGCTGAAACCGAATCACTTAAATCCGATTTTTCAACAGTTAGGCAATTGAAATCAGCATCATTATCTACAATGAATAATATAGCTGAAGGTTTTGCTAGATTTAATAAAAAAGATTTCATGCGATTCTTGGATTATGCTCAAAGCTCAGCATCTGAAGTGAAAAGTATGACATATGTAATTGAGGACTTAGAAATCATTTCAGAAAATGAAATAAGACAACTAAGAAGAGAATGCGAAGATGTTCAGAAGCTGACATTGGGATTGATTCGTTACCTCAATAAACAACTTAAAGACATTAACACAACAACACCATAACACTTTCTTTACATGAAAAAGATTGAAATTCAAAATCATAAAGATACACGTTCAGGTTTCGGTGAAGGCCTTCACGAACTTGGAAAGAAAAATGAAGATGTAGTTGCATTATGTGCTGATCTTACAGGATCCCTTAAAATGAATGCTTTTGAAGCTGATTTTCCTGAGAGATTTTTACAAGTAGGTATTGCTGAAGCTAATATGATCGGTATTGCGGCTGGTTTAACGATCGGTGGTAAGATTCCTTTTACTGGAACTTTCGCGAACTTCTCAACTGGTCGTGTTTATGATCAGATCAGACAAGCAGTAGCTTATTCAAATAAAAATGTAAAAATTTGTGCTTCTCATGCAGGTTTAACTTTAGGTGAAGATGGTGCTACTCACCAGATCCTTGAGGATGTTGGCTTAATGAAGATGTTACCGAATATGACAGTCATCAATCCTTGTGACTTTAATCAAACAAAAGCTGCAACAATCGCTATCGCTGAGCATGAAGGTCCTGTTTACTTAAGATTTGGAAGACCAAAAGTACCTAACTTCACTGCTGTAGATCAAAAGTTTGAGATTGGGAAAGCATTAATGATCAATGAAGGTACAGACGTATCCATCTTTGCAACCGGACATTTAGTTTGGAAAGCAATTGAAGCAGGACAAGCATTAGCTGAAAAAGGAATTAGTGCAGAAATTATTAATATTCATACGATCAAGCCATTGGATGCAGAAGCTGTATTGAATTCTGTAAAGAAAACAAAATGTGTTGTAACTGCCGAAGAGCATATGATGCATGGTGGTTTAGGTGATAGCATTGCTCAATTATTATCAAGAGAATTGCCAACTCCAATAGAAATGGTTGCTGTTAATGATAAATTCGGTCAGAGTGGTACACCGGAAGAATTGCTAGTCGAATATGGTTTGGATACTCCAAACATAATTGATGCTGTCGGGAAAGTGATCAAAAGAAAATAATTCAGAGGCCCATTTCAAATGGGCCTTTTTTTTTACCTTCGTTTTATGCGAATCTTTCTGATCGGATATATGGGCTCGGGGAAAAGTACAGTTGGAAGAAAACTGGCTACACGATTAGGTATGGACCTTATTGATCTGGACGATTATATTGAATCGAAATATAAAATCGCTATTCATGATTTCTTCGAGAAATATGACGAAGCCGCTTTCAGAAAAATTGAATCTGATATGCTCATAGAAGTAAGTCAGAAAGACAATCTCATTATCTCAACCGGTGGAGGAACACCTTGCTTCAATGATAATATTGAGATTATTAATAAATCGGGCTTAAGTGTTTATGTGAAAATGCATCCAAAGTCACTTTATACCAGACTTATCAATGCAAAACGAATCCGTCCGCTTGTTAGAGATCTGAAAGGAGATGAACTTCTCACAAGAATAGAAAACCACTTGGCTGAACGCTCACAGTTCTATGAGCAAGCACATCTAACCGTTAAAGGTGAAGATATCGATTTGGATCAATTGATCGAGAAGATCAAATTAAGCTCTTAATTTCAATAATACCACGTTCTCAACATGATGAGTGTGTGGGAACATATCTACAGGCTGTACTTTCTCTACTGAATATGATTCATCCAATAATGCTAAATCTCTTGCCTGAGTTGCAGGATTACAACTAATGTATACTACTTTCTTAGGAGCAACTTTTAGGATTTGTTTGATCACTTTCTCATGCATTCCTGCTCTTGGTGGATCCGTAATGATCACATCAGGTGTTCCATGTTCAGCAATGAACTCATCATCCATGATCTTTTCAATCGCACCAGCTTCAAAATGTGTATTTGTAATGTCATTGAACTTTGAGTTAACAAAGGCATCTTCAATAGCCGATTGAACATATTCCAAACCAACAACTTTCTTTGCAGATCCTGCTATGAAGTTTGCAATTGTTCCGGTTCCTGTATAAAGATCATAAACATGTTCATCACCTTTAAGATCGGCGCATTCAGCAGCAATTTTATATAAATTGTAAGCTTGATCTGAGTTAGTTTGGTAGAATGATTTCGGCTGTATTTTGAATTTTAGGATATTACTGCTATCATTCGAAGATGGCATACTTGCGATCATATGATCTTTACCATGATAAAGGATCACTTCCTGATCAGAAATATCATCATTCTGTTTCTGATTTACGATATACATCAATGAAGTGATCTCGGGGAATTTATTTTTGAGATGCTCCATAAATGGCTCAATAATTTCCATTTCATGATATCTGAAAACAGGAACTACCATCAAATCACCTTCATTGGTATTTCTGATGATCAGATTACGCATCATTCCTTCCCATCTGCGAGCATTATAGAATGAAATTCCATTCTCAATTGCATAGTCTTTAACTTCCAGTCTGATAGCATTTGATGGTTCAGCTTGTAAGTAACATGTTTCAATATCTACGATACGATCGAACATCCCCGGGATATGAAAGCCTAAACCATTCATATCTCTTTCATCAGCAGGTTCGTTTTTATCAAAATCAACTAGCCATTTTCGATCTGAAAAGGTATACTCAAGTTTATTTCTATAGTTAAAGATCTCTGCACTTGGAAGAATTGGATTGATCTCAGGCAAGTCGATCTTCCCAATTCGTTCAAGATTATCTTTTACCTGCTTTTGCTTATACGATAGCTGTTGTTCATAGCTTAAGTTTTGCCATTTACATCCTCCGCAAACACCAAAATGTGAGCATTTGGCTTCTATTCTTAAGTCAGAATATTTATGGAACTTCACGGCCTTCCCTTCTAAGAACTTTTTCTTTTTCTTGATGATTTGAATATCAACAACATCTCCGGGAACCACGAATGGAACAAAGACAACCTGCTCATCAAATTTTGCAATTGCTTTGCCTTCTGATCCGGCATCAAGGATCTCAATCTCTTCTAATAATTTGAACTTCTGTCTGTTTCTTCGTCCCATAATTGAATTTTTTGCAAAAATAACAAAGATTAATAAGCCTCACATCAACGGCTTGTTTTTTATTAACTTTAATGTGTACTAATCAATCTTTAAAAAATGATAAAGATCCTTCCTGTTGAAGATATCCGAAAAGCGGATCAGTTTACCATCGAAAATGAACCTATTGCATCAATTGACCTAATGGAGCGCGCTTCAGAAGCATGTGTTGAATGGATGCTTCCTTATCTGAAGCAAGAGTCCAATATTAGAATTGTGTGTGGATTGGGAAATAATGGTGGAGATGGTCTTGCAATTGCTCGATTACTTGCAGCTAAAGATTATAAGGTGGATGTTATTATTCTTAGCTTTTCAACTCAGCAGTCGGAGGATTTTCGTATTAATCTTGAAAGGTTGAAAGATGTGAAGTGTGAAATACATTCTGTAAAGAACTCTGCACATTTTCCATCAATTAATGCAGAAGATATTGTGATCGATGCCATCTTCGGATCAGGTTTATCAAAACCTGTAAAAGGATTTATAGGTGAATGTATTCATCGTATTAACGATTCAAAGGCCGTTACGATATCGATCGATATTCCATCCGGATTATTTGCTGATCAAAACTCTACTGATGAAAATGGCTACATCATTAAAGCAGATTATACCCTTTCTTTTGAGTTTCCTAAATATGCATTCTTCATTCCTGAGAATAATGAGTTTGTTGGCGATTGGCATGTATTACCAATTGGTTTGCTTACAGAATTTACTGATAAGCTAGATCCTAAGAATTTGATGTTAACTGCATCAAGCAGCTATAATTTCTTAAAGAGTAGAAGAAAGTTTTCACATAAAGGAACTTATGGACATGGATTGTTGATCTCTGGTAGTACCGGGAAGTTCGGTGCCGCGGTTTTAGCAGCTAAAGCAGCCTTGCGAACTGGGATTGGATTGCTAACAGCACATGTCCCTACAAAAGGCAATGATATACTTCAAACAGCAGTTCCAGAAGCTATGTTAAGCCTGGATCGTTTTGAAAACTACTTCTCAGAAATACCTGAATTGAATACGTATAATGCAATAGGAGTAGGGCCCGGACTTGGAATGGAAGAGCAATCACAGAATGCACTAAAATACCTCATTCAAAATGTAGGACAACCTATCGTTTTTGATGCTGATGCGTTGAATATTTTGGCAGAGAATAAAACATGGCTCGGATTCTTAAATCCGAATTGTATACTTACTCCTCATCCAAAGGAGTTTGAAAGATTAGCCGGTAAGGCTGATAATGATTTCGATAGATTGGAGATGTTGAAGGATTTTGCAGTTAAGCATCAGGTTTATATGATCCTGAAAGGGGCGCATACTGCAATTGCCGATCCGCTTGGGAACTGCTATTTCAATTCTACAGGAAATCCGGGAATGGCAACAGGTGGAAGTGGAGATGTTCTGACTGGAATGCTACTTAGCTTAATGGCGCAAGGATACACTGCTCTTGAAGCATCCATTTTGGGTGTTTTCTTGCATGGTTTAGCAGGTGATTTGGCTGCTAAGAAGAAAGGCTATGAAGCATTAATTGCCGGAGATATTGTTGATTATATCGGAAAGGCTTTTAAGAAGTTTTATTAATGATTAAATCTTTTAATGGATTTGATCGCTAAACGTGGTTTTAACAATTGATTTTCCTCTGGTAATGCTTGGATCTCGAGCATTACTTCAAATCCTTCGATCACTTTTCCGAATGCTGAGAATCCTTGTAAATCAGGATTTCTTTCTCCATCAAAGTCTAATGAAGGTTGATCTCCAATACATATAAAAAACTCTGTGCAAGCAGTACCCGGCTCTACTCTTGCCATTGAAATTACTCCGTTTGTATGAAGAATTCCTGTTTGTTCAGTAGTTTCATGTTCAATGAGTTCGTATTGTGAAAGGTCTCTTGTGAAAGATAATCCACCCTGAATAACTTCAATCTTAATATCATCCTGCGGCTGATTATCCAATGTCACAGCGCGGTAAAAGGTTGCACCTTCAAACTCATTCTTATCGATCAGATCCAGAAAGTTCTTTACGGTGATCGGAGCTTGTTCAGGATATAATTCTAAGATTAGATTACCAAGATCTGTTTCGATGATGATATGTGGATTATCAGAATAGTTATTACATGCAAGCAATCCTAAAAGCATGCAAAAAAGAAATGTAAGTTTTTTCATGTGAGTAATTTTAAGCAACTTCTGTAATGTCTTCTTCAATACGGAGGTTGTTAATAATAAAGCCTTGTCGTTTAGGAGTGTTTTTTCCCATGTAAAATTCAAGTATTTCCTGAATGCTCAGATCACGAGTAAGTAAAACAGGCTCAAGTCGAATTGAACTTCCAATAAAATGACGGAATTCATCAGGAGAGATCTCTCCAAGACCTTTAAATCGCGTGATCTCAGGGTTCTTTCCTAATTTCGAAATCGCATCCAAACGTTCTTCATTTGAGTAACAATATTTTGTTTCTTTCTTATTTCGAACTCTGAATAAAGGAGTCTGAAGAATATATAAATGCCCTGCTTTGATTAGATCAGGATAGAACTGCAGAAAGAATGTCAATAATAATAATCGAATATGCATACCATCAACATCGGCATCAGTTGCGATAACCACATTGTTATAGCGTAAGTTATCCATACCTTCTTCAATGTTCAATGCTGATTGAAGTAAATTAAACTCCTCATTCTGATAAACGATCTTTTTGCTTAATCCGTAGCAGTTTAGTGGTTTACCTTTAAGACTGAATACTGCCTGAGTATTCACATCTCTGGATTTAGTAATTGAACCACTCGCTGAATCACCCTCCGTAATGAATAAGGTTGTATCTAATCTTTTCTCGTGATTTGTATTATAATGAATACGACAATCTCTAAGTTTCTTGTTATGTAAGCTGGCCTTCTTAACACTTTCTTTTGCCAGTTTTTTGATACCTGCTATTTCTTTACGCTCTTTTTGGGATTGTAAGATTTTTGCAAGCATAGCTTCAGCGGTTTCAGGATGTTTGTGGAGGTAATTATCAAGATTACGTTTTACGATATCTGTAATATAGTTTCTGATCGTTTGTCCACCCGGCTCAATATGTTGAGATCCTAATTTCGTTTTCGTTTGAGATTCAAAAACAGGTTCCTGAACTTTAATTGCTATTGCTGCAAGAATTGATGCTCTAATATCTGAAGTGTCAAAATCTTTATTATAGAACTCACGAATGGTTTTCACTACTGCTTCTCTGAAAGCCGCTTGATGCGTTCCCCCTGAAGTTGTATTCTGTCCGTTTACAAATGAATAATACTCTTCTCCGTATTGCTTAGAACTATGAGTAAAAGCAAATTCAAGGTCATCTTCTTTTAAGTGAATGATAGGGTAAAGAACCGGCCCGTTTCCATTGATATTTCGTTCTAAAAGATCGTGAATACCATTCTTGGCAAAATATTTTTCACCATTGAAATTGATGGTTAATCCGGTATTCAGGAATACGTAGTTCCAAAGGAGTTTCTCAACATAATCAAGAATGAAATGGCAATTTCCGAAAATGCTTTCATCAGGAATGAAGGTGATAATTGTACCATCTTTTTCTTCACTTCCTATGATCTCTGCATCCGTAATTAGTTCACCGCTTTTATATTCAACTACTTTAGTTTGACCTTCTCGAATAGCTTGTACTTTGAAATATGAAGACATGGCGTTAACCGCTTTTGCACCAACACCATTCAGACCTACTGCTTTTTTAAATACTTTGGAATCATATTTCGCTCCGGTATTGATCTTAGAAACACAGTCGATGACTTTGCCCAGTGGCATACCACGACCATAATCTCTAACTCTTACCATTTTATCTTGAATGCTCACATCAATGACTTTACCATTTCCCATGACAAATTCATCAATTGCATTATCAATGATCTCTTTAATTAAAACATAAATTCCATCATCCTGGGAAGCTCCATCTCCGAGCTTACCAATGTACATTCCGGGTCTTAGTCTAATGTGTTCTTTCCAGTCGAGCGACCGGATGCTGTCTTCAGTGTACTTTTCGGCCATTTCACGTAGTTTGAAGCAAAAATAAATAATTGTCAAATCGATTCGATCTGAAAATAATTTTTTTATCAAACAAAAGTTGTTAATTATCCACAATTAGCAAGAGAATCAGGAAATTGTAGTGAATTGATACTTCAATAAATATTCCTTGTGATCAGAACCTGATCAAACTTTTGAAATTAGCTCTTAATTCATTTATATCACCCTTAGTGATCTTCAGGTCAGATACTGTAAGATTCGACCTGAAATAAAATAATAAAGCAGCTAAAATTGCCGTAGCTACATAAGAGATCATGTGTGATAATGCGACACCGATCATGCCGTAAATTGGAGATAATGTATATAATGAAGCTATAGTGATACTTAATCCAAGCAATGAGATCCATGCATTCAGATCATATCGACCCGTACCGGAGAAATAATGACTGATAATGATATAAACGCTGAAGAATACAATTCCTGGCGAAAGCAACTTGATCAAATTGCTCATTTCAGAAAACTCAGCACCGAATATGAAAGTATAGAATGATGCGGGCATCAATGCAAATACTGTACACCCTATTACACTGGCAATTGAAGCGATCTTTGAGAATTGTAGAGTTATCCTCTGAGATTCGATTTTGTTTTTTGAGTTTACGATCTTTGAATATTGAACTACAGATAAAGCTCTGCTTAAAATCCAGATAGATTCAATTACTGATACGGCATTGGAAAAGACCCCAACTTCTGCTCTTGTAGAAACTTGTGCCAACCAGAAATACCCTAATCTGAAACTCAATACCTGAAAGATATGTGATAGCTGATTTAGAATCCCATATTTAAATAAATCTAGAAATGCCCTTTTGAGGGTGCTTTCTGATTTTAAATGAGGTAGTTTAAAAAAGTAATATGTGCTCAATCCTAATGCGACCAGACATGAGAAAAGCAATGCATAGAGGTATGACTCAATGTTTTCTCTCTTTAGAACAAAAAAGAAAAGTAGTAGAATAAGCAAGCATAAAGCAGGTTGAATAGTAGCTACTATATTAGATCTATGAACATTTTCCCTACCAATTAATATCGAACTATTAATCGAAGTAATTGAACTAATCAAGGTTATTAATACAACATAAGGAATGTATTCTGCTTCAATAAAACTGCTCCATTGCAGTCCAAAGTATGCGATTGTACTTGCTATTATTGCCCATAAATACGAGGGTGCTAGGATGTGTCTTAATTTGTTTCTTGGGCTCAGGTATACTATGGAAGCACCTCCTACAATATTTGAAATAATTAGAATGTAAGCCATCGAAGCAATGATCAATCCTTGTAAACCCTTTGCGTCTGCACCTAAGTACTGAGATATAGATATAGCGATCAAAAGATTGATGATGCCAATACTTAGCTTACTGCCTAATGTATGTATGATGCTTTTAAACAATTTTATTCCTCTATATCTTTTAAATATATTTCATATAAGGCTTTTCCAATAGCCGAATTACTAAACTTCTTTACCGCATAAACTCTAATCATATCTGGATTGTAAGTATGTCTCCCATCTAAGAATTCTTCAATCTTGCTTTTAAAGGCATTTGAGTCGGCAATAGAAACCAAGCTTCCATTAAAGTCATAAATATGCTCTTTTATTCCTCCAGTATCAGTTGAAATTATTGGTACTCCGCAGGCAAAGCCTTCTAAAATGACTACCGGTAAATTTTCATAATTGCTAAATAGAACTTGTAGATCAGCTTTTTGTACTTCTTGCACCAGATAATCATCTTCTAATAATCCTTTAAATTCAACTATATGATCAAGTTGTAATGCAGAACAGAGCTCTTTCATATGTTCAAGATCTTCACCTTCTCCTATAAAGATCATTTTAAAATCAGTTCTGTTTTTACTTAAATCGTGAAGAGTATGAAGAATCCCACTAATGTTTTTTTGTTGATCAGTAAAACATGAAATATGAATGATTCTTTTTTTCTTGTTCTCTTTTTTACCTATTGCAGAAATGAACCTTTCCGTATCTACCACATTCGGAATGATCTTGTAATTGTCATTCTTCAATGAGTGGTTTTGCATAGCATTGGCTAGATTATAAGTCACAGGTAAAACCGCAGAAGACTTTTTTACGATCTCTTTGGTGATCAATTTTCTGAATGAACCTTTAAAGCCGTTGTTTTCTGGTAGATATCTTGTCCAGTGCTCTGTGATCACATAAGGGATTTTATTCTTGATCAAATGCCAATAGGCGTAGAGTGCATTTCTGGTGAGTACGTGTACATGGATCAGATCAGGCATTGAACTTCTTTCGAGCAATAATTTAAATGCTTTGGATTGAGCTTTAAGGTATCTGAAACCATTGCGAATTGGTCCGAAGATCCCTTTTGCTTTTTTGAAGTATACACGAATGGTAATTAGTCCTTCTTCAAGGTCCTGAACGGTCTCATAATCGTTATCTAAATGATCATCAGCATGAACGTAAATCACTGAGATATCCACATGTTCAGAAACGCTAAGTGCATGTCTCTTAATGAATAGTCCAGGCATGGGATCATACCTGTGAGGATACCATTTGGGTAAATAAAGAATATGTTTACGAGCCTTGTTCAAGTGAATTGAAGATTAATCAAGACATGAATTTACAAAACCTACGGCATTCATCAAACGTTCACTGCCACTTCCTTTCACGATCTTGTAATTAAGCTTGTATTTTTCCAGATTTTCCTGATAGATCTTGAACAATTTATGACGCATTTCCGGATGTTCTCTCTGTGGATCGGGTTCCCATGGAAGATCTACTGCACAAAGTAAATAGAGATCATAATCCTGCTTCTCAAACTGATCGATGATCCATGGGTCGCATTCACCATATTTTACTTCGCTCCAAATCTTGGTAACCAGTAGTTCAGTATCAACAAATAAAAGATCATCTGCTTTTTTTGAAAATAGATCCACTTGCTGAACTTGGTTTTTAGCGATCTGAAGAATGTCTTTTTGCTCGTATGGCCTGTTTAAATGATCAATATAAGTTCTTGCATATTCCTGAACCCAAATTGTTTGGAAAAAGTTAGCCAATTGGTCGGTAAGAATCGACTTCCCTGTAGATTCGGGTCCGGTGATCGCAATTTTCTTAAGCATTTTCAGTCTCTAATTTAGCTTTCCATGCATAATATCCTGCAATTGCAATTACAAGGAATATTGTAAACTGTAAAGAAGTTAAAACTAATCCTTTGTAGAAGTATAGCGGGATGGAGATTATATCTCCAACGATCCATAACAGCCAGTTCTCTACTTTTTTCATCGCCATTAACCACATTCCAACGATAAAGATGGCTGTTGTTAATGAATCCCAAATTGGAACATTGCTATCTGTAAAATTGGTAAGTATATAACTTAGTCCGAGAAAGAAGAAAACAAACATTCCAATATTAATCAGATGTTCTTTCTTCGTACACATACTGATTGGCCGAACCTTTCGATTCTGATCTTTCCGGGTCCACATATACCAACCATAAATACTCATAACAAAGTACACAAAGTTGATACCCATATCTGCATATAGCTTTGCACCTAAACAGATATAAACGTAAATAACTACGCTAATGATTCCTGTCGGATAAACAAGTATATTTACCTTTTTGGAGTACCATACACTCAAAAGACCAAATATTACAGCTATGACTTCCAAAATACTGGTGTCGATGATGTTTTGGTAAAGAAGATCCCAGAATTGTTGTAAATCCATTAGTTGGTTTCCAGATTGGCGTTAATGATCTTTAAAACAAAAACTGAATGAGGGATCTCAAATGATTTGTGAATCTCTTCAGTGATCGCATTCATAACATAGAAATACTCACCGAACACTTGAGTGCTCATGCCATTTGTTTTGGCTTTTAATTCTTTATGTTGATTCAGTCGATCGATGAAATCAAGGATCGTAGGAATGAATTCATCCTTTAAAGGATAATAGCTAATATCAATTGAAATATTCATAATAAAAAATTAACGCATGTCCACGATCTCAAAATCAGGATATGCATCTTCGTTGAAAACAAAATTTTGTGGATCTAAGTCAGTATTCGGAGTGAATTTATCAATGATGTATGAATACATACTGCCATTCTTATCAAAAATAGAAAAGCTCAGAATCTGTTTGCTGCTCTTAGCAATTAATACTTTGATCTTCGTAAAAGTCCTGCCTTTAAGTGGAGTAAGTTCAATTATCTCAGCAGTTTGACCTTTATATTGCTCTTCCTTGATAAACTTTGATTTATAGTTCGATTTATAAGAATTTAATAGATTGTTTGGAGTGATAGCATCTGTGTTTTCCTCAAGGCTATTGATCATAACTTCCTCATCTTCCATTAGGAGTGTGTATAAGTTCTCACCATCAGAAATAACAACTTGTCCTTCAATATTCAGTCTGTATTTCTCACCCATTACAAATAGAACACCTGATTTACTTTCATTAATATCTNCATCTGGATTTTCCATAGTATAGGTAAACTCAACCNCCATATTCTTGTATGATTCGTTGATCTCTGTTACTTTATCAAGGATCTCTGTAGCTTTCTTATTTCGTTGAGCAAAAGCGCNCATTCCGATCAATAACACACATAGTATCGCAATACTTTTCTTCATCTTCTTTTAGTTAAATGTATTTATATCTTCGTCTTTTCTATCTAAATCTTTCAAAAACTGTTCCAGAGCCATCTCATTCGCAACTTTTACTTCTCTGGCTTTACTTCCTTCGAACGGACCAACCACTCCGGCAGCTTCTAATTGATCAATAATTCTACCAGCTCGATTATATCCCAACTTAAGTTTACGTTGTAGTAAAGAAGTAGAACCTTGTTGTGTTTGAACAATGATCTTTGCTGCTTCCTCAAATAACTCATCACGCTCTGTTGCATCGAATTCGGCAACTGCATTATCTTCTTCTTCAGCAAATTCAGGTAATAATAATGCCTCAGGATACGCTTTCTGATCTCCGATCCAGGTTGTCATTTGCTCAACTTCTGGAGTATCTAGGAATGCACATTGTAGTCGCGTAATGTCACTGCCTGTTGCTAATAACATATCACCACGTCCAATTAATTGATCTGCTCCGCCTGTATCCAGAATAGTTCTTGAATCGATTTTAGAGATCACACGGAATGCGATACGAGCAGGGAAGTTAGCTTTAATTGTACCTGTAATGATATTAACTGATGGTCGCTGCGTTGCAATAATAAGGTGAATACCAATTGCACGGGCTAATTGAGCTAAGCGTGTTAACGGGCTTTCAATTTCCTTACCGGCAGTCATGATCAGATCAGCAAACTCATCTACTACTAAAACTAAATATGGTAAATATCTGTGACCATGATTTGGATTCAGTTTTCTGGCAATGAATTTCGCATTATATTCCTTGATATTCCTCACTTGAGCATCTTTCAATAACTCATAGCGGTTATCCATTTCGATACATAGAGAGTTCAGTGTTCTAACTACTAAGCGTGTATCAGTGATGATGGCTTCTTCCGAATCCGGAAGCTTTGCAAGGAAATGTCTTTCGATCTTTGAGAAAAGAGAAAGCTCAACTTTCTTTGGATCCACAAGTATGAACTTGATCTCTGCAGGATGTTTCTTATATAATAAAGATGCAAGGATGGCATTCAGTCCAACCGATTTACCCTGACCTGTAGCACCTGCCATAAGTATGTGAGGCATCTTTGTAAGATCGATGATAAAGCTTTCGTTCGAAATGGTTTTACCAAGTGCTAATGGTAATTCCATTTTTGTATTTCTGAATTTCTCAGAAGAAAGCAATGACTTCATCGAAACGATATCAGGCTTTTTATTAGGTACTTCAATACCAATCGTTCCTTTTCCCGGAATAGGTGCAATGATACGAATCCCCATTGCAGCTAAACTTAATGCAATGTCATCTTCCAGATTCTTGATCTTGGAAATTCTAACACCCGGTGCAGGAATGATCTCATATAAAGTAACTGCAGGGCCAATAGTAGCTTTGATCTTATCGATCTTGATCGAATAGTGATTTAAAGTCTCAACAATTCGATTTTTATTTTCTTCAAGTTCGTCTTTCTGAACGGATACCTGATCATCACCATATTCAAGTAGGAGATTTAAGCCTGGAAGTTTATAATTGGCAAGTTCCAACTTTGGATCGTATTCAGTATCTACGGTGAATTTTCGATCACCATTTGAATAATTATGCTCTTCTGTTGGAGTATCTTCGATTGTAAGTTCAATGTCATCTCCTTCAGCACTTTTTTCTTCTGTTATTGGAGGAACTGGATACTCTTCTTTCGGTGGAGTAGGAGTGACTTCTAATTCTTGAGATGGGTCTATCGTAAGTTCAGGAGTTTCTTCTTTTGCTTCAGATTCAGGCTTTTTAATGTCATCATCTTCAGAAACTGAGAACTCAACTGTATTGTATTTATCTTCTTTTTGTTTGTTCTTAAGTGTGATCTCCGATTCGGAATCAATTTCTTCAGTGTTTTTCTCTTTTGTAAACTTTAGTTTTTGAAGGAATCCGAAAGAGAATTTAAATGAGATCATTAAATAACTGATCATGATAAAGATCAATCCAATTACGATCCCTGGCAACCCGATGAATTGCATCAATAACTCATTGCTTTGATACCCGAATACTCCACCAAGGAAGATCCAGTCTGAATCTCTGAATAATAATCCAAAGAAAACAGAGAACCATATAAGCAATAGTGCAATATGTCTGAAGGTCTTAAATAAAGGTAGGATGGTAACTTTGAAAAGTAATCTGAAGCCCCAAATGAAAATAAAGAAGATGATCAATAAAGATGATATACCGAACCATTCTTTGATCAGCAAGTGGGATAGGAAAGCTCCAATGAAACCGGTCCAATTCTTTATGTCTTTCTTTTCAGCTAATTGCGATAAACTAATACTTGATAATTTGTCATCATCAATAACCCAATTCAATAAATAGGAAACAATGGCAAAGGCCATATAAATGGAAAGCAATATTAGAAAGAAACCAAGTATTTGATGGAATTTTTCATTTTTCAAGAATCCAAAATATGATTTCTTCTTTGTGCTGCTTTTCCTTTTTTGCCGCACATTGTTTTTTGAATTTTTAAGATTGTTGGTTTTAAGTGTGTTTGCTCTTTTTGGCATTGATAGAATTTTCAAAGGTCTTAGAGCAAAAGTAATAAAAACTTAGGAGACATTTTTATCTGCCTCCCAAGCTTTTCTTCATTTCTTCTTTGGTAGTAATTTCGTAATCTTTCGGGATCTTGAATTCCGAATCATTTAGTTTGGTCTCTTCCATTGAAATAACCTGAAAATGCATGCCTATGCCTCTGGCAATAGTTTCAAATTCCATGAGGAGACCTGGAATATCATGGAAAACCGGATCTGCAAAGTTTATTCCCTTTAGATTTTCAAACTTCTCGGTTGAGTAAGTTGTAAATCTAGCAGGTCCATCGAAATTTGCATGATTCACACTGATATCTATTCTTATACATTCGATTCCATGCAACTCTTTAGTTTCATTCATTGGTATCGCATTTAAGTCTGCATACCTGCTGATTTCATTTTCTAATTCTTTGTCGGTGAGTTGTATGGCGAATTTACGGCCCATCATATCTAACAAATTTACCACACTATTTTTCTTAAGATTTGTGATGGAAACTTGATCTCCCATAGGAGTTAAAAGAATCGTTTTTGTCTTTTGACCTTTAACTTTCAACGTCATTTGATCCGGCAAGATCGATATAATCTGTTCATTGATATTCTCTCCGGAATAGGTGATCTTATAAGTGATCACGCCATTAAATTCCTCTTGTGAGAATGCTAATGTGCTAAGAAGTACAAGTGTTATTAATGTGATGAGCCTTGTTTTCATGTTTATTTGTTTATGTTGATTTCAATGATTTGATCACCAGGCATGATTTGATCGATCACCTCTAATCCTTCAACAACTTTTCCAAAACATGTATGGTTTCTATCTAAATGTTGCGTATTCATACGGTTGTGGCAAATAAAGAATTGCGAGCCACCAGTATTACGACCTGCATGAGCCATCGATAATACACCTTTATCATGAAACTGATTCGCACCATCCAATTCACAATCGATGCTGTAACCCGGACCACCTGTACCATCACCTTTTGGGCAGCCTCCCTGAATTACGAAATCAGGAATTACACGGTGAAAAGTTAAACCATTGTAAAAACCGTCATTTGCAAGGTTTACGAAGTTTTCTACAGTTTTAGGAGCATCTTTATCATAAAATTCGATATGCATATCTCCTTTAGCAGTTTTGATTGTTGCTTTCATAGCTATCTATTTATTTTATTATTCTAAACATTTTGTTCCAGCGGATCTTTCCGCCAAATAGTGATTTATTCTTATCCAATGAGAACCAAACAAATGATGCTTTTCCTACAATATGATCTTCCGGTACGAAGCCCCATAATCTTGAATCTGCAGAATTATGTCGATTATCACCCATCATCCAGAAGTAATCCTGCTGGAATGTGTATTCATTGGTTTCTTCTCCATTAATGATGATCTTATCACCCTCAACTTTTAATTCATTATGCTCAAAAGCGGTGATAATTCTAAGATATAATGGTAGATTTTCTTTCGTTAAAGTAATAGTTTCTCCTTTTGCTGGAATGTTTATCGGACCGAAGTTGTCGATATTCCATGGATAGTTCTCTGAAAATGGGAATACATAAGGATCATGCTGACCTGCAGCTTTGATCATCGGTTCAACATTTTTAACGATTGGATATTTCTTTAATTCTTCAGCTGCTTCCGCAGTAAGTGTAATAATGAATTCTCCAGGATTGCGAGCTAAAATATCTTCAGTAATATCATATTTGTCTAATATTCTGGAATTGATCCTTGAACCATCAGTTGTAACCAGATAGTTGAATTGTCTGGTTCCCGGGCTTTCCAAAACTTCACCGTTTACATATAATACCTGATCAATACTCTTGATCTCATCACCCGGCATTCCTACACATCTCTTAATAAAGTTCTCTCGCTTATCGAGAGGTCTGGTAACGATCTTCCCAATATTGTATTCATCTCTTAAAGTTCTTTCACGACCGATCTCTCTTACGATCCTATGATAACTGATCTCACTTTGATATTTAAGTGATAATGTATCACCATCAGGAAAGTTAAATACAACAGCATCATTACGTTTTACCTTTTTCAATCCAGGGAATCTGTAATATGGAAGTTTAATCGCTTCAGAATAAGACTTTGCCGTAGCTGAGAAAGGCATGGTATGATGTACGAATGGAAAGGCGATCGGAGTCATCGGCGCTCTCGGACCATAAGCTATTTTACTTACGAAAAGGAAGTCACCAACTAATAATGATTTTTCCATTGAACTGGTTGGTATTGAGTATGCTTCAAAAATGAAGATTCTGATAATTGAAGCTGTAATAACTGCGAATATGATCGCATCCAACCATTCTCTGATAAATGATTTATTTGTTTTCGGAAGATCTTTAGGTTTCGTAAATTTTTCATCTTCATTGAATCCAAGATATGGTAAATAGATAAAAGGGAAAACAGCAGCAAATCCTTGTTGATGCATTCCTTCTTTTCTGAAACATTTTACCATTTCTACGATCATCAACATGAATACAAACACATTAATGAATGGGATCATGATGAAAATATACCACCATAATGGCTTTTCAATGATCTGTAACCAAATATATAGGTTGTAGAATGGGATAAGCGTTTTCCAACCTTCAACGCCGGCTTTTTCAAAAACTTTATATCCAAAAATAGCAGGGATTGTAAATGATGCCGGTATTAGAAAAAACAATAAAATCATAGGTAATAGTTTTATGCGAAATTACGAAAGTTTTACGAGTGCTTTCGTTAAAAGATGTTAATCGGGTTTAATTCTATTTTGCTTTGAATGGTAAATTGATCCTGACTTTAATTCCGGTAGTGTGATTATTGAATTGAGGCTGATAAAGAAAATCTGGTTCTACTTGAAAACTAAGGTCATCGGATACCTCAAATTGGAAAAGATGTGCATCCACTGTTGCATCGATCACATTTATCAGATACCATAATCCCATCAAAATGAAACTGAGTTCCATATTTCTTTGATAAAGTTCTTGTCCGGTCTGTAATTGAGATTGTGAATATCGTTCGGCGTATGCATTCGGAGGATCACCCTCTTCTCCTGCTAAAACATACTCATAGGCTGTCTTATATCTTTGATACTCGGCTCTATTGCTAAATGCCATATATCCAAATGTTCCTAATCCGGCATAAACTATCGGAATTTTCCAATACTTTTTGTTGTATGCTTGTCCCCACCCGGGAATGATAAGAGATCTGATTGTTGCTTTATGGGGTGAGTGTTCTCTTGTGCTAACTTGTTCTTTCTTAGCCTTATCTCTCTTCTTTTTTTTCTTAGCCCAAGCGTCCTGAGGAATACATAGGATCAATACCAGACAGATAACGATGCATAGTTTTCCTTTGAACATAGAATGATGGAATTATTATTTCAATAATGAAACGATACGATCAAAATCCTGATCCGAATCAAATTTAATAACAATGCTACCAACACCATTATTGCCATATTTTATATCTACTCGGGTTCCGAAAGTTTCGATAAGTTTTTCTCTTTCTTCCAGGAAGTGAGTTGGTAATTCCGTTTTCGGAGTCTTTTCCTTTTTGCCTTCAGGATTGATGATCATTCTTGAGATTTCTTCAGTGCTACGAACTGAAAGATCATTTTCGATGATCTGTTTAAGAATACGAAGCTTAGTCTCATCATCAGGAATGTTGATCAGGGTACGGGCATGGCCCATGGTGATCTGATTTTCCTTGAGAGCGATCTGTACTTCAGCAGGAAGTTTTAATAAGCGGATATAATTTGAGATCGTTGCTCTGTTCTTTCCGATCTTGTCACTTAGCTGTTCCTGAGTTAATTGACATTCTTCGATCAAGCGCTGATAACTAATAGCGATCTCGATTGAATTCAGATCTTCACGATGGATGTTCTCAACAAGAGCAAGTTCCAGCATCTGCTCATCGTTAGCAACACGAATGAATGTTGGAATTTGTTTTAATCCTACAAGTTTCGCAGCGCGGAATCTGCGTTCACCTGAGATTAGCTGATATTTGTCATAACCAAGTTTTCTAACGGTAATTGGCTGAATAATTCCCTGCTCCTGGATAGATTTCGCTAATTCCTCTATTGCGAGTGTGTTGAACTCAGTTCGAGGTTGAAATGGATTCGTTTCGATTTTCTCAATTTCTAAATTAGCGATTGCACCTACCACATAGTTTCCTGAAATATCACTTGAAGTGATATCTGTTTCAGGACTTTGAAGTATTGCGTCCAATCCGCGTCCCAGGGCTTTTTTCTTAGCTTTCATTCGTCAGATCTATTTGTTTGTCGGAATCACTCAGATTCGTCATTTCGTTTTTTTGTAGAATTTCACGTGCCAGGTTCAGGTAGTTGATCGCACCTGTACTATCGGCATCGTGCATGATGATCGTTTCACCAAAACTAGGTGCCTCACTCAATCTGGTATTTCTGTTGATCAAAGTATTAAATACCATACTTTGGAAGTGAGTTTTAACTTCATCAACAACTTGTTTAGATAATCTTAATCGCTTATCGAACATCGTTAATAAGATACCTTCGATATCCAGATTTTCATTAATTCTTGACTGAACGATCTTGATGGTATTCAATAATTTTCCAAGACCTTCTAATGCGAAGTATTCACATTGTACAGGAATAATCACCGAATTGGCAGCAGTAAGTGCGTTAACGGTAAGTAATCCGAGTGAAGGAGAGCAGTCGATGATAATGAAGTCATAATTGTCTTTCACTGCATCGATCACCTTTTTCATCATCTTCTCTCTGTTTGGCAGATTGATCATTTCGATCTCTGCACCAACCAGATCAATATGAGCCGGGATCAAATCAAGATTTGGAGTTTTGGTTTCAAGAATGATGTTCTTTGGTTCAACTTCATCCATGATACATTCATAGATGCTTGTCTTGATATTCTTTGGATCGTGTCCTACACCAGAAGTTGCGTTGGCTTGAGGATCCGCATCAATGATCAGAGTTTTATATTCCAGAACGGCGAAACTTGCTCCTAGATTGATAGCTGTCGTAGTTTTTCCTACCCCACCTTTTTGATTTGCGATCGCGATTACTTTTCCCATAGAAGTTATAAATAGTCAAGGTTAATTTTCGTCCAACTTAGCTTACAAAAATATAATAATTGATCAGAAATTATGTTCAGATAGCGGGTAAGTTATCAACTTATTTGAAAAAAATGTTAAAAAAAAAGAGCTGCCTCATTGTATAGGCAACTCTATCAGGTTTTTGGTTAAAATCTGATTAAATTTCTTGATTTTCAGCAGCTGTGATTGATTCTTTTTCAGCCTCTGAACCCAAATCTTCGAACTCAACATTTGTGTGTTGATTTTCCACGGTCTCATTTGGGGAGTATGATGATTCCATGCCGTTTTCGCGTTTAATAAAGCTTACTACTTCATCTAATCCATTGGCAAATTTATCGAAGTCTTCTTTGTAAAGGAATAGTTTATGTTTTTCATAAAAAAACTTCCCTTGTTCATTGTTGAACCTTCTTTTGCTTTCTGTAATGGTAAGATAATACTCGTTGGATCTGGTTGCTTTCACATCAAAAAAGTAAGTCCTTTTCCCCGCTCTTATTGCTCTCGAGAAAATTTCTTCTCTTCGTTCTTTATTCCCTGTGTCTTCCATTTTTTTTCAAAGGTTTGTTGGTTAGCTAAGTATACGTTAAACAAAAATAAAAATATTATTTAGAAAAAAAAGAAATAGAGGCCCTTTCTGCGCTTTTTAAAACAGTTCTAAGAAAGCTTTTTAGCGATCGATTTTTAACATTTGCGTTTAAATTTCTTGAAGTTCCTTAGAATAAGTTTTGCTTTTGTAAATATATTTAGTGTAATTTTGCAGGCACAATTAAAGAAACAAATCATTATAGTTTATTAACGTTCTTATATGCTTAGTAGGAGACAATTACGTATGAAAGTGCTGCAAGCACTTTACGGTTTTTTCAAATCTGATAATGATCGGATGGATTTAGGGGAAAAGCAATTATTTGTTGGGATTAATAAACTATATGAGCTCTGTTTCTGGCAACTTGCAATGATTCTGGAAGTGATCGACTTTGCTGCAGTGAGAATTGAAGAGAATAAGCGCAAGCACTTTCCTACCGAAGAAGACCTCAATCCAAACACTAAACTGATCGAAAACTCATTCATCAAAATGTTGAGAGAGAATCGTGATTTTCAACGTAAAGTTGAAGCCTATAAGATCTTTTGGGGTGAAGAGAGTGAAATGATACGTAAGATCTATATGAAGATCAAAGACAGTAATGATTATGATCTTTATATGAACTCAGGGAACAATTCATTCGATGAGGATAAAGAGTATATCATCAAGATGTTCAAAAAGCAGATCGCGAAAATTGATAGCCTTCGTCATTATTATGAAGATCAAAGCATCTATTGGACAGATGATTATCATGCAGTAAGCTCCCTTGTTGTTAAGATCATCAATTCCTTCTCGGAGAATAGTGATGAGTTCCATGTGATCCCTACCATCATCAAAGATGAAAAAGAAAAGCTTTGCGAAGACAAAGATTTCGTAAAACAATTATTCCGTAAAACGATCCTCAATAGTGATAAATATGAAAAGCTTATCACTGAGAAGACTGTAAATTGGGAGTTTGAGCGAATCGCAAGTATGGATATCCTGATCCTGAAAATGGCACTTGCTGAGTTATTTGAGTTTACCTCAATTCCGGTCAAAGTTACCTTGAATGAGTATATCGAATTAGCAAAGTACTATAGCACTCCCAAAAGCAGTGTTTTTGTTAATGGAATCCTTGATAAACTAATTGCTGAGTTAACTGAATCAAAAGAGATCAAAAAATCCGGTCGCGGATTAATGCAATAGTCTTTCTTTAAACTTATTTTGAATCATTTTAATTAAGATTTGATTATAAATAGTAAAATGCTATTTTTGTGTTAGCACTAATTATCAGTGTGTTAATTAATTAACGATTAGTAATTACAAAAATAGAATTTATGATTTTTGACCTGGAAATGATCAAGGCTGTTTATGCCAATCTTGCCGATCGCGTAGAAAATGCTCGTAAAATTGTTGGAAAACCACTTAGCTTAACCGAAAAGATCCTGTATAGTCATGTTGATCCTTCTGTGACTCTTGAAGCTTTTAAAAGAGGTGAATCGTATGTGGATTTTAATCCCGACAGAGTTGCAATGCAAGATGCTACGGCTCAAATGGCATTATTGCAGTTCATGCNGGCTGGTAAAGCTAAAGTTGCGGTACCATCAACTGTACATTGCGATCATTTGATCCAGGCAAAATTAGGCGCTGACAAAGATCTCGCTGAAGCGAATACTACCAACGCAGAAGTTTATGATTTCCTTAGTTCTGTATCTAATAAATATGGAATTGGTTTCTGGAAACCGGGAGCGGGTATTATCCATCAAGTTGTGCTTGAAAACTATGCTTTCCCAGGAGGTATGATGATCGGTACGGATTCACATACCGTAAATGCTGGTGGATTAGGTATGATAGCTATTGGAGTTGGTGGAGCAGATGCCGTGGATGTTATGGCAGGAATGCCTTGGGAGCTTAAGTTTCCGAAACTTATTGGAGTTAAGTTAACTGGGAAAATGAATGGTTGGACTTCAGCTAAAGATGTAATTCTTAAAGTAGCAGGTATTTTAACTGTTAAAGGTGGTACAGGAGCGATAGTAGAATATTTCGGTGAAGGTGCAGATAGTATTTCTTGTACAGGAAAAGGTACGATCTGTAATATGGGTGCAGAGATTGGAGCTACTACTTCTGTCTTCGGTTATGATGAAAAAATGAAGGCCTATCTTGAAGGAACTGATCGTGCTGAAGTTGCAGCATTGGCGGATCAAAATAAAGCATTACTAAATGCTGATCCTGAAGTATATGAAGATCCTGAAAAATACTTTGATCAGGTGATCGAAATAAACCTAAGTGAATTAGAACCACATATCAATGGACCATTTACACCTGACCTAGCAACTCCATTGTCTGAATTCGCAAAGGCAGTTAAAGAAAATAATTGGCCACAAAAACTGGAAGTTGGATTGATAGGATCATGTACTAACTCTTCTTATGAAGATATTACAAGAGCAGCCTCAGTAGCTCAACAAGCTCTCGATATGGATTTGGAAGTGAAATCCGAATATACTGTAACTCCGGGTTCAGAAATGGTACGTTATACTGTTGAACGCGATGGTTTCCTTGGTGTTTTCGAAAAAATTGGTGGTGTAGTCTTGGCAAATGCTTGTGGGCCTTGTATCGGTCAGTGGGCAAGACATGGCGCCGAAAAAGAAGAGAAAAACTCCATCATGACTTCTTTTAATAGAAACTTTGCCAAGAGAAACGATGGTAATCCTAATACACATGGATTCGTTGCTTCACCGGAGATTACAACTGCATTTGCAATTGCCGGAGATCTTTGTTTTAATCCGATCACAGATACGTTAAAGAATAAGAATGGTGAGGATGTTAAGCTTACAGAACCTCAGGGGATCGAATTTCCTGCAAAAGGCTTTGCCGTCGAAGATAATGGATATCTGGCACCTGAGGAAGATGGATCGTCTGTTGTGGTAAATGTGGATCCTGCATCAGAAAGATTACAACTCCTAACTCCTTTCAATTCATGGGATGGAAACGATTACCTTGGATTAAACCTGCTTATTAAAGCTAAAGGGAAATGTACTACCGATCATATCTCTATGGCAGGACCATGGTTGAGGTATAGAGGTCATCTTGATAATATCTCTAATAATTTACTTATTGGCGCTGTTAACGCATATAATGATGATACCAATAAGGTGAAGAATCAATTGGATGATTCTTATAAGAGTGTTCCTGATAGTGCAAGGTACTATAAATCAAATGGAAATGCGTCGATAGTTATCGGCGACGAGAATTATGGAGAAGGTTCATCACGTGAACATGCGGCGATGGAGCCACGTAATCTTGGTGTTAAAGTGGTTCTTGTGAAATCCTTTGCCAGAATTCATGAAACAAACCTAAAAAAGCAAGGGATGTTAGCATTAACATTCGTTAATAAAGCAGATTATGATCTGATCCAGGAAGATGATCGTTTTGATATTGTTGGGTTAACTGATTTTCAGCCTGGCAAAGATCTGAAGATCAAACTTCATCATTCGGATGGTAGTTTCGATGAAATAGGTGTAACCCATTCTTATAATGAGAGTCAAATAGAGTGGTTCAAGGCCGGAAGTGCTTTGAATTTGATCAGAAGTCAAAACAACTAAAACTCATGAAAAAATATTTAATCAATTCTATGCTCATCAGCTTCATGTTGGTGAGCATTTTTGCTTGTAACTGTATTAAAGGCGAAGGTCCAATGCGATCAGAAAGCAGATCTGTAAAAAAGTTCACTGGTATTGAACTTGATATCTCTGCAAACGTATATGTGGAGAAATCCAGAGATTTCTATTTTGAGATCGAAGCACAGGAAAGTTTACTTAAGTTGATCAAAACCCGTGTTGAAGGACGAACTTTGCATATTTATCTCGACGGAAACTGCCTAATGAGTCATAGAGGGATCTCAATTAAAATAGGAATGCCTGAGGTGGACCTACTTGATATTGGTGGCTCTGGCAGCATCACTTTGGAAGATCAATTCACTACTGATTATTTGATCACAAAAGTTAGTGGTTCTGGAGATATTGTTGCTGATATTATTGCAGATGAGATCGAATGTGATATCAATGGTTCAGGATCTATTGAATTGCTTGGTGAAACTTCAAGCTTAGAAGTTGATATAAGTGGCTCAGGTGATGTAGATGCCATTCGCCTAAAGAGTAGAAAAGTATATGTTGACATACATGGTTCTGGCGGTGCCAGAGTACATGCAGCAGATTTTCTTCGCGTAGATATTTCCGGAAGTGGTGATGTACGTTATCGAGGTAAACCTGATATTGATTCAAATATCAATGGTTCAGGAGATCTGATAAGATTGCGTTAAGCATTCTTTTTTTCCTCAATAACTTTATTTAGAACAGACTCAAGCTTTGCATTATTGATCGGTTTCGGAATGAAATCATTCATGCCTGCATCATAGCATCTTTCACGATCTTCAGCAAAAGCATAAGCTGTAACAGCAACAATAGGAATATTCGGGTCGAACTCACCGGAAATGTCATTTCTGATATTAACGGTGGCTTCGATCCCATCCATTTCAGGCATTTGAATATCCATAAGGATCAGATCGAATTTATCTGTTCTCATCGCCTGAACAGCTTCAAGCCCATTTTCAGTTAATGTGAATT
>PARP01000066.1 GCA_002711565.1 Bacteroidota bacterium
AGAATGGATTATTGTTGATGATGGATCATCAGACAATACATGTGAAATTGTATTAAGTTATATTAAGAGCCACCCCTGGATTAAGCTAGTAAAACATAATAATCAGAATGAGGTAAGGACTGGAGGAGCCAAAGTTGTTCGTGCTTTTAATTATGGTTATTCTTTTGTTAAGGATAAACAATATGATTTCATTGTTAAATTGGATGGGGATTTGGAACTACCAAGAAATTACTTTGAAAAAGTTTCAGAAGTTTTTGCAAACAATAGTAAAATTGGGCTTTGTGGAGGTGTAATCTACAACAAATATGGAAATGAATTTAAGAAAGAAGGTTCGGCTTCATATCATATTAGGGGTGCATTTAAATCAGTAAGAAAAAATTGTTTTAAAGATATCGGCGGCTTTAGAGAGGTTTGGAACTGGGACGGACTCGATGAAATGATTGCAATGTTCAAAGGTTGGGACACAAAGGTTATAGATATGCCAGTTAAGCATTTCCGTCCAACAACTGCTGCTTATAATAAGAAAGAGCATAGTTTTAAAAGTGGACGTGAAGCATACAGAATGAGATCAAATATAATCCTTACGATTTTAAGGGGAGTTAAAAAAGCTTCACAGAAACCTTTTTTATTAAATAGTTTTTATTATTGGGGGGGCTTTATAAATGCATTCATTAAAAAAGAAAATAGAATTGTAGATAAGGATCTTGGGACTTTTATTAATAAATTTCATTTAAAAAGAATATATAATAATGAAAAGGTGTAAAAAAGGCATTTGGGATAATTCTATTCCAGGTATAAATTTTAATGAAAATGATGTATCTAATTATGCAACCATTCAAGAAAACTTAATGAGAGATTTTCCAAAAGGAGAGTCAGGAGAAGCTCAATGGGAAAAAATAGTAAGTAAGATTAAGTCAAAAAACGGAAGATATGATTGTTTAATAGGTGTTAGTGGTGGAACAGATAGTTCATATCTATTGCATTTAGCAAAAAAATATAATTTAAACCCACTAGCAGTTAATCTTGATAATGGCTGGAGTTCTAATATTGCAGTAGAGAATATAAAAAGAGTTACTTCACAATTGAATATTGACTTAGAAACATATGTAATAGATTATGAAGAAATTAAAGATATTTTAAGATCTTATTTACGAGCTGGGCTTCCATGGATTGATAATCCAACAGATCAAGCAATTCATTCTGTTTTATATAAGACGGCAAGACGTGAGAAAATAAAATATATCTTAATGGGGACAGATTTTCGTTCTGAGGGTAAGCAACCAACAGAATGGACTTATAGTGATTCTAAACAATTAAAACATATTCATAATAAATTTGGAGAAAAGCCAAGAAAAACATTTCCTTTAGTATCATTTCCCAAATATATGTACTATGGCTATCTGAAAAATATAAAGGTTATACAACCATTTAATTATATAGAGTATAACAAACAAGAAGCACAAGATATGTTAATTCAATTGTATAATTGGGAGTATTATGGTGAACATCATCATGAAAACTTATTTACTAAATGGGTTATTTCTTATTGGATGTATGAAAAATTTAAAATAGATAAAAGAATAATTACTTATTCTGCACAAGTCCTTTCTGGAAAAATATCCAGAGATAGAGCAATAGCAATTATATCTAAGAAGCCTTATAATGAAGAAACAATAGAATCTGAAACTGAGTTTGTATTAAAGAAACTATCAATATCTAAAGATGAGTTTAATGATATTTGGAAATCAGATAATAAGAGTTTTTTGGATTACCCTTCTTATTACAGCTTTATTAAAAAAGCAAAACGTATATTGTTACCTATAATAAAATACGCTTTGCCTACAAAACCAAAAATATTTTATGAAATGGAGGTTAGAAAATAGGAATATGAGAAATATGTGTAATAGATGTATTCTTGACGATACAGTCCAAGATATCTGGTATAATAAAAATGGCGAATGCAAATATTGTGAGATCCATGATGAATTGGAAAAGATTCATCCTTTAGGTTCTGAAATGGAGAAAGAACTTGAAAGAGTTGTTTCTAAAATAAAAAAAGCAGGCAAAGGGAAAAAATATGATTGCATAGCGGGTGTAAGCGGCGGGAGAGACAGTTCCTATACTCTTTTAGTAGCAAAACGTCTAGGATTACGTCCATTAGCTGTACATTTTGATAATGGATGGAATACTGATATTTCTGTGAGGAATATTAAAAATGCGTGTGAAATATTAAATATTGATCTTGATACAACGGTTGCAGATTGGGAAGAATTTAAAGATTTGCAAGTTTCATTTCTGAAATCCTCAACACCTGATGCGGATATACCAACCGACTATGCTATATATTCTGTATTATACCATATTGCAAACAAAGAAGGTATAAAGTATATTTTAAATGGTCATTCATTTCGAACTGAAGGAACTTCTCCAATTAGCTGGACCTATATGGATCCCTTATATGTAAAAGACGTGCATAAGCAGTTTGGAGAAATAAAAAAAATAAAAAGCTTTCCCCATATGACAGTAGCTAAATTGCAATATTATATTTGGGTAAAAGGGATTAGAGAATTTCGATTGATGGAGTATATTGATTATAATAAAAAGAAAGTAGATGAGGTATTGAAAAATGAATTGAAGTGGGAGTATTATGGAGGTCATCATCATGAAAATCATTATACAAAATTCTTTCAATCTTATTATTTACCAACCAAGTTTAATATTGATAAGCGTAAAACAGAATTGTCTGCTTTAATAAGATCGGGACAAATTTCAAGAGAAGACGCACTCAAAGAAGTTGAATCAAGCCCGTATAAATTTGATCAAACCACAGTAGATTATGCTATTAATAAATTGGAAATAACTCCCGAAGAGTGGGACAAGATAATGACATTGCCAATTAAATCTCACAATGATTATAAAACGTTGCTACCGTTGATTAGGCTATTGAAATTTCCAATAAAATTAGCTACTAATTTAAAGATTTTGCCACGAATATTATTCTTAAAATATGCAAAATAAAGTCACGATTATAGATTATGGTATGGGTAATCTGCGTTCGGTTCAGAAAAAATTGATTCGAGTTGGTGCAGATGCTATTATTTCTAATGATCTTGAGATAATAAGTAAATCTGATAAGCTCATTCTGCCTGGTGTTGGTCATTTTGAAAATGGAATAAAAAACCTAAAAGAGTTAGGTATTTGGGATGTTATAAATAGAAGAGTTTTATTAGATAAAGTACCTATACTTGGAATTTGTCTTGGGATGCAATTAATGGCGAAACACAGTGAGGAGGGCAATGTAGAAGGTTTATCTTGGTTTGATGCAACCGTAGTGAAGTTTTCTGTAAAAAACTCCTTAAAATATAAAGTACCTCACATGGGTTGGAATAATGCAGTTATTGAAAAAAAATCTAAGTTATTTCACAATATTCCCAGTCAATCAATGTATTACTTTGTTCATTCATATCATATTTGTTGTAATAGTGCTGAAGATGTGTTAAGTAGTACAGAGTATGAGTACAAATTTACATCATCTATTCAAAAAGAGAATATTTATGGCACTCAATTTCACCCTGAAAAAAGTCATGAATGGGGAGAAATGATATTTAAAAATTTTATGGAAATTTAGCATTTATGTTTAGACACAGAGTAATACCTATTTTATTGCTAAAAGGATTAGGATTGGTAAAATCCACTAAGTTTAAAGATTATCGATATATTGGAGACCCTATTAATGCAGTAAAGATATTTAATGATTTAAAAGCAGATGAGTTAGTTTTTTTAGATATTACAGCCAGTAAAGAAAAAAGGATGATTTCACTCGATTTCGTGAAGAATGTAGGTGATGAAGCTAATATGCCTTTTGCAGTTGGAGGAGGAATTAGGAGCAAAAAGGATATAAAAGCTGTAATAAATGCTGGAGCTGAGAAAGTTATTATTAATACATATGCTGTCGAAAATCCTGAATTTATTAAAGAAGCGTCAGATATGTTTGGTAGTTCAACAATTGTAGTATCCATTGATGTAAAAAAGGATTTATTTGGAAGAAAAAAAGTTTATACAGTGGGGGGTAATAAATCAACAGGATTAGATCCTGTAGAATTTGCCTGCAAAATGGAAGAATATGGAGCAGGGGAAATTATTATTAATTCTATCGATAAAGACGGTACTATGAGTGGGTATGACTTGACACTTATAGAAGAGATTGCTAAGTCAGTTAAAATACCTGTTGTTGCCGCAGGAGGAGCTTCAAAGCTTAATGACTTTAAACAGGCAACAGAAGTTTTTGCCTCCGCAGTTGCAGCTGGCTCAATGTTCGTTTATCATGGACCAAGAAAAGCGGTATTAATAAATTATCCATCAGAAAAAGAGCTATATTCCCTGTTTTTATGAGAATTATTATTGATATTGGTCATCCAGCACATGTGCATTATTTTAAAAATTTTATTAAGATAATGTCGAAACAAAATCACAGTTTTTTAGTGGTTTCAAGAGATAAAGAAATAACATTTAGTTTGTTAAAAGATTATAATATTCCATATATAAGTAGAGGAAAGGGAGCAAAGGGATTATTTGGAAAGCTGCTGTATTTAATTAAAGGAGATTTTATTTTACTTATAAATGCTATAAAATTTAAACCTGATTTATTTCTAAGTTTTGGATCTAGTTATGCTGCCCATGCTGCATTTATTTATCGTAAGCCACATATTTCTTTTGATGATACAGAACATGCAAAAATAGAACAGTTACTCTATGTCCCGTTTACAAAACTTATTGCTACCCCAAAAGAGTTTAAAAAAAGTTTTGGAAAGAAACATATAAGGTTTGATTCTTCAATGGATTTTGCTTATCTGCATTCAAATCACTTTCAACCAGATAAAAACATTTTATCTTTAATAAATCATGATAAAAAGAATGAGAAACTATATCTCGTAAGGTTTGTTTCATGGACAGCTAGCCATGATAAAGGATATAGTGGTTTTACTCTAGAAGGAAAGAGAAAACTAGTTAGCATTTTAGCTAAATATGGGAAGCTTCTAATATCTTCTGAGGGAAATCTTCCAATCGAATTTGAAAAATATCGAATCCAAATACCTCCGAGTAAAATACATGATTTAATGTATTATTGCGATCTTATTGTAGGTGAGAGTGGTTCTATGGCTACTGAAGCTGCCATTCTTGGAACCCCGTCAGTAGTAATTAATTCATCGATTCATCATTTTGGTGTTTTTGATAGAATTAAAAAATATAAATCATTGTTTACATATAATGATGAGAATGAAGCAATAGAAAAAGTTAATGAAATAGTCAATAATAGTAATTCTAAAAATGAGGCAATAGAAATAGCCCGAAAAATTGAACGAGAAAGCATTGACACTACTAAGTTTATGATTGAATTGATAAGTCAAAATATATAACACCAATAATTCTTTCTAAACTAATTGCATTACTAGCCAACCCTTTAAGTTTAACAATTTGCGATATGAAAAATGCTTAGCTTTAAGCTGCAGTTTGTTAAATTATCTATGTTTACACAAAATCAAATTATTTATAATTTCATAGAATAATATCAGCTTGTAATATTTCAGATATCTCTGTTATTATACTGTTGCAGGATTTTCAAAAATGATACATTCAGAAGCAATCAGATCTGTGAAGGGATGACAGATAGAGAAACTGCAATGGAGCTTATTAAAGAAGATAATGCGCACCGCTATGAGACCTTGAGAGGGTATCATAAGATTGTTGGAAAACTTCGAAACCGTGATCAAAAGGGTTAACCAAATTCCTAAGCTTTTCTAGCAAAGTAAATTTTGGAACTTTTAATTAATTATTTCGTTTAATACAGTTACTATCCGAATTTAAGGGTTCGGATATACCTAGAAAATAGATAATATGCGTCTTAAAATATTTATTTTTCTCTCAGACCTGATCTTTCTTTTGGTTTCCTTTACCATTGTATTTTTACTATTGTTTACTGTTGAGGAAATCCTTGAAAGAGAACATATAGTTCAGTTAAGTGGCTTTGTAGTGATCTGGTTTTTATTCTCTTATCTATTCAATAAATATGAAACAGATAATGTTTTTAGTATAAAGGAGAACTCTGCCAGAATACTAAAAGCGAATATTATGATCCTGCTTACGATCACCTCTGCTTTATATTTCTTCGAATTTAGTATTTCAAGACCATTGATTCTGGGAGTAACCGGAATTCTGACTGTATTAGAGTTGATCACAAGCAATGTTTTTGTACTTACAATAAAAATTACACCTTGTATCGATCAGGAAACAATTGGTAAAGAATCGATCCGGGAAACTGTTGCATCTGAAGAAGTTCAACATTATAAACCAGCCAAAGAACTTGAAGATAAGATCTCAAGCTTTACAAGCCCCGAATCCAGAGATTTTATTTTCAGTAATATCGCTAAGGCAGATCTTGACGAAACATTATTTGTAGCTACTCATACCCGATTCAATATTGAGCACCAATCGGATGAATTCCAAAATGTGGTCAATCTAAAACGTATCAATCATGTTCAGAGAATTAACAAACTCTTTGAGACTATCAATGTTAAGCTTCCTGAAAATGGTTTATATATAGGTTCTGTAGAAACTTATCAGCTTAGAAAAGAGAGAATCCTTAAAAAATATCCATGGGGGATAAACAAAATCGCATATACCATCGATTTTATTATTAGAAGGATTCTACCTAAGCTTTTCTTTTCAAAAAGTCTATACTTCTTTTTTACAAGAGGAAGAAATCGTGTGATCTCGAAAGCAGAAACCTTTGGAAGATTATATTCTTGTGGGTTTGAAATAATAAATGAAGAACAGATTGGCAACTATCTTTATTTTGCTGCAAGAAAAGTTAAAGAGCCATTTTATGATATGAATCCAACCTATGGTCCATTCATCAAACTCAGAAGAGTTGGTAAGAATGGTGAGCTATTTAATGTTTTCAAGCTAAGAACAATGCACCCTTATGCAGAGTATTTGCAAGATTATATTTATCAGAAAAACTCACTTGATCAGGGTGGAAAATTCAAAGATGACTTCAGAGTGACCTCTTTAGGAAAGATATTCAGAAAGATATGGCTCGATGAGCTTCCTATGATCTTTAATCTGCTAAAAGGAGATATGAAGCTCGTGGGTGTAAGGCCGATCAGTATGCATTACTTCAATTTATATACAGAAGAACTCAAAGAAAAGAGAACGGATACCAAACCAGGTCTTCTTCCTCCATTCTACCTTGATCTACCTAAAACGCTTCCAGAAATTATTGCTTCTGAATTGAGGTATCTCGACAGTTATGCGAAAAGTCCATTAAAAACAGACTTTGTATATTTTTGGAAGATCGTGCACAATATTTTTATCAAAAAAGCCAGAAGCCAATAACATCAGCTTCTTCTTTAATTCTACATTCTAAATCATGAATACACGAATAACTAAATATGTTTTAGGTATAGTTTTATGCCTATTCTTTTCTAATGCTGTAAAGTCACAGGTTGTATATGAGCACCTATCCAATGAAGGGATCTATGGGTTCCTAGATGAGATGGCTAACATCAATGCTATCCAAATAAATGATGTGGTAAAGCCTTATAGTCGACAACTCATTTTTGAATATCTTTTAGAAATTGAAAGTGGACTAAGTTTAGGTGAAATTGCACTTAACAAAAGACAAATGGACGAGCTTAAGTTTTACCTGAGTTCGTACATTCTGGAAAATCAAACACCATTAAAAAATAAAAGAGGAGAAGACGGTGTAAAAGGTATTTTGAACCCACCAGGCCTATTCTTTAAAAATGAAGATATAAAGATGGGCTTACAGATGATCTGGGGAGGAGCATACTCTAAGAATGATAATGATAGCTATACCGAAAGCTATGGAGGTGCTTCGATGATGGCTTATATTGGCGATAATATCGGGGTTTATGGAAATGTTCGTGACCGTAATATCGGCCAAAAGCTTATATCTCCTTCATACTTAAACCAGATTAGAGCAGCTCCACATAAAGAATATGAAAAAAGCATCGATTTTAGCGAAACCAGAGGAGGTTTTGTTTATTCCTGGGAATGGGGAAATGTTGGCTTGATAAAAGATCATATTCAATGGGGAACTGGGTATAATGGAACCAATATACAATCTGGAAGAAACCCTTCTTTTGCTATGTTGACATTAAAACTAAAGCCAACAGAATGGTTTGAGTTTAATTATATTCACGGCTGGCTAAACTCTGAAGTTGTTGACAGTGTTAACTCTTATTGGACACAAGGCACTTTCAGACCAGTATATCGTCAGAAATATATTGCTGCCAATATGTTTACATTCTACCCATGGAAAAAGTTTAATTTCTCTTTCGGAAATTCCATCGTTTATAGTGATCTGGGGGGTATAAATGCAAGTTATCTGATTCCTTTCCTATTCTATAAATCTGTTGACCATACGCTTAATTCAACAAATATTGATGGAGAAACTGGTCAGAACGCACAACTGTTTCTCAGTATGAGCTCGCGGAATATTAAAAACTTGCATCTTCATTTTACTTTATATGCAGATGATCTTTCTTTCACGCATTTTAAAAAGAAGGATGAGTTTAATTTCTTTAGTTATAAACTTGGAGCACGCTTAAGCAACTATCCATTTGAAAACTTTAGCTTTACATTTGAATTCACTCATACAAATCCACTCGTTTTTCAACACAAAATTGGAACCCAAACTTATGAAACTAGTGGATATAATCTTGGGCACTATCTAAGAGATAACGCGAGAGAATATTATCTGGCTATAAATTATAAGCCTATTAGAGGTTTAAGTATTGATCTTAGCTATGAATATGCTAAAAAGGGAGATGCATTCAGTTATGCAGAATATGCAAATATCCCATACTTTAATATTCATACCCTTCCTATTTTGGAGAATATTATCTGGAGTAGTAAGGTTCTGGCATTAAATGCACGTTATGAGATCAAAGCCAATGTTTATATTTATATAAACATAAAACATTCTAACATCACAGGAGATGTTGAATCCTATACTCCTGAATACTATTGGGGCAAAAATCTGACTTTTACAAGTGGACTTAATATCGGATTTTAATCATTTTGACTTTATTAAAAACCAGATGTTCATAACTAAGATCAATTAAGTGTTATTAAATTAACAATGCGTTATTTTTGTATATAAAGAATTAACAAACCAAAACGAAAATAGTATGGCAATTCCAGAAAAAGTAAAAAACATTTGCTGCATTGGTGCAGGATATGTTGGTGGACCTACAATGGCAGTTATCGCTCAAAAATGTCCTGAGATAAAAGTTACTGTTGTTGATATCAACGCTGAAAGAATTAAGGACTGGAACGATGAAGACCTTGACAAACTCCCTATCTACGAGCCCGGACTAAAAGAAGTTGTTGCTGAAGCACGTGGAAGAAATTTATTCTTTTCTACTGATATAGTAAAAGGAATTAAAGAGGCTGAAATGATTTTTATTTCAGTTAATACTCCTACAAAAACATATGGTATAGGCAAAGGCATGGCAGCTGATCTAAAGTATATCGAGCTTTGCGCACGTCAAATCGCAGAAGTAGCAACTAATGATAAAATCATTGTTGAGAAATCTACACTTCCAGTAAGAACAGCTAAAGCTATTAAAACCATCCTATCAACTTCTGAAAGTAATTTCAAATTTGAAGTTCTTTCAAATCCGGAATTCCTTGCTGAAGGCACTGCTATTGATGACCTACACAATGCTGACAGAATGTTAATTGGTGGTGATGATACACCAACAGGTAAAAAAGCTGTTCAGGCACTTGTGGATGTTTATGGTCATTGGTTATCGAATGAGCAATTATTAACAACGAATGTTTGGTCTTCTGAACTTTCTAAACTAACTGCTAACGCATTCCTGGCTCAGAGAGTTTCTTCTATCAATGCAATGTCTGCATTATGTGAAAAAACAGAGGCTGATGTAAATGAAGTAGCAAGAGCTATTGGTTCAGATTCTCGTATCGGACCAAAATTTTTACAGTCATCTGTAGGTTTTGGTGGATCTTGTTTCCAAAAAGATATTTTGAACCTGGTTTATTTATGCCGCCATTTTGAACTTCCAGAAGTAGCAGATTATTGGGAGCAGGTAATCATTATGAATGATTATCAAAAACATCGATTTGCTAAGAACATAATCACAACCTTATTTAATACAGTATCAGGCAAGAAGATTACCTTCATGGGTTGGGCATTTAAAAAGGATACCAACGATACTCGTGAATCTGCTTCAATTTATGTAGCATTTGAATTATTACAAGAGTCTGCAGAAATTCATATTTATGATCCTAAAGTTTCTAAGAAACAGATCATGGAAGACTTATATTACTTGCTAGAAAGTAAGCAGCTTGAAGTTACCATGAAAAAGGAAGATATAGACAAGCTAGTTCATATTTATGATAATGCTATGGACGCAGCTAAAAATGCACATGCAGTTGCAATATTAACTGAATGGGATGAGTTTAAAACCCTTGATTGGAAACAGATCTATACAGATATGTTCAAACCAGCATTTATGTTCGACGGTAGAAATATTTTAGAAGCTAAAGAAATGCAAGAAATTGGTTTTGATTTCTACCAAATCGGTAAAGCTTTATAATTATATCCTATAAATGAAACATCTAAAAGGAGCTCCTAGGGGCTCCTTTTTTTATGGTTGTGCGATTATTAAGAATGATATATCTTTGCAACGTACATTGTACATAACTTTCCTTAAGAAAGTTTGAATTATACAGAAGAGTGGAGAGAACAGGCTCTGGGAAACTCTGGCAACCAGCTTGAACGCAAGGTGCCAATACCTGCCCAAAGGGGGATTATAACGAAAAACTGAAATCATGAAACATAAACTTCTTGAAATTTTAAAACACAAAATCCTTGTTCTGGATGGAGCAATGGGCAGCTTAATCCAATCTTATTCATTAACTGAAGAGGATTTTCGTGGCGAAAGATTTGCTAATATAGATCACCCGATAAAAGGTAATAATGATATCCTATGCATTACCCAGCCTAATATTATTGAGGAGATTCATTACAAATATCTTGAAGCAGGGGCTGACATCATTGAAACAAATACTTTTAATGCAACCAGTATTTCACAAGCAGATTATCACTTCGAAGATCTTGCTTATGAAATTAATGTTGAAGCTGCAAAAATTGCCAAGAGAGCAATTAAGAAATATTTAAAAACAAATCCTGGAAAAAACTGTTATGTAGCCGGTTCAATTGGTCCGACAAATAAAACCGCTTCAATTTCACCAGATGTCAACAATCCTGCGTATCGCGCTATTAGTTTTAATGAGCTTAAGGAGGCTTATTATATACAAGCTAAAGGTTTATTGGATGGCGGAGCAGACGTTCTATTGGTAGAAACGATTTTTGACACACTGAATGCGAAAGCCGCTTTGTTTGCAATTCAAGAGCTTGGCGAAGAGTTAAATACTGAAATCCCAATAATGATTTCAGGAACTATAACTGATGCGAGTGGCCGAACTTTGTCAGGACAAACCGTTGAAGCATTCTACCATTCTCTAGCTCATGTTAATTTATTAAGTATCGGACTTAATTGTGCACTGGGCGCTACACAATTAAAAACATATATACAGTCTTTATCGAGAATCTCAAAGTTCAATGTTAGTGCACATCCAAATGCTGGTTTACCAAATCAATTTGGTGAATATGATCAGAGTCCTAAAGAAATGGCTGGCATCATAGATGAATTTCTAAATGAAGGATTATTAAATATAGTTGGTGGATGTTGTGGAACAACACCAGAGCATATCAGAGAAATAGCATCTGTAGCAAATAAGTATAAGCCCAGAGTACTTCCAGACATTATTCAACAAACCGTATTGGCAGGTTTAGAACCGGTTACAATATCTTCTGAAAGTAATTTTGTAAATATCGGTGAAAGAACCAATGTGGCAGGTTCAAAGAAATTCGCTCGTTTGATCAGGGAAGAGAAATATGAGGAGGCATTAAGTGTTGCTAAAGATCAGGTTGATGGTGGGGCTCAGTTAATCGATATTTGTATGGATGATGCATTGCTGGATGCAGAGAAAGCTATGGTAACATTTCTGAATTTCGTTGCCTCAGAACCGGATATTTCAAAACTACCCATTGTTATTGATTCATCAAAATGGGAGGTCATTGAAGCAGGATTACAATGTACCCAAGGCAAATCAGTAGTAAACTCTATTAGTTTAAAAGAAGGTGAAGACGACTTTATTTTCAAAGCCAAACAGATCAAGAAGTATGGTGCTGCAATTGTAGTAATGCTGTTTGACGAAAAAGGACAAGCAGATAGCCTCGACCGAAAGATAGAAATTGCTTCCAGATCCTATGATATACTTGTGAATAAAGCAGGAGTTTTAGCAGAAAACATCATTATCGACCCTAATATTCTTGCCATAGCAACTGGTATAGAAGAGCATAATAATTATGCTGTTAACTATATTGATGCCTGCACCTGGATCAAGCAGAATCTACCGGGAGTTAAGATCAGTGGAGGAGTTAGCAATCTGTCTTTCTCATTTAGAGGCAATAATATTGTTCGGGAAGCAATGCATTCTGCATTCTTATTCCATGCAATTGAAGCAGGAATGGACATGGGGATTGTAAACCCAGGCATGTTGCAGATCTATTCTGAAATTGATAAAGACTTGCTAAAACTTACCGAAGACTGCGTTTTAAACAAATCCTTAGATGCCACGGAGCAACTAATTGATTATGCAGAGAAAGTTAAAGGTTCAATTAAATCCAATGAAACAACAAAGAATGAATGGAGACTTAAGCCTGTAAATGAACGATTAAGTTATGCATTGGTAAAAGGAATCTCAGATTTCATTAATGAAGATGTAGAAGAAGCTAGACAGCAATATGATTTTGCTTTGGAGGTTATTGAGAAGCCTTTAATGAATGGCATGAATGTCGTTGGAGATCTTTTTGGCGAAGGTAAAATGTTCCTCCCTCAAGTAGTTAAAAGTGCGCGTGTAATGAAAAAAGCCGTTGCATATTTAACCCCCTTCATTGAAAAAGAAAAAGCCGAAGCTGGAGATGGTAGATCTGCTGGAAAAATATTACTAGCTACTGTTAAAGGTGATGTTCATGATATCGGAAAAAATATCGTTGGAGTGGTTTTGGCTTGCAATAATTATGAAATAATAGATCTGGGAGTAATGGTTCCCTTTGATAAGATATTGGATGTTGCTGAAAAAGAAAAAGTAGATATAATTGGATTAAGTGGGCTAATAACCCCATCACTTGATGAAATGGTTATTGTAGCTCAAGAAATGAAGAAGAGAAAGCTTAACATTCCATTACTAATTGGCGGTGCAACAACATCCAATATACACACCGCAGTTAAAATTGCACCTGAATACGATCTGGGTGCTATTCATGTAAAGGATGCTTCTAAATCTGTTGGTGTTGTTAATAATCTGATGAATATCGCCGGACGTATTAAATACATCGATGAAATTCAGGCTGAATATGAAATGCTAAGGGATAAATATCAAAAGAAAAAGAAACAATCAACCTATCGTACTATAGAAGAAGCAAGAAAAAACCAATTAAAGATTGATTGGTCGGAGAAAGAAATTGTAAAACCTTCTCAATTAGGTAGTTTTGTTTTGAACAACTATCCACTTGAAGAACTTAGGCCGTATATCGACTGGACATTTTTCTTCCTTGCTTGGGATATTCGCGGTAAGTACCCTGCTGTTCTAGATCATCCTGAGAGAGGTGTTGAGGCTCAAAAATTATATGATGATGCTAATAAAATGCTCGATGAGATCATTAAGAACAAAACTCTTCAGGCAAACGGTATTGCTTCTATCTATAAAGCAAATTCAGTAAGTGATGATATCCACCTTTATAATGATCAGGATCAAAACATAGGTGTATTACACCAACTAAGAAATCAAGAGATCAAAGAAAAGGGAGTTCCGAACCTTTGTCTTTCTGATTTTATTGCACCTAAAGATTCCGGTCTCACCGATTATGTCGGAACTTTTGCTGTTTCAGCAGGTTTTGGTGCAGATGAAGCCGCCGATGCATATGTGGCCCAAAATGACGATTATCATTCCATTATGATCAAGATCTTGGCGGATCGATTGGCAGAAGCATTCGCTGAAAAACTGCATGAACTCGTTCGTAAAGAATATTGGGCATATGCTAAATCGGAGTCATTAAATATGTCTGAGATAATCAAAGAAGAATATCAGGGAATCAGACCTGCGCCAGGATATCCCGCTTGTCCGGATCATGATATAAAGGATGCTATTTTTAAGATTTCTGAGGTTACAGAACATACAGGAATAAAAATGACTGAAAGCAAAATGATGTGGCCTGGTGCTTCTGTTAGTGGGATGTACTTTGCACATCCGAAATCGCAATATTTCAATCTTGGTAAAATTTCCAAGGATCAGATTTCAGATTATGCTAACCGCAGATCAATCAGTTTACAAGAAGCAGAACAACATTTAATCTCTAACATTAATTATTAATATGAAAGTCAGTGAATTACTTCGGTCAGGAAAGCCAACACTTTTTACATTTGAGCTTCTTCCACCTTTAAAAGGAAATACCATTCAAACCATTTATGATGCGATTGACCCATTATTGGAATTCGAGCCTTCATATATAAACGTGACCTACCATCAATCTGAAACAGTTTATACCGAGAAAAAAGGATTGATCGAAAAGAAGATCGTACGAAAAAGACCAGGAACTGTGGCTATATCAACAGCCATTAAGAATAAATATAAGATCACGGTTGTGCCCCATTTGATCTGCGGCGGCTTTACAAAAGAAGAAACCGAAGATGCACTGATCGAATTAAACTTTCTTGGAATTCATAACATACTGGCCCTTCGCGGTGATCCTCCAAAAGGAAGTAGGGTATTCATTCCAGAAGAGAATGGTCATCGTTATACAAACGAGCTTATTGAACAGATCATGGATCTGAACAAAGGAAGCTACCTCAGTGAAGATCTTAAACATAATTATGCAACTGAGTTTTCGGTTGGTGTGGCAGGTTATCCGGAAAAGCATATCGAAGCTCCTAATATGGATGCTGACCTTCAAAATCTTAAGAGAAAGGTTGATGCAGGAGCAGAGTATATTGTTACTCAATTATTCTTTGATAATCAGCGTTTCTTTGAATTTGTGGATAATTGTAGGAAAATTGGAATTGACGTACCAATAATTCCAGGAATAAAACCTTTATCAACATTGAATGACATTAAAATGCTACCCCAAACCTTTGCTATTGACCTACCTCATGATCTAATGAAAGAAGCTTCGAAATGTAAAACAAGCAAGGAAGTACGACAAATCGGAATAGAATGGTGTACCATGCAATCGAAGGAATTAAAAGCAGCAGGCGTTCCAGGAATTCATTACTATACCTTGAGTCAGTCGGATAACATTGCCAGAATTGCTTCGCTGGTGTTTTAAGGTTCAGTGGATAGTGGTTCAGTTGTTTAGCAGTTTGTATCGTCCTGAAAACCTGTAACGTATAAACGTTTTAAAAAGAAAGGTTGAGATTGAGATTGAACTTGAGATTAAGGATTGCTATTTTACTGAGGAATATAACATCAAACCTCGAACATCAAACACTGATCACAAAAAGGGACAACACTCTTCAGTCATAAACAGACTTATAAATGTTTGTTAATCTGATTGATGAGTGCTGTTGTGTTTAACACCTGTATTCCATCTCTCATTAACCAGGAATTGCTTACCGGGGCAACCACTAAATTTAAATCGCAATTCACATCATTCATCGCTAAGTGATTCCCTTTAGAAAGTCGTGGAGTCATTGAGTTTTTGCATTCAATGCCAAATTTATATTTTCCAATCTCAACGATAAAATCCAGTTCTGCACCATTTGTGGTTCGATAATATGAAACATTTGCTTTAGGGAAATGAGTTTTCAATTGTAAATAAACCATATTTTCCCATAGACTTCCGAATACAGGGTGACTAACAATTTTCTCATAACAATCCAAATATAATAGGGCATTCACCAGCCCGCTATCATTGACATATAGGCGGGGAGATTTAACCAATCGTTTGCCAAAATTAGAAGATGTTGGAGGAATTAAATCAATCATGAAAGTTGATTTAAGTAGGTCTATGTAATTTCTAATACTGGAATGACTCATCCCCAGAGAATTACCTAGAGCAGAATAGTTTATGTTCTGCCCATTATAATGTGCAAGCATTTGCCACAATCTTTGCATACTCGATGAGGAAAAACCTCTCCAAAACGCCAGATCTCTTTCAAGAAATGTACGAATAAAGCTACTTCTCCATTCAAAGGACACTTCCAACTCTTTTTCTAAAACGCTTCTTGGAAACCCTCCTTTAAGTATAAACTCCTCTAAACTACAGATATGCTTTACTTCATCCCAAATAAATGGCATTAATGCATGGTAGGAAATTCTACCGGCCAAACTCTCGGAACTTTGCCTAAGTAATTCAGGACTTGCAGATCCTGTAATGACAAAATGAGAATTCCCCTCCCATTCGTCAACCAATACTCTAATCAGCGGAAATAATTCTTTTTTTCGTTGAATTTCATCCAAAAATATAATTTTCCCTTTTTGAGTGCTTAGAAACCATTCAGCATCCCTTAACTTTTCTAAATCCGATGGTCTTTCCAAATCAAGAGCGATGTGATCCTCAGACTTTAAAATTTCTTTTACCAAAGTAGATTTTCCACACTGGCGAGGCCCTAAAATAGCCGTAACCGGAAAGCTAAGAATGCTCTTTTTGACCGACTCTTCTATGATTCTTTTTACGTACATCTATTTGTTTACCATGCAAATTTACAATATTATTTTCAATTTACATTATTTATTGTCAAAAATTTAGATTTCAAGCATTAATTTTATGCTTTGGGGGTTGGGAATTCAATGGTTGGTTCAATAGGTGTTCAATGGTTTCGATTGTATGTATAACATCAAACATCAAACACTTGCCCTCAGTTTATCAAAGGGTCGAACTTCGAACTCGAACCACGCGTCAATTAAAAGCTCATGGGTTCATGGGCTCAAGATAATAAGGCAATGAATGTCTGAATAGTAAACCGCTCACCTTTATGTGGGCGGTTTTTGTTTTTGAGTGAACGGAGAAACGGGGAGACGGGGAGACGGAGAAACGGAAGTTCTATTTGGCTTCGCTAAAAGGATGACTTCTTCGAGTAAAACGAGCAGAAGCCATCCTTTTTTTAAAATCCGATCGAAGCACCGTTTATCCATTCAACTATCCAACATTTTACTATATTTGCATTCCACCCTTTAATTCAGGGTGAAAGGTGATATTCTATTTCATTTAATTAACTGAAAACAAACACATACAAAATGAAAAAACTAGCATTGATCGTAGTTATGCTTTTAGCGGTAGGATTAAATTCTGAAGCTTGTACTAACTACCTGATTACCAAAGGTGCTTCTGTTGATGGATCGACGATGATCTCTTATGCAGCAGATTCGCATGTACTATATGGAGAACTTTATCACTGGCCGGCAGCAAAATATGCTCCTGGAACGATGGTGAATATTTATGAATGGGATACTGGTAAACATTTAGGACAGATTGAACAAGCTCTTGAAACATATAATGTTACAGGAAACATGAACGAATTCCAGCTTGCAATTGGTGAAACCACTTATGGTGGACGTAAAGAATTAGCTAAGCAAGATGGTGCGATCATGGACTACGGTAGCTTGATCTATACAACACTACAAAGAGCAAAAACTGCTCGCGAAGCGATCAAAACTATCGATTATTTAATGCAAACTTATGGTTATTACAGTTCAGGTGAGTCTTTCTCAATTGCTGATAAGAACGAAGTTTGGATCATGGAATTGATCGGTAAAGGAAATTATGAAAAAGGTGCTGTTTGGGTAGCAATGAGAATTCCTGATGGTTATGTTTCAGGTCACGCTAACCAAGCGCGTATCATGACTTTCGACTATCAAGAAGAAAACAAATGGGATGATCCTGAAGCAATGGTTTTCAATGCAAAAGATGTGATCTCATTCGCAAAAGATAATGGTTTCTATGAAGGAAAAGATAAAGACTTTGCTTTCTCTGAGGTTTATGCTCCTGTAGATTTTAGTGGTGCACGCTTCTGTGATATTCGCGTTTGGTCAATGTTCAACAAAGTGACCGACGGTATGGATAAATACTGGGAATATGCAAAAGGAAATATCGAGCATAAAGAAAAAGCTGTTAAAGGAAAACCATTAACAAAGAAAAACTTCGCTTCTAACAGAATGCCTTTATGGGTTAAGCCTAATGAAAAAGTTTCTGTTAAAGATATGATGAACTTCATGCGCGACCACCTTGAAGGTACTGAACTTGATATGAGCAAAGACTTTGGTGCTGGACCAAATGCTGTTCCTTATCGTTGGAGACCATTAACATGGAAAGTTGACGGCGTTCAATATTGTAATGAAAGAGCAACTGCTACTCAGCAAACTGCATTCTCATTCGTTTCTCAATCTCGTGACTGGTTACCAGACGAGATCGGTGGAATTATCTGGTGGGGATTAGATGATGCATCTAGCACAGTTTACACTCCTTTATATTCAAGCATGACAAGAGCACCTAAAACCTTTGCACAAGGTAATGGTGCGTTGATGGAATGGTCAGATAATTCAGCATTCTGGGTATTCAGTCAGGTTGCTAACTATGCTTATACTCGTTATAACCTTATTCACCCTGAAGTTGAAAAATTACAATCTAAGTTCGAAGCTCATTTTATCAAAACAGTTCCTGCAATCGATGCTGCTGCATTAAAAGTATTGGAACAAGATAGAGAATTAGCACTTCACATCCTTACAAGCTACTCTGTTGATGTTGCTGATAATCTTACGATGAAATGGAAGAAATTCTATCAGTATTTATTCATGAAGTATCATGATGGAAATATGAGAATCAAGAAAGAAGTACCGGAAGGATATAAGTATGTAAATCCTGATATTTCTTACCCTGGTTATAGTAAAGAATTCTATGAAAAACTTGTTAAAGAAACAGGTGATAAATTAAAAGTTGTTGGTGGCGATCACTAATCAATTTTAAACAATATAAAATTAAAGGCTGTCTACTCCAGACAGCCTTTTTTGCATTTAGGTTAATTGTTCAATAGTTAAATGGTTATTTTGATTGAAGGTATTTTCTAAATGCTACAATTTTAGATTGAATAATGCTTAACTCTTTGAGGATTTCATTAGAATTTAAATAGCTTATGTTCTGTGCAATAATTAAGAGTGTTTCTAATTCAGCTGCCGATCCAAGTGCTATTGATACAAATCTTCTATACTCCTTAATTGAAGACCTTGCAACCCCTTCTGCAATATTTGAAGGTATTGAAACTGCAGATCTTTGAATTTGAGAAGCAATACCAAATTGCTCATATTTAGGAAAATTGCTTGTACATTGATAGATTTTTGTTACTAGATTAATTGAAAGCTTCCAAATATCTAATTCTTTGTGTGTGCTCATAATAAGGTGTAGGCTTCCCCGAAGTTCGGCCAATTAAAATTAGAG
>PARP01000067.1 GCA_002711565.1 Bacteroidota bacterium
AACTATGATTCAGTACCTCAATAAATTTGTTTTTGATAGACCAATTAATAGCCTAAAACTAAATTTGGCCTAAATGCACAACGGGTATATATAATATTCTTGTATTGTTCATTTTCTTTATAACTAAAGAAAACGAACCAAAAGAAAGTTTTTCTTTTGCAAGGTTTCCCTTCACCTGCATATTGCAGGTGAAGAACCGCAACAAAATTCATTCTCGTTCGCTATGCTCAACTTCCATGATTTTTGATTGCTAAACTGCGCAAAAGATGAAATCCATTTCAAATGGATTAATAATATATTAAGGTGCGTTGGCCCGACAAAACGGCGGGGAAAGCGTAGGAGTGAAACGAAGTTCACGAGCACAATTAAAGTATTAATATTGTCGCGAGTAATTGTTTTTCAGGGGCTTTGATGCCCGCATGAACTTAGCGAAGCGATCTCATGAACGAAGTGAATAAAAGCAAGAGCGGGGAGAAGTTTCGTTTTCCCCGAAGTTTCGGGGTTGATTTTTGCACAACTTTTTATCAAGAAAAAGTTGTTGAGTATAAATAATCTCAAATGCTACTTCTTCTTAATACATCTAACAGAAAACCCATAAGTCGGATGCTGACGTGCCTTTCGAATCATATCTTTATCTTCCTCAAAAATATATGTCCATCTGTAATGCTCATCATCAATGGTAGAAGTCCAGAATAGTGTTCTTTCACCAAATCTATTAGGCCATTGACCATTATTTCCTGAACCTGCTGGTCTTACAGTAAAACCTGTTGAATTTGAATTCTTCGAACCATCCCAAAACTGCGGATCTTTGTAGTCTGAAGCCTTTGTATTTTCCAAATCGATCAGGCTTTCCCATTCTTCATTAGTAGGTAATCTCCAGCCTTCCGGACATGCATTCTTGGCGTTTCCAAATTCATAAAGTAATCCATAAGTTTCAAAATTTGCTTCAGAACTATCTGGATAGATATATTTAATTGGATTTCCTTGTGGATCATGCTTAACCTTAAGATTTTCAGTCATCCAAATGCGACCATTAATTCGTTTGGTTGTGTATTTATTGCCATCAACATCTATTAAAGAAGATTGATTTGTACAGCTTAGTATAAAGAGTGAAAGTATGAGTATAAGTAATGAGTTTCGCATTATTCTTTTCTGACAAAGATATCATCAGAAATGTAGAATCAAGATGACCTATATTAAGAAACAGGCCTGATAATGTGACCCTTTAGTTTTTATACCTTCTTTTTTGAAGGTTTTATCAAACTAAATCGTTTATAATCCTCTCCGTTCATCACATGCACACAATTAATGATCGATAATGCTACTGAAAGGATCATTCCACCAATAATTAGGTAGTATGCTCGACCAGCAATAAAGTTATAGTTCATCCAGTATTGAATAGCACTACCCGGAAGAATGAACATGATCAATACCGTTAACTGAAAACTTAATACATAGATAAAATGCTCATAGATACCCTTAACCTTTTGCTTATTAAACCTCCATATTAAAAGTGTTGGGATAAATATTGGGAAGAAACCGCTTAAATGGATCATTCCATGAACAAATCTATCTTTATTGATCGTTTCTTCTTCAACTTCTTTTTCATCTTCAAGAAATAAACTGAAGTCAACCTCAAGAGCTTTAGCGATCATTTGTAAAGTATATGCTCGTGGATCTACTTCTCCATTTTCAATACGCTGAATGGTTCTTGAACTAAGTTCAGTTTGACCGGCTAGCTCTTCCTGAGTTAAGCCTTTTTTAATTCTGAGTTCTTTAATTAGTTGTCCTGTTTTCATTTTATGTTTTTTCTTCAAATGTCGTGAGGAATAGGGCTACAGCACAACTACGAAAACACGACATTTGCACGACATTGGTATTTACATACCAATTTAGTTATTTATTGATTCTGTTCATTTTTTTGTCGTCACAAAAAAACGAACCAAAAAAAAGACCGTTTTCTCAAGGTATTCCTTCTCCCAACAAGTTGGGATCAGGACCACAACTATTTTTCTAAATTTTCTCCAAGGCTTCGAAAATTCTTAACGAAAAATATTGTTATACTGCGAGAAAACAAAAATAATTTTAAAACAATTAGAATTCAAAAAAGTGCGCTGGCCCGACAAAACGGCGGGGATTGCAGAGGGTGAATTGCTTTTCAAGGGCTTTGATGCCCGCAAGAAAAGCAAGAGCGGGGAGAAGCATCGTTTTGTCTTGATTTTTGCGCATCTTTTTATCAAGAAAAAGATGCAAAGAATAAAAAAAACTTATTTAGGTTCTCGAAGTATGCTGGTCATTTTCTTGCCTCTGGCGAGCTCATCGATAAGCTTATCCAAATAACGGGCTTTTTGAGTTAATGGGTTTTCGATTTCTTCTACCCTGATTCCACAAACTACACCCTTAATAAGCCCTGCGTTTGGATTTAAAGTAGCTTCTTCAAAGAATTCCTTAAAGTTTACCTTCCTATCAATTAGTTCCTGAATTTTCGCATCATCAAAACCACATAGCCATTCGATCACCTGATGGAGTTCAGCTACGGTTTTTCCTTTTTTTTCAACTTTCTCAACATAAAATGGATATACAAAGGCGAAAGTCATTTCCGCTATACGTTCGTCTGAAGATTTTGGCATGAGTGTAAGTTTATAGTTAGGATATCAAAGATAAGAAAAGAAGAATCGAATATCCGAAAGTATTTAATGACCGCTTATGTAAAAACCTGCTAGTTGTATAACAGAATATATCCGTTTAGTGAAGTAGCGATCAACAACCAAAGGAAGTAAGGGAGCAAGAATACGGATTTGTATTTCATTTGAAACCTGAAACGATAGATAAAGATCCCTATAACAATCGTTAATGATGTAATAATGATCAGCCCTGCTAGCACTTCGTGATAATAAAAGAAGACCGGACTCCAGCTAATATTCAGGATCCATTGAATGATAAATAAACTCAGAATATGACTTTTTTGCTTTTTGTTCTGCCATAGCATAGCCATATAGAAGCTAAAGCAAATCATGATGGTTGCCCAGGCTGCTCCAAAAGCCCAGCCGGGAGGTGTCCATGGTGCTTTATTTATGGTTTGATACCAATCAGATGGAACTCCATCACCAGTGAAATAACCACTAATGGCAAGAGAACCAAAATTGAGGATCAGAAATATAATTACTCGAATAATCATTTAAAGACGTGATTTTGAGAAATAAATGTTATGCTTCGGCAAAGACTCCTTGAACATTTACGCTCACTTTTCCTTTCTTAAAAAGCTTAACTTTTTTATTCCCATTTTGATCAACCTCAAAGATGGCTACTTTGTTCTTTTTCTCATCACCAACCAAATGACATTGTTTATACTTCTTACCACTATCGCAATAACATTTAGAATTTCGCCCTAAACTGTAATAGCTAAGCATTTTTGAAGAGTCATCATCTTTTTTATAGAATCCGGAGAAATAGAGTAAAATGTAATTGAGGAGTTTCATAGGCAAATTTTTGGTCTACCTAAGATAAGAAATATGAGACCTTTAATCAATTACAAATTAGCATTGGTAAAGATTACCCGCGGATATTAAGGATGACATCACCTGCACTTCGTTTGTGGAAGTCATCCTATTCTTTGAACTTCTTCCAACGTTCTGCTTCACGTTCCATGAAAGTATGGAATTTTTCAGGGATCGGAATCTCAACAATTATATCCTCAGAGGTAACCGGATGTTTGAATTGAACTCCTGTTGATGTGAGAAATAGTCCTTTGTGAAGTAATACTTTTCCTTCAATTCCATAGGATTTATCTCCTACTATTGGATGACCAATGGATGATAAATGTCTTCTCAATTGATGAGTTCGTCCCGTTTTTGGGTGAAGTTTAACTAATGTTGTTGATTCATTTCTAAGAGAAGGCAATACGTTTAGAGAATGATATTCTGTGAGTGACTCCTGAGTGTCAATTGGGGTGTCGATCTTCCCTGAACCTTCTAATACACCAATAACCACAGCATGATAGGTTTTCTGAATTTCTTTTCGTTGAAGCATTTGCCCCATTTCTTTGATCACAGCTGCAGTTTTAGCAATAATCAGAAGTCCGCTTGTTGGTCCATCAAGACGGTGAATAGGCTTAGGCTTGATAGCATCAGTTTGCGTTGAGTCTTGTAGATTAAAATTGAGTGCATTTGTTATGGTCTGAAATTTATTTCCACTAACAACATATCCTGCCGGCTTATGAATCACAGCCAAATAGTCATCTTCAAATACAACTTCAAGTTTTAATTTGAATTCTTTAGCAATTTCTCCTTCAATCTCCACAAATTGAATCTCATCACCAAGCTTTAAATACCTGCCATACTCACAAACATCTTTATTGAGCTTGAGAACTCCTTTTTTGATTGCTTTCTTTACACTGGATCTGCTGGGAAGCATCTCGAATTTCCCAACACAATAATCCACGAACCGGATCGGATCTTCAAGAACTTTAATCTTATGAGTTTTTATAATCTTCATGATTTATCGGAATGATCTTCGAAGCTGAATAAATTACGTTGAATATCGCGATACATATCTTCACGATAAAATCCTTCTTCCTCCGGAATGAAATTATAGTTGAGGTGATTTCCGTGTTCTTTCTCAAGTTTGAGGCGGTTTAGGTACATGCTCCAGCAAACTTCCTGCTCACTAAAAGGTTCACGATCTCCATTTATAGCCTGAATGAATCTTCTTTGTTTCTCTGTAAAAGGCTTTAAAGTTCCATCACATAAAGCTTCAAACCAATGACCGTATTTCAGCAACATTTCTACCTGTTCATTGGTAAAGATCACGGCATTACATTTGATCACAAAAGTGCCTTTCTCTTTGATGTATTGCTTATGTAACTCCTCCTTTAAACTGAGCATATTCAAAGGTAGACAAATTTGATTGTCGATTGTCAATTGTCGATTGTGAATTGTCAATATAAGTGACTAGAGTGCCTAATGTGACTAAAATGCCTAGAGTGATTTTCAAGTGTAGTTACAATAAATTACGTTCGCGAAGCGAACTAATTACAACAGAATTACCTATTGAATACCACTAAATCATCTAAAATTTCTAAACCTACTAAACCTTCTCATTCATAATCCTCGTCTGCTTATTAATGCTCTCTTGGTGAATTGCCTTGAAAACCTGTCCGATGAGTTCATTACTCAAAGATCTGTTTTTACCTTTCTGTAATGTTTTATTAATGATCTCCTGCCATCTGCTGGGCTGCAAAATGCTGATATTGTTCTCCTTTTTGTAGACACCAATTTGTTCGGCCACTTCCATTCTCTTTTCCAGAATCTCCAATATGGCCTCATCAAACTGATCGATCTTGGTTCTTAGTTCATCAAGTACAAGTAAAAAGTTTGGATCTTGAGCATTGACTTTCCTTAAACTCAAACTATTTAGTAGTTGATTAAGAGATTTTGGTGTTAATTGCTGACGAGCATCACTCCATGCTTCATCTGGTCGTGGATGCGTTTCAATGATCAATCCATCGTAATTCAGATCCATCGCTTTTTGTGAGATTTCTTGCAAAACTTCTCTTCGTCCACCAATATGACTTGGATCGCAAATGATCGGTATGTCTGGCATTCTTCTGCTTAATTCAATAGGGATTTGCCATTGAGGAATATTTCGATAACTGTGTCTTTCGAAACTTGAGAATCCACGATGAATGGCTCCTATTTTAGATACGCCGGCACCAATAATTCTTTCAATTGCTCCGATCCAAAGATCTACATCCGGATTTACCGGATTCTTAACAAAAACAGGGATATCAACTCCTTTGAGTGCATCGGCAATTTCCTGCATTGCAAAGGGATTGGCTGAAGTACGAGCTCCGATCCAAATAATATCGACACCGAACTTGAGTGCTTCGTACACGTGCTTGACGTTAGCTACCTCGGTAGAGACTTTCATCCCCAATTCGGATTGTACCCGCTTCAGCCAAATTAATCCTTTGCTACCAATTCCTTCGAATGAGTTCGGACGGGTTCTGGGTTTCCAGATCCCTGCTCTGAAAATTTCTATATTCTGTTCTTTCAAGGCTCTAGCAGTTTCCATAACCTGCCCTTCTGTTTCAGCACTGCACGGACCGGCAATTACCAACGGTCTGTCTGTGTTTTTCAATCCCCAACCCTGAAATGGATGTTCTTTTCTTGCATTCATTTTATATCGTATTCGCTATTTTACAATTCTCTTAATTCTGTTTGATTCCTGGATCATATTATTGATGGCGGTATCATTGCCTTCAGCAATGCTATCTCTGAAAGATTGCATTTTTTCCATATAGGTATCGATCACTTCCAATACATTTTCCTGATTGTGCATGAATATGGGTGTCCACATTTCAGCAGAACTCTTTGCAAGTCTCACTGTGCTGTCGAAACCACCACTGGCCAAATCGAAAATGTGTTTTTCATTCTTTTCTTTTTCAAGCACGGTTAGTGCCAATGCAAAAGAGCTAATATGTGAGATATGTGAAACGTAGGCGGCATGTATGTCATGACTCTCCGCGTCCATTTCAATTGTTCTCATATGTAATGCATCATAAACTTTCTTTACATGTTCAACTGATTTCATGTCACTTTCCTCAGTATTACAAAGAATACTTGCCTTACCATCAAACAATCCTGTTTTAGCCGCCCAGGGGCCTGAGAATTCTGTCCCCGCCATGGGGTGACTTGCTACATATTGCTTTCTGTTTTTATGATGCTTTATACTTTTAAGTAAATCCTTCTTAGTTGAACAAAAATCCAGTACAGTTTGATGTTTGATAACATCCAAAACTCTTGGTAATACTTCAAGAGCACTACTTACAGGAATTGCCAGGATAACAATGTCGGAAACCTTAATAGCAGTCTCCAAATCACTTACTGCATCTACTAAACCAATATGTTGTGCGATATGTGCATTCACTTTATTTTTATCAACCCCAATGATCTGTTCAGCAAATCCTCTTTTCTTTAAATCGATGGCAGCAGATCCTCCCATTAATCCTAATCCTACTATTGTTACATTCATACCCACTGCTCCTTTTCTTTTAACTTTTTTACTCTTTGAAGAGATTCATTTAATACTTCTACCGGATTACATAAGGAAATTCTTAGGTAAGCATCTCCACCTTTACCGAAAATTCCACCAGGAGTTATAAAGATCCTTGCATCACTCAAAAATTTATCTGAACATTCAAACGCATTTTTGAAAGTATTAGGAATCTTTGCCCAGATAAACAATCCACCCTGATCTTTATCAAAATGAGCATTCAACTCATCGAAGATCTCAAAAACCACTTCACGCCTCCGTTTATACTCATTGTTAATGGACTCATACCAATCAGTATTGTTTTCTAAAGCCTTAACCGCCGCAAGTTGTACAGGTTTATACATTCCGGAGTCCATATTACTTTTGATCTTCAAGATTGAATGAATATACTCTGATTTTCCGGCAACCATCCCAACTCTGAAGCCTGCCATATTGTGAGATTTACTCAATGAATTAAGTTCAAGAGCGACTTCTTTAGCCTCAGGAATCTCAAAGATGCTGATTGGGTCATCATTTAAGATGAAGCTATACGGATTGTCGTTGCAAATAAGGATTTCATGCCTGATACCAAAATCAACAAGCCGTTGGAATAGATCCCTGCTCGCCTTTTTTCCTGTTGGCATATTTGGATAATTTACCCACATGATCTTTACTTTTGACAGATCCATAGCCTCCAATTCGTCAAAATCAGGATACCAATCATTGTTTTCTGATAAGGAATATGTTTTAATATCTGCACCAACTAATTTTGATACCGATTGGTATGTTGGGTAAGCGGGATCTGGAATTAACACCTCATCCCCCGGATTTAAGAAAGCCAGCGAAATATGCATGATCCCTTCTTTGGAACCCATCAAAGGGAGGATTTCATCTTCTGGCTTCAGACTAATACCATAAAACTGATCATACCAAGCTGCAAATGCTGATCTGAGTTCTGGAATTCCACGATAACTCTGATACCCATTATTTCCGGGTTGGGCAGCGCTATACATAAGCTGCTGCACGGCATTTGGTGGAGGCAGCAAATCTGGATTTCCTATACCCAGATTAATGATATCTGCCCCGTCTTCATTCAGGCGATCGATCTCCGCTAGCTTTTTGGAGAAGTAGTATTCGCCTAAATCCTGTGTTCTGATTGCTGCTTGTATCATCTTATTGATTATGAATTTTGTTTAATGATTCTATTCCATATTTATATTCTCCAAGGATCTGTAAGTCCTGAATTAATGGTCTAATTGCATTTATGCTATTCGTATATTTTTCATACTCCTCAAATGTTAGATCCAGATAAAAGAAGTATTGAAATTCTTTACCAATGATTGGTAAAGACTCGATTTTTGTAAGATCCAATTCATAGAAGGCCAATACACTTAACACTTGCGATAAACTTCCTTTTTTATGCGGAAGACTAAAACAAATAGATGCTTTAGTGCATTCTTCAACATTGCATTTTGAGTTTTCTTTTTTCGCTAAAACCAAAAACCTCGTATAGTTTCGTTTGTTGGTTTCAATACCTGACTCTACAATATTCAGATCATATAAATCAGCGGCTAATTCGCTGGCAATTGCTGCGCGACCTTGAATATTTCCCTGTTTGATCTCTGCTGCACTCAAAGCCGTATCTTTTGATTCTACAAGTTTTAAATGAGGAAATTGATTGAGAAAGACACGACATTGAGCGATAGCCATATAGTGTGAATGAACCTCTTGTATGTCTTCTATGCCTTGATTACCCAAAGCCAACAGATTTTGTTTGATCCTTAAGTATTCCTCACCGATAATGCTTACTTCTGAATCCATCATTAATCTGTAGTTTGAAACCAAACTTCCTCCAACCGTATTCTCGATGGCCATCAAACCAAAATCAGCCTCACTAGAAGAAAGGCGATCAATGATCTCTTGAAAGGTCTCACAACTTAAGATTTTGATCTTTTCATCAAAATAACTTCTGGATGCGATCTCATGGAAAGCTCCCAACCCACCTTGTATAGCTACAGACTTCAATGCTTCTTTTTTCATTTTTGATCAAAAAAAAAGCCCCGCTTTTCTAGCGAGGCTTTGATATATTATCAGTTGATTTTTATTCTTTAATTGATACACATAACACAGCCCGCCGGATCTTTCCAGTAGAAAAAGAAATAATAAAAAGGAATATTTCTAAACAGTGTTCTCATATGATTCTGTAAAATTTCACTACAAATATGAACCTTAATATTTAAAAAGCAAAACATATTAACTGTTTATTTCTTAACGGAACTTACAAAGGATGAAATACTTTGCTGAATTGGGACTTCTTTTTTGAAAGATTTGATGAATGCACTCCCAATGATCCCACCATCAGAATACTCACAGACCTGATCGAAATGTTGCTTTGAAGAGATGCCGAAACCAGTTAAGATTGGAGCCTTTAAATTCATCGACTTTATTCGCTTAAAGTAAGCCAAACTATTATCATCATATGTTTCTCTGACACCGGTTGTAGACGCTGATGAAACCATATAAATGAAACTTTTAGACATTTTATCGATCCTTCTAATGCGATCTTCAGGTGTTGAAGGCGTGATCAGAAAAATGGATTTGATATCATATTCCTCAAATAACTCACAGAATTCCTTTTCATAAACTTCAATTAGCATATCCGGTAAAATAATTCCATCCAAGCCTATCTCATTCATTCTTTTGAAAAGCTGTTCAATTCCAAACTGCATGACTGAATTAAAATATCCCATCAATACTAGTGGAATATCAACTTCAGCACGGATATCTTTTAATTCATGAAGCAAAAATTCTAAGCTCATTCCGTTTTCCAAAGCGATCTGGCTACTTTTTTGAATGATAGGTCCATCTGCTAATGGATCAGAATATGGAATTCCAATTTCGATCAGATCAACGCCATTCTTTTCCAGTTCAATGATGATCTCTTTTGAGCTGTTAAGATGAGGATATCCTGCAGTAAAGTATATCGAAAGTATTTTCTCGTTCTTTTGAAATAATTGATTTAATCTTTTCATGATCATTTATTAAGGAATGAATAATCCATTTACATCTTCATGCTCAGCTTGTGTAAGCATTTTTGGTGGCTGATATGGATGTTTTAATGATTCGATATACTTCTGGTAAGTGGCCATGTCTTTGTCGCCACGACCCGAAATGTTAATTACAACAAGCTCATCTTCTTTAAACTCAAGTTTTGGTAATGCCGCTAGAGCATGGGCAGTTTCAAGTGCAGGAATAATTCCTTCTAGAGCGGTTAGTTCGAATGCTGCTTTAAGAGCTTCATCATCCGTTGCTCTTATAAACTCAACTCTACCTGTTTCAAATAAATGAGCATGAACAGGACCGATTCCCGGATAATCCAAACCTGCAGAAATTGAATATGGTTCAACAATTTGACCATCATCGGTTTGCATTAAAATGGTTTTACTTCCATGAATGATTCCGGGACTGCCTGCTGCAGTTGTGGCAGCGGTCTCACCAGTTTCAAGTCCCAATCCATCTGCTTCAACAGCTATCAGTTTTACATTTTCATCATCCAGAAAATGATAATAGGCCCCTATAGCATTGCTTCCACCTCCAACGCAAGCGATAATTTTATCAGAGTTTACGTTTCCTGTTTGTTGTTTTAATTGATTTTTGATCTCTTCACTGATGACAGATTGAAACCTGCTTACCATATCCGGATATGGATGTGGTCCGACAACAGATCCAATCAAATAGTAGGTTTCTTCAGGATGATTGATCCAATCGCGTATGGCTTCATTCGTAGCATCCTTAAGTGTTTTATTTCCGCTTTCTACAGGAACGACCTTTGCTCCCAGCATTTGCATTTTCTGAACATTTGGCTGCTGACGCTCAACATCTAAAGCTCCCATAAATACTACGCATTCCAAGCCCTCTCGTGCACAAACGGTTGCCGTTGCAACTCCGTGTTGTCCGGCTCCTGTTTCGGCAATGATTCGCTTTTTGCCAAGTGATTTCGCAAGTAAGATCTGTCCGATCGTATTATTGATCTTATGGCTTCCTGTATGATTCAGATCTTCTCGTTTAAGAAAGATCTGAGCGCCATATTTTTCAGATAAAGCTTTTGAAAAGTATAATGGTGACGGTCTTCCAACATATTCTTTTAACAATCGAATAAATTCATCCTGAAAACTATCGCTTTCCATGATCTTCAGATAATTCTCTTTTAGTTCCTGAATGTTTTGATATAGTAATTCCGGAATAAATGCACCACCATAACTTCCGTAATATCCTTCTTCATTGATTTTATATTTCATAGGTTTTATCTCTTTTATAAATGCTGATAGTTTATCAAAGTTTTTAATTGCCGGAGCATCTTCAAACCTGCTGTTGAGGTCGATTCCAATTAGATTGTTCAATCTAAGGGAACGGATTGCATTAGCATCTTCCGGGCCAATTCCACCACTTAGAAAAAATGGGAGTGAATAGTCTAATGATTGAAGTATATCCCAATTGAATTTTTTACCTGAACCTCCATGTTTATGGGTTTTTGTATCAAAAAGAAAGTATGAGCATGAATCAGAATAATCAGATAAAACACTTGGTTCAAAATCATCATCAACTGCAAAAGCCTTGATCACTTCCAAATCACTTTTTAATAATTTGCGGCATAATTCAGGAGATTCTTTTCCATGTAATTGAACAGCCTTCAGCTGATATTCTTTGATCGTGTTCATGATCAATTCAAAATCCTTATCTACAAAAACACCAATCTTTTTTGCCATTGTATCGGGTAGTTGTTGATCAGAAAAAAACCTTGGTGATTCTTCATGAAAGATCAGACCTATATAATCAACTTCAAGCTGATCTACATGTACAATGTTCTCCCTTACTCGCAGACCACAAACTTTAATCTTCATGCTTATATTGATTTAAATGTTCAACGAATTCTTTACAGGCAATTCCTGCATTTTGGGTTTTCATAAAGCTTTCTCCAATAAGGAAACCCGAATATCCATAAGATCTTAATCGGATGATATCTTCAGGATCTGAGATCCCACTTTCCGAAATTTTCAGAAACTGCTGAGGTATTTTTTCTGATAATTCAATCGAGGTATTAATGGAAGTATGAAAAGTTTTTAGATTTCGATTATTCACCCCAACAAGAGTCACAGAATCATTTAAGCAATTTAATTCAAACTCATTATGAACTTCAAGCAGAACTTCCAACCCTGATTTTGATGCATATTCCGCCAGCTGAAAACAACGTTCAGGTCCAAGACATGCCGCGATCAATAGGATAACATCTGCACCTGCTATTGAAGCTTCAAGTATCTGGTATTCATCAATAATGAAATCTTTTCGAAGGATTGGAATATTGATTGAATCAGCTACACTCTTTATATCATCCAATATCCCACCAAAAAAGTGTTTGTCGGTTAATATACTACAAGCATTTGCGCCGGCTTTTTGATATTCCGGAATGATTTCAATTGGTTTAGCAAATTCATGGATCCATCCTTTAGAAGGAGATCGGCGCTTGAATTCAGCAATAATTCCATTGCTTTCTTTTCTTTCCAATGCTTTTTTTAATGAATAGAAATCACGGGTCCTATTCAAACTTAGAAGTTTGTTATAAGTTAATAGCTTTTTTTGCGCTGCTACTTCCTTCTTCTTATGCAATACTATTTGATTCAATATGTTTTCCATGTGATAGTTTTGAAAGTTCTATGAGTGAGTTAAAAGCTGTTTTGGCATGTCCGCTCATTAAAGATTCTTCAGCTCTAGCATGTGCTTCTTGTAAACTACATTCGAAATAAGCCTGAAGTGCGAATGCTCCATTTGAGATCACAACTGCATTTTGTACTGCACTACCTTTTCCTTCCAGGATCTGCTTAAAAATCAATGCTGATGATGGCACATCTTTGCCACCAATGATAAGATTTGGATCAACACATGAATACCCAATATCCTTTGGAGAATAAAGATGCTCACCTGATCTGTCGATGCATTTAAAATCACCGGTAAGGGAGATCTCATCATAACCATCAAGACTATGAATGATGACGAAATCTGTATTCCCTTTTTGGTAGATATAATTATAGAGTCGAGCTAATTCAAGGCTAAAAACACCTACCATTTGCTTTTGTGGTCTGGCCGGATTAACCATCGGCCCAAGCATGTTGAAGAATGTTTTAACCTTCAGTTTCTTTCTTACCGGTGCAATATTTTTCATTGCAGGATTAAACAATGGAGCGTGAAGGAAGCAGATTCCTGATTCTTTCAATTGAGTTTTGAGTGTTTTTTCATCATTTGTGAATTCACAACCAAAGAATTCAAGAACATTAGAAGATCCACAGTTTGATGAAACCCCAAAATTTCCATGCTTCGCAACTTTTGCACCTGCCCCTGCAGCAACAAATGATGCTAATGTTGAAATATTGAAAGTGTCTTTGCTATCACCACCCGTACCACACAGATCAATTAAAGTATCTGTTCCTAGATCTACATTCTGACAATGTTCAAGTAATGCATCTCTAAATCCGATCAATTCGTCTACGGTTACATTTCGCATCAGATAGATCGTTAGAAATGCTGCCATCTCTGTTTCGGAATACTTACCTTCAGCAATGTCGGATAAGATCTGCTGAGCTTCCACTCTCGAGAGTGTTTTATAAGCCGATAAATGATTTATGATATCTCGTATTTCTTTCATAATATTCTAATTTGAAATCCAGTTTTTAATGATCAAACCGCCATATTCCGTCAGTATGGATTCGGGATGAAATTGTACCCCTCGAACTGCGAGATCCCTATGGGCCAATGCCATGATATTCCCATCATCATCGAGTGCAGTGATCTTTAATTCTGATGGAAAATTATTCTCTGATACGATCCATGAATGATATCTTGCACCATCAAAGCTTGCAGGTAAACCATTAAACACCGTTTCAATTTCATCTGTGCGTTGTATAGGTGATGAAACTCCGTGAAAAACACGACTAAGATTATAAAGTTCACCTCCATAAACTTCAGCTATAGCTTGCATTCCGAGGCAAACACCAAAAATGTCGCTAGTCTTTGAACATACTTTTATGATCTCTTTCAAGTTCCCAGCATCATTTGGAACGCCCGGGCCCGGTGAAAGCAGGATCTTATCATATTTAGAAGCTTCTTCTGCAGAGATCTTATCATTTCTGAAAACATCAGGTAAAGTTCCGGTTACATTTTTCACATATTGAACCAGATTATAAGTGAAGCTATCGTAATTGTCTATTACTACTATTTTCATATTAACCAATTGTTTCTGCTTGTTTAACTGCTGCTTTCAAAGCGGCAAGCTTATTATTCACTTCATTTAATTCACCCTCTTCAGAAGAATCCGCAACTATTCCAGCACCGGCCTGATAATACAGTGTGTTATTCTTACTCAAAAATGAGCGAATGGTAATTGCCAGATTGATCTTCCCATCCAGTCCGATATTGCCAATGCAGCCACCATAAAATCCTCTGGCCTGATTCTCATACTCATTGATGAGCTGCATCGCCCTGTACTTAGGTGCACCGGTCAAGGTGCCTGCAGGGAAGGTGTCGGCATAAATGTGAACAGGATCGCTTCCTTCCCTAATCTTTCCTTCAACTTCTGAAACCATGTGAAGTACATGTGAGTAGTAATGAATCTCCCGGAAATAATTGATGTTAATGTGATCGGCATTTCTGCTGAGGTCGTTTCTGGCTAAATCAACCAGCATGATATGTTCACTGTTTTCTTTAGGATCTACAGCTAATTCTTCTGCCAATTCTTTGTCTTTTACATCATCACCTGTTCTTTTGAATGTTCCGGCAATTGGATTTATCAATGCTTTTCCGTTTTGAGTTTTGATCTGAGACTCGGGAGATGAACCGAAAAGCTTAAAGTTTCCAAAGTCGAAGTAGAATAAGTATGGTGAAGGATTTATCGACCTTAAACTTCTATATACATTGAACTCATCACCACTAAAAGATTGTTGAAAATGACGTGACAAAACAATCTGAAAAACATCTCCTTTTAAGCAATGTTCTTTCCCTTTGGCAACCATGTTTTTATAAGTATCATTGTCAATATTTGATGTCTCATCGCGCTGAGTCGAAAATGGATAGATAGCCAAAGTTCTATTGATCAATTGCTCTCTAATGAAATCTAAACGACTGTCTTCTCCATTGAAAATATGTTCTATGATCTGAATACGATTACTTGTATGATTGATCGCAATGATGAATTTGTAAAACTTAAAGCAGATCTCAGGAATATGATTTTTTGTTGAGGCTTCTTGTAATTCTAAGTCCTCAAAATACTGCACTGCTTCATAGGTAGAGTATCCAAATAATCCACTAACCGGAATATTTGCTTTCTCTTCATTCGGAATAAAGCAACGTGAGAATTGACTTAAATAATCGATAGCTTCTCTTTTAGAATTGAGTTGCTGTGTTGAATTAATACCATCAGGAAACTGACAAGCAACATTCATTTTATCTATCGTAATGCTGGCAACAGGTTCCATGCAAACAAATGAATATTGATTATCTCCTGCTTTGAAGTCGGCACCTTCAAGCAATATGGAATTTGGGAATACATCCCGAATCTTTAAGTAAATGGCTACCGGTGTTAGTACATCGGCAAGCATTTCATAGGTGTTGGTTTTAAATTTAAAGTTGTTCATTATATTTTTTATTGTAATTGAATTCAAAAAAAGAAGCGGCTTCCGGGTGATCCGAAAGCCGCTTTTAACCAAAATTAATTATGAAGCAATAGCATCCCTGTCTCACCCACTTGGGAAAGTTTTAAGCCATACTAGCCATGCCATTGTATTTCTGTTTTTATTCATTTTCAAAAGGTATTTAAACAAAAAAAGCCTGTCGTGATCGACAGGCTTTTTCATTGTGGTATAAATGGGCCATTGATTCACTACATATGTTGCGAATTAATGTTCCACCACCAAATATTTTGAGTATAAACTACCATTTTCTTGTTTTTCTTCTTGCAAATAAAGGAAATGAATTTGAGTTCTCCAAAAACTTTCTGATTAATTTTTTGTTAAGATGATCAGATCGCCTTCCTTAAATTAGGATAAAAAGTGCTTTTCCGATTATAGAATTCCTGTATCAATTGAGAAATTCGAGTTGATTCGATGAGGAATCCGTCATGGCCATAAGTAGAGTTGATCACCCGCAATCTGCTATTCGGAATATGTTTATGTAAATACTCATGCTCTTCAAGCGTAAATAATAAATCTGTTTTAATAGCAATGATCAAAGTTTTGGCTCTGATCTTCGAAAGTGACCGTGTGATAGAATGAGTTGTTCTTCCCAGGTCCTGTGAATCCAGACTTCTGCTCAAAGCAACATAAGAATACGCATTGAATCGTTTACTTAGTTTCTCACCCTGATAGCGTTGATAAGAGAACACCTTTTGGTCTAAAAAGTGTTCTCCTGTTGATTGCTGTGCCTTATTATAAATTGTTGAATTCCGATAGCTAAGTAAGGCTATCGACCTTGCAGTTTTCAATCCTTCGAGACCTCCCTTTGGATGATTTTCATAATAGCTGGAATCTGAAAAGATAGCCATTCGCTGCGACTCATTAAAAGCTGCTGCCCATGGTGATGTTTTGGCACTGCATGCAATCGCAATAGCGTGTTCGATCAATGTCGGACTTTGAACTGCCCATTCGAGTACCTGACAGCCTCCGATCGAAGCACCAACTAAGGTGTGGATCTTTTCAATTCCCAAATGTTTTCGTAAGTGATCAAAGGATCTGATGATATCTGTGATCGTAAATTCCGGGAAGCTCGTATAATATGGGCTTCCCGTTTCAGGATTAATTGATAATGGGCCTGTTGATCCATAACAAGAACCCGGAATATTCACACATATCAAGAAGTAGTGCTGAGAGTTGAACAGTTTCCCTTCTCCAACCAAGTCTGTCCACCATTCTTCAGGATTGGAATTCGCAGTCAAGCCATGACAGATCCATACAACTTTACTGTTCTTATGTAAAGATCCCGCAGTGTGATAAGCAAGTTCCAGTCCTTGAATTTGCTTCCCAGATTCTAATCGAAAAGTAGTAGGGAATTTATATAAGTCTTTCTTCACAATAAGCCTCCTCCTTAATTAACTTTAATGATTGTTCGATGTCATTAATGATGTCATGAATGTGCTCTATTCCAACAGAAATTCTTAGTAAAGATGGATAAACTCCCGCAGCTATCTGAGCATCGATATCAAGCTGTTGATGCGTTGTTACGGATGGTTGAATGATCAACGTTCGATTATCCCCAACGTTCGCAACATGACTGATCAAATTTAAGTTATCTACAAATTCTATAACTTGTTCTTTGTCAAGATTTAATTCAAAACTTAAGACACCTCCAAAACCATTATTTAAGTATCGTAATGCTTTCTCGTGATTCGGATTTGAATCCAATCCCGGATAGTTTACATTCTTAACAAGCTCATGCTCATTTAAGTAATGTGCTAATTCTAAAGCATTTTGAGACTGTTTTTCTACTCTTAAGGATAAAGTTTCAATCCCCTGAAGAATCTGGAAAGCATTGAATGGGCTAATACAAGGTCCAAAATCTCTGAGTCCTTCAGTACGGCAACGAATGATGTAAGCAATATTCCCGAACTGACTTCCTGATCCAAATGTATCCCAATAGTTTAAACCATGATAACCTTCTGATGGTTCTGTGAATTGCTTGAATTTACCATTACCCCAGTTGAATTTACCTGAGTCAATGATGACTCCACCCATGCTGGTACCATGTCCACCTATCCATTTAGTTAATGAGTGAACCACGATGTGTGCACCATGGTCGAAAGGTTTGCATAAGAATCCTCCAGCACCAAATGTATTATCTACAATAATTGGGATTTGATATTTTTCAGATAATGCAGAAAAAGCTTTAAAATCAGGGATGCTGAAGCCTGGATTACCGATTGTTTCCAGAAAGATCGCTTTTGTATTTTCATCTATCTGCTTTTCAAAATCAATTACCAAATCAGAGTCGGCAAACCTTGCTTCAACTCCGAGATTTTTAAAACTTACTTTAAACTGATTGTATGTACCACCATATAAATAGGGTGTGGATACGAAATTATCACCGGCACTTAGAATATTATTAAGTGCAATAAATTGCGCAGAATGCCCTGAAGCAACGGCGAGGGCAGCCACACCACCTTCAAGAGCCGCCAATCTTTTTTCAAGCACATCGGTTGTTGGGTTTTGTAGTCGTGTGTATATATTTCCAAACTCTTTCAACGCGAATAAATTTGCTGCATGTTCGCTATCATTGAATGTATAAGATGTGGTTTGATAAATTGGTACTGCTCTTGAATTAGTAGCTGTATCTATGTCGTATCCTGCATGTATTTGTAATGTATCGAAATGTGTATTTATAGTTGTCATAATATTTATTGTTTATTGATTAAGCATGAAATTCGAAATCATGCCTTTCTAAAAATGATTTTGATGGTGAACCATTCGATGATCTGATATGGAATAGTTCATGGTGAATGCTTTCGAGAGCTTGGGCCTTGTCTTTTCTGTCGACAATGAAGTAGATGGCTACTCTTGAAGCTCCAAAAGAGATGGCAGAAACATTGATCTGTTTCTTTGCTAATGCTCCAAAGATTCTGGATGCAATGCCGGGCTGAGTCGTTATACCTTCACCTATTGCTGCTAAAAGTGAAATCTGTTGAATAGATCTGATTGCAGCAATGGTATTACCCTTGATTCGTCTACAGATCGTTCTGGCACGATCGATATCTTCATTAGAAAGCAAAATGTTGATGGAAGTTTGTGCCGTAATCACCGACTTTACATTTATTCCGCCTTTAGCTAACAAATGACAGATCTTGCCCAATAGTCCAACCTCGATCCCAATTCCTGCACCTTGTAACTGCAAAATTGAGAAATCATCACTACAACTGATGCTTTTTATTACCTGATATGAATCCGGTTTAGATTCACTGATTATCGTTTTGTATTGTGATTGATAAGGTTGATGGATATCATAGATCCGAATCGGGATCTTCCCGAGTTGTGCCGGTTCTACGGTTCGCTGGTGCAAAATTTCTGCTCCGAAATAAGCTAGCTCTGCGGCTTCCTGATAGGAAAGTTGTTCCACATTAGTAGCTTCTTCAACCAACCTTGGATCTGTGGTCATAAATCCCGAGACATCTTTCCAGATGTCAAGCGTTTTAGCTTTTATGCAGTATGCAATTGCAGCAGCTGAATAATCTGTACCACCGCGACCAAAAGTTACGATCTCCTTTTGATGATCTAAACCATAATAACCAGGAATGATAGTGATCTTTTTGAATTCGGTAGTAGCCTGCAGATTCTTTCGCGTGCTTTTATAATCCACCACGAAATTACCCGACTGCTTTTTGCCAATAAGTCCGATGTTCTCTGGTAATCTTTCTTCACATTCAAGATTATTGAATTTGAATAGATAACTAAGCAAGAGTGAACTCAATCGCTCTCCAAAAGAAAGAATGAAATTATATTCTCCCTGACTTAATGTTGCTTTTTCTGATAATCGATCTTTAAAGGATTCCAAGATTGAAAACCTATCTGCGATCTTATGCCAATATTTAAGTGCAAAATCAGGATGATAAGAGTTCATGATCTGCCAAAGCTCGTTGCTTACTCCTTTTAGTTTAGTCTGGACTTGTTCCGGAGTTTGTTTAGAACTGATCAGATCCAGCATAAGGTTTGTTTGACCATAAAATGCGGATACTACAATTACCAGAAGTGAATTATATGATTTTGTTAAATCTATGATTGATTGAAAATGGTGTGATCCTCTCAGAACGGATCCACCGATCTTTAGTACATGTGTTTCCATAAAATGATGTATTTAATATTGAATTTTGCCGACGGATCGGACTTTGCGGAAGGTGGTGCCTATGAACGGCACAAACGCATGCACATAGGCATATGCAGGCAATTATAGAAAGCAATGTACAATGAATCGAAATTCGTTGATAAATAAAAATTGCAAGTTTGTTCTTTCATGAGTTTGCGTTTTAATTATTATTCCCTTTTCGGGCAGGTGTTGGCACCTTTTCCTGTGAGGATGGTTGCCAGAGTATCAACGAGCCTGTTCTCTCCACTCTTCTGAATAATTCAAACGACTTATAAAGTGCGGATGAATTTGCTACAAAATTAGAATATTTTTTTTTAATAAAACAAATTTATTTTGAAATAAGCTTGTAAGGGTTATAAAATGAGCAAGATAGGATGATGGTTAAAACACATTACACTTAGTTATATTCTTATTGAAGAAACTAACTTGGAAGGAAGAGTTATAAAGAAGTGTAGGCTTCCCCGAAGTTCGGCCAATTAAAATTAGAGTATAAAAATAAAATTCTAACTTTAAACGGATAAACGAAGCGATGAAAAAGACAAG
>PARP01000068.1 GCA_002711565.1 Bacteroidota bacterium
AATTATAAAGATGAACTTTATGTTACCAATTTAAAGGAAGATATAGTTCAGGGAATTAAAAGTTTTAAATCACCTCAAGAACTCCCTCAGGTAGACCTTGCAATTATTGCTATTGCAGCTCCATACATTCTTGATACAGTTAAGATTCTTACCGAAGAGAAAGCCACAAAAGGTTTTATTATACTTTCAGCTGGCTTCAGTGAATTAAATGAAGAAGGAAAGAAAGCAGAAGAGGCTGTAGTTAAACAAATTGAGAGCGTAAATGGCAGTTTGATCGGTCCTAACTGTATTGGAGTAATGACACCCGAATACAATGGTGTATTCACACTTCCTATTCCTAAACTTGACCCACAAGGTTGTGATTTCGTTTCAGGCTCAGGAGCTACTGCTTGTTTCATCATGGAAGCTGGGATTCCTAAAGGACTTACTTTCTCAAGTGTCTTCTCTGTAGGGAACAGTGCTCAATTAGGTGTAGAAGAAATACTTAAACATTTAGATGAAAGTTTCGACCCGGAGACTTCTTCAAAGGTTAAGCTTTTATATATTGAAAATATCGACAAACCAGAAATGCTTCTCAAGCATGCTTCATCTTTGATCCGTAAAGGTTGTAAGATCGCAGCTGTTAAAGCAGGATCCTCAGAAGCTGGTTCTAGAGCTGCATCTTCTCATACAGGAGCTCTTGCAAGTTCTGATGTTGCAGTTGACGCATTATTCAGAAAAGCAGGAATCGTTAGATGTTATGGTCGTGAGGACTTAATTAGCGTAGCATCTGTTTTCATGCATCCTGAGTTAAAAGGGAAAAATATTGCAATTATCACGCATGCTGGTGGTCCTGCCGTAATGTTAACAGATTCATTATCAAATGGAGGTTTAGAAGTTCCACATATTGAAGGTGATGCTGCAAATGAGTTATTAGAGCATTTATATCCTGGTTCTTCAGTAAGTAATCCAATTGACTTTCTAGCAACCGGAAATGCTGAGCAATTAGGAACTATCATTGATTATTGTGATCAGAAATTCGACAATATCGATGCAATGGTTGTAATTTTCGGGACTCCTGGACTATTTGAGATCTATGATGTATATAACGTACTTGACGAGAAGATGAAAACGGCTAAGAAGCCTATTTATCCTGTTCTCCCATCAACAAAAACTGCAAATAAAGAAGTCGCAGACTTCCTTTCAAAAGGTAGAATTAATTTCTCTGACGAGGTTGTTTTAGGTGATGCTTTATGCAGAAGCTATTTCACTGCTCAACCACAGCCTGAGAACATTGAACTTCCTAAAGTAGATAATGATAAGATCAGAAACATTATTGCGGAATGTGAAGATGGATATATCAGTCCGGAAGCTATTCAAGGATTACTAGACGCTGCACGAATTAAGCGTGCGGGTGAAGCTGTTGTTGACAATCAAGCTGATCTACTTAATGCAACAAAAGAACTTGGATATCCAGTCGTAATGAAGGTTGTAGGACCAGTTCACAAATCAGATGTTGGTGGTGTTGTTCTTAATGTTAAGAATGATGAGCAAGCGATCAATGAGTTTGAGCGAATGATGAAGATCAAAGACACAACCTCTATCCTACTCCAACCAATGTTGAGCGGAACAGAACTTTATGCAGGTGCTACTTATGAAGATAAGTTCGGTCACATGATCCTTTGCGGTATGGGTGGAATTTTCATTGAAGTATTGAAAGATGTAAATTCTGGTCTATCTCCACTTTCTAAGCAGGAAGCAGAATCTATGATCAAAAACCTGAAATCATATAAGATTATTCAAGGTGTTCGTGGTCAGGCAGGAATCAATGAAGAGGACTTCCAAAATACAATTATCAGATTATCAGCACTTCTTGAAGCTGCTCCTGAGATCATGGAAATGGATCTTAATCCACTTCTAGGAAATGAAAAGGAAGTAGTTGCAGTAGATGCACGTATAAGAATTGAAAAATAAACATAATGATACTTAAAGCAATCATTATCGCATTATATGCCCTCATGATCATTGGTGTGGGTATCGCCGGAATGCGAAAGACAAAATCATTCTCAGATTTCTTTCTGGGAGGTGGTAATGTTGGTCCGTGGATGACAGCTTTCTCTTATGGAACAGCATATTTCTCAGCAGTTGTTTTTATCGGTTTTGCCGGTAAAGTTGGCTGGGGATTTGGTTATTCAGGAATTTGGATCGGAGTATTCAATGCACTTATTGGAGTTCTTGGTGTTTGGGCACTTATGGGCTGGAAGATCAAGAAAATTTCCATTGATATGAATATCCATACCATGAGCGAGTTTCTTGAGAAAAGATACAATTCTCCTTTCATAAAGTTATTTGCTTCAATAGCAATTTTCATCTTTATGATCCCTTATTCTGCTGCCGTATTTATTGGTTTATCATATTTATTCCAATCCAGCTTCCCGGGAATTGAATATTGGCATGCAGTTGCTTTTATGGGAGTTTTCACAACCATTTATTTAGTACTTGGTGGATATAAATCCATGACGATGATCGATACCATCTTCGGAATGATCATGATTCTTGGTGTGATCATGCTTTACGGATTCACACTTAATAAAGGTGGTGGTCTTGAAGGTATTACTTCAACACTGAACGGGATCCAACCTAAACTTACACAAATGATTGGCCCTCCTGGATGGTGGCCTTTATTCTCTTTGATCTTCCTGACAAGTATTGCACCTTTTGCAATGCCTCAATTGGTTCAAAAATTCTATGCGATCAAGGATAGAAGATCAATCAAGATCGGAATGTTTGCTTCTACATTCTTTGCTCTATTAATAGGATGTATTGCGTATTTCTTAGGGTCTACAACACAAGTGTTTATCAATGAAGCTAATTCTCCGGATATATTTATTAACGGACAAGTCAATGTTGATGCTTTAATGCCGGAACTACTTACAAAAGTGATCCCGGATTCATTATCCATCATCATTCTATTATTGATATTATCAGCATCAATGTCAACACTTGCTTCTTTAGTATTGATCTCAAGCTCATCGCTTACTAAAGACTTCTATGCCGGATTTATTAATAAGAATGTTGGAGATAAGAAACTAACAACCTTAATGCGATTTTCGAGTGCCTTTTTCGTACTGCTTTCTGTGATTATTGCATTGATAAAACCTGATTCTATTGTCGCTATTTTAGGAATTTCCTGGGGTGCAATTGGTTCTTGTTTCTTAGGACCTTTCATATGGGGACTCTTTGGAAAGTGGACAAACAAAATTGGAGCAATCACTGCTTCAATACTTGCTTTGTTTATTTGTTTAGGATTATATATCTATGGATTTTCTTCTCCTGAAGCCGGAACAATAGGGATGTTATCTTCTTTAGTAATTACGCCCTTAGTTAGCCTGATTGTAAAAACAAAGTAATCCATGAGATATATCTTTACAATCACTTTGCTCCTGGGTTTTATAAAATTCAGTTTCACTCAGGAATCAACTGATCTTCGTTTGTGGTTTTCTGGTTTTATAAATAGTCAGGTCTATATGGATAGCCGCCAAATCCTGGAATCTAGGGAAGGAATGGTGAGCTTATATCCTAAAGCGCCTTCATTGGATCCAAATGGAAATGATATTAATTCCAGATCCAGTCTGAATCATCTGGCAATGACCTCCAGATTAAAAGTGAATTTAGCAGGACCTGATATTTTAGGCGCCACAGTGACGGGTGCCATAGAGGGCGACTTTACAGGCTCTTCAAATATTGATAATAATGGATACCGTCTTCGTGAAGCCTATGTAAAACTAAACTGGACGAAACGAAATCTTTTAATCGGATCCTTTTGGCACCCCCTCTATGTTTTTGAAACTTCCCCTTTTACCATTGGATTGAATACCGGGGCTCCTTTCCATCCGTTCTCCAGGCATAATCAAATTCGCTTTGAACAATTATTTAAGCATTCAAAACTTATTCTTTTTGCAGGGATGCAAAGAGATTTTTCTTCGAGTGGATACCTTGGAAAAACCTCTGAATATCAAAGAAATGCCGCCACACCGAATTTTCATATTCAATACCAGTTGCGACTCAAAACTCACCTATTAGGTATGGGCATAGACTATAAGTCCATTTTACCCAGCTTAGCGGGTATTCAAGGGCTCAAAATCCTTGATGACAAATATCTAAACACCCTGGCGTTCAATGTATTTAGTCGCTTTGAATTTAAAAACCTAAGCATTAAGTCACAATACATTCTAGGTTCTAACCTTTCTGAGTTTATTATGCTTGGAGGTTATATCCTTTTACCTAAAAATGTAGCAAATGTGTACAGTTATAAAGCGGTTAAGCAAGAAAGTTATTGGATAGATATTGTCACTAAAGGGAATAAGATTAAACTTGGATTATTTGCAGGATATGCTAAAAATAAAAGTGGAAATGTTTTTGAGCATGAATTCTATGGTCTGGGAAACAGCATCGATTATTTATATCGTATCTCACCTCGGATTCAATTTCATTCAAATAAATTCATGTGGGCTACAGAATTTGAATATACTGTAGCTTCATATTTTGATCAAAATCAAGTAAACAGTTCAGAAATAGGAAATCTAAGAATTTTGACCGGATTATTCTATTTTTTCTAGTGGCTAGTTCGAAAAAAATGAGTATTTTGAAAAGAAATAAATTGAACTAAAAGCTCTTATAAATAATTATAAATAAAAGACTTATGACTTTAAAGGCGATCGATTACAAAAAGGACACCCCAATTTGTTCTGATATCGTATATAATAAGATCAAAGAAAATAAAATTCATAATGTTGGTAAATCTACCATCAGAATAATCAAAAAGTTAGTTGACGACATTGAAGCAGAATCAGGTGAGAAATTCATCCGTATGGAGATGGGTATTCCTGGTTTACCACCAAGTAGAATTGGTATTGATGCAGAAATTGAAGCATTGAATAACGGAGTTGCTGCATTATATCCTGATATTCAAGGTATGCCTGCATTAAAGCATGAAATTTCTCGATTCGCAAAACTATTTCTAAACATTAATGTTGATGAGAAAGGATGCATTCCTACAGTTGGTTCTATGCAAGGTGGTTTTGCAACTTTTATGACCGTTAACAGACTAAATCCTAAGAAGAAGAAAACACTGTTCATCGATCCCGGTTTCCCAGTACACAAACAACAAATGAAGGTTCTAGGCCTTGAATATGAGACTTTTGATGTTTACAACTACAGAGGTGAAGTTCTAAAAGAAAAGTTAGAAGAATTCTTCAAGTCAGGTGAAATATCTTCAGTATTGTATTCAAATCCAAATAATCCTTCATGGATCTGTTTTACCGAAACAGAATTAAAGATTATTGGAGATCTTGCAAATAAATACGATGTTATCATTCTAGAAGATCTTGCCTATTTCGGTATGGATTTCAGAAAAGACATTTCGAAACCGGGAGTTGAGCCATATCAACCTTCAGTTACAAAGTATACTGAAAACTATATTCTCTTCATTTCAAGCTCAAAAGCATTTAGTTATGCAGGACAGAGAATCGGAATGATGGTGATTTCAGATAAGGTATTCAATATCAAATCCAAACATTTATTGAATAATTACATCTACGACACTTTCGGAATGGCAATGATCTATGGAACGATTTATTCCTTAAGCTCTGGAACTGCACATTCTCCGCAATATGCTTTGGCTGCTATGCTTAAAGCTGTTAATGATGGTGAATATGACTTCCTTGCCGAAGTGAAAGATTATGGTGATAAAGCCAATATTATGAAGAAAATGTTCACAGACAATGGTTTTGAGATCGTTTATGATATGGATGAAAATGACCCGATTGCTGATGGTTTCTATTTTACTGTTTCGTATCCGGGATTAAGCGGTGATGAACTAATTGAAGAATTCATGTATTACGGAATTAGTGCAATATCTCTAAGCACAACAGGAAGTGAAAGATTGGAAGGTATTCGAGCTTGTACTTCTTTAATACAACGTGAACAGTTCCCTGATCTGGAGAAACGTTTGAAAAAATTCAACGAACATCATCCAATATATTAAGATAGTCGAAATCCGGTTCTGAGAGCCGGATTTTTTTGTGCTAAAACGTACCGAATTCATTCACAATTACGATATTTGCGAAAGATTTAAACTTAACTAAAATGACAAAAGATCTACTCAAAAAAGCTTATGATGCGGAGCATTTCAGAGAAGAAGGACATAAGCTTGTTGACTTAATTGCTGATTATCTATCAAAATGCAATAATAATCCTGATTTTAAAGTAATGCCATGGATGGAACCTATGGATCAATACCAGGATTGGAAAGATTATATGCATAAAGATGATGATATTTTGTCGTTTTATAAGAAATTCTTAGATCACGCGAATCACTTACATCACCCTAAATACATTGGACATCAAGTTGTTCCTCCACTTCCAGTTGCAGCATTATCAGACCTGATGGCAACATTCTCAAATAACGGAATGGCTATTTATGAAATGGGACCAGCTTCTACAGCAATTGAACGAAATGTAATAGAATGGTTATTGGATTTTGTAGGATGGAATGGAAACTCGAATGGCTTGATCACTTCCGGAGGGTCTTTAGGAAATTTAACTGCACTTTTAGCTGCCAGACAAAATTTCCCTGAATATGATATCTGGGAAAATGGCGTAAAAAGTGAACTAGCAGTAATGGTTTCTGCTGAATCTCACTATAGTGTTGAAAGATCTATCCGAATTATGGGATTAGGATCAGAATCGATCATCAAACTACCTGTTATAGATCATAGAATTGATTCAAATCTTTTAGAAGATGAGTTGGTAAAGGCTAAAGAGAATGGCAAAAAGGTATTTGCACTGATCGGCAATGCATGTTCTACATCAACAGGGACTTATGATGATATTGATGCATTAGCCGATTTCTGTAATAAGCATAAGATCTGGTTCCATATTGATGGAGCACATGGTGGTGCCGCTATCATTTCAGAGAAATACAAACATCTGATCAATGGAGTTCAAAAAGCAGATTCTGTAGTTATTGATTTCCATAAAATGATGCTCACCCCTGCCCTAACAACAGCTGTTCTATTCAAAGATGGAAACAAATCTTATGAATCATTTAGTCAGAAAGCCGCTTACCTTTTAGATAAGAAAGGCGAGATCAAATGGTATGATGGTGCCGGAAGAACTGTAGAATGCACAAAGAAAGCTATGGGACTTAAAGTTTATCAGATGATCAAATTCTACGGTCGAGAGCTTTTTGAATCTTATTTAGATACTACTTATGATCTTGCAAAGGAATTCGCAAAATATATTGAAGAAATTGATGATTTCGAACTAGCTACCCAACCAGATGCTAATATCGTGTGCTTCAGAGTAAATAATGGTCAAAATGAAGATGAATTGAATGCGATGAATGCATCTATCAGGGCTAAACTACTCAAAGATGGTGAGTTTTACATCGTACAGACCAATGTAGATGATAAAGTATATTTAAGGATCACGATCATGAATCCATTTACAACTTTGGATACACTGAAAGAATTAGTAGAGAAAATTAAAACGATTAATTAGTCGAAGTTTTAAATAGCAATTCTTTATTTTTTGCCATTTTCTCAGTCAAGCAAAATTCTCTGCTTTCCTGATTTTGAACATATTTTAAAAATCACATGCTAGGCAAGTGCTTAGTTTTTGTCTGGGTAATCCATCTGGTTTTCCTGAACAAAGAGTATCCTTTACATTCCAGCAGAATCTACCGCCATTCGACCCGTTATTGATATTGTTGAATTCTTCTGTGGAAGCACAGGACAGGCTTCACATTCGTCGATATTATTGGCCTTTGATTGTCGGCCACACTTCTTAAATTCCCAGCAATTCAGCAGTCCCTTAGTTGTATTCTCCATCTCCAATCCACTCACTCAGTTTATGTTAGTGCTAATAGTTTCGTGCATAATTAAATGCGAGGCGGCAAACATACAATTCATTTTAATATGATCTGTAAAATTCGTCTATTTGTATCTATTCTAAATAGCTTTAAATGCATTGATTATAACACTTTGCATACCAAAATTCTAATAAAAAATGACTATTTTCGCGATGGTTAAAAAGCTTAATATTTAAATTAAACACATATAAGAAAATGGCTAAAATTAAAGGAGCAATTGTAGTTGATGTAGAACGCTGCAAAGGCTGTGAAGTTTGTGTTGGAGCTTGTCCTACCAATGTGATAGGTATGGCTGACAACGTAAATGGTAAAGGTTACCATTTTGCCTATATGGCTGATGCTGATGCATGTATTGGTTGTACCAATTGTGCGATCGTTTGTCCTGACGGTGTAATTACGGTTTATAAAAAGAAAATGACCGCTTAGTTTTTAATTAAAAAAAGATTCAAGATAATGGGTGAATTAAAATTAATGAAAGGCAATGAAGCTGTTGCTGAAGCGGCTATCAGAGTTGGTACGGATGCTTATTTCGGTTATCCTATTACCCCTCAGTCTGAGATCATTGAATACCTGATGGCAGAGAAGCCACACGAAAGAACAGGTATGGTAGTTCTTCAGGCAGAAAGTGAAGTTGCTGCAATCAATATGGTTTATGGTGCTGCCGGTGCTGGTAAGAAGGTTATGACTTCTTCTTCATCTCCTGGTATCAGTCTTAAACAAGAAGGTATTTCTTACATGGCAGGTGCTGAACTTCCATGTGTGTTAGTTAACGTTGTTCGTGGAGGACCTGGTTTAGGTACGATCCAACCTTCTCAAGCAGATTATTTCCAATCTGTTAAAGGTGGTGGACACGGTGATTATAAAATGATCGTATTAGCTCCTGCATCTGTTCAGGAAATGTATGATTTCGTTGAAACTTCTTATGATCTTGCTTTCCAATACAGAACTCCTGTTCTAATCCTTACAGATGGTGTTATTGGTCAGATGATGGAAAAAGTAGAAGTTAGTGAGCAAAAACCTCGCTGGACCGACGAAGAGATCGCAAAGAATACTCCTTGGGCTACTTTCGGAAAGAAAAAAGACCGTGAAAGAAACATTATTACTTCATTAGATCTTGACTCAGCAAGAATGGAACAACACAACCATCACTTAATGAGAAAATATGAAGAGATCAAAGAAAAAGAAGTTCGTTTCGAGAAAATCAATTGTGAAGACGCTGATTACTTACTAGTAGCTTATGGTTCTAGTGCACGTATCTCGCAAAAAGCTATCGATCTTTGTGCTGAAAAAGGAATTAAAGTGGGTTTATTAAGACCGATCACATTATTCCCATTCCCAGAGAAAGAGATCAATGAAATGGCTGATAAAGTTAAAGGTATCTTAAGCGTTGAGATGAATGCAGGGCAAATGGTAGAAGATATTCTTCTTGCCGTTAAAGGTAAAGTACCTGTAGAACATTTCGGACGTATGGGTGGTATCATTCATTCACCTCAGGAAGTTGTTGAAGCTCTTGAGCAAAAAATTATAGGAGGTTAAGATCATGAGCGATATGTTAAAAGAAATAATTCAACCTGAAAACTTAGCTTATAAAAAGACTGAGTTAATGACTGATACAGTATTAAGTTACTGTCCTGGTTGTGGTCACGGTACGATCCACCGTTTAATGATGGATGTTATTGAAGAACTTGATGCATGGGAAGATACAATTGGTGTTGCTCCTGTAGGCTGTTCGGTTCTTGCTTATGAATTCATGAATGTAGATATGCAACAAGCTGCTCACGGTAGAGCTCCTGCAGTTGCAACAGGAATCAAAAGATGCTGGCCAGATAAATTAGTTTTCACTTACCAAGGTGATGGTGATTTAGCTGCAATCGGTACTGCTGAAACTATTCATGCGATCAATAGAGGTGAAAATATTGTTATCGTTTTCGTTAACAATGGTATTTATGGTATGACAGGTGGTCAGATGGCTCCTACTACCCTACCAAACATGAAATCATCTACTTCTCCTTATGGACGTGATGTTGACATGATGGGTGCTCCATTAAAGATCACTGAATTGATTTCTCAGCTTCCAGGTGCATATTACGTAACTCGTCAGGCTGTTCACACCCCTGCTCACGTTCGTAAAACGAAGAAGGCTATTAAGAAAGCATTCCAAAACCAAATCGACAAAAAAGGTGGTGTTTCTTTCGTAGAAGTTGTTTCAAACTGTAATTCAGGTTGGAAAATGACACCAGTTCAATCTAATGAATGGATGGTTGATAATATGTTCCCATTCTATCCATTAGGTGATATTAAAGTTGATGGTGAATTAGTTACTAAATAATGAATCAATCCCCGATCATTCGGGGCTAAAAATATAAAGCTATGACTGAAGAAATTATCATTGCAGGATTTGGTGGACAAGGTGTATTGTCTATGGGTAAAATCTTGGCTTATTCAGGAATTATGCAAGATCAGGAAGTAAGTTGGATGCCTTCTTACGGACCTGAAATGCGTGGTGGTACAGCAAACGTAACTGTAATTATCAGCGACGAGCGTGTTAGCTCACCTGTATTAACTGAGTTCGATACTGCAGTTATCCTGAACCAGCAATCCATGGATAAATTCGAATCTACGATCAAACCTGGTGGTTATTTATTATATGATCCAAACGGTATCTCTCGTCATCCAGAACGTAAGGATATCAAAGTTTTTAAGATTGAAGGTGCTAAGATTGCTGCTGACCTTGGAAACACAAAGATTTTCAATATGGTAGTATTAGGTGCATACTTAAAAATGCGTCCGATCGTGAAATTGGAAAATGTGATCCTAGGATTGAAAAAATCTTTACCAGAACGTTATCACAAACTGATTCCACTTAATGAATCAGCAATTAAAAGCGGAATGGAAAGCATCGAAGAAGTTGCATAAATAGAAACTTTCTCAATATTCAAAGACCAGCATTCAATGTTGGTCTTTTTTTTTGCTACAGGATGACTTCCGCCAACTGGCGGATGTCATCCTATTCTATAGTCAAATCTTTCAATTTATTCTCATCTAGTTTCTGTGAATGACAATAAATAAAATTCTCAAGGTCATTAAAATACTCTTTGATTATCCAATCATATTTACTTTTAGAATTTGACTTTAAATATAATCTGAATGAAGAATGTTCATAAATTGAATAATCACTTATAACTTCATGATTTTGTGGATTTAAGTGGATATACAGAATTAAATTCCTTAGGTACTCATCATTAAATACTTTAACTCTCCTAAATGGTTTTGTAAACAAATTCCCTGATCTTTTTAATCGATTATTTATTATTCCAGTATAGCATATAATAAATCGTTTGAATTGATGCAAGAATTCCATTGGACATATATCCTCATTGACCTTGATCAATAAATGATAATGATTCGGAATTAAGGTGAATGCTAGAATATCACAAACGGGATTTAAATAATACTCCATTTTAATTGTGAATAACTCATAATCTTCCTTACAAAAGAATACATTTTGCTTATCCACCCCCCTATTAAAGATGTGATAATAACAACCAGATTCTATAGGTGTTACAACGTATTTTGATGGCATAGTTTCAATATTAAATTTCTGCTCATTTATATATTAGTTCCAAAAAATCAAAAATGTCCGCTAAACAGGATGACATCCGCAAAATGCGGAAGTCATCCTGTAATATTTATATTCATTCCATGTAGATATCTCGATGGTTTTTTCTAAATTGTAGGACCTAATAAATTAATCTATGAATCCTATTGAAATCGTCAAACAATTAAAGGGTTTTAACGATTTATTCGTACAAAAAACCGGAAAGGATTATTTCAGCGCCTATCAGGAATCTCAAGCACCCATTATAACTCTTGTAACTTGCGCAGACTCAAGAGTACAGACGGATAGCATTGTAGAAGACGCGACAAATAAAATTTTCACCATCAGAAATATTGGTAATCAGATCTACTCTAATGAAGGTAGTGTAGATTACGGAATTTTACATCTCAAAACTCCTATACTTTTAATCATGGGTCACGCCGACTGTGGCGCGGTTAAAGCCTATATGGGAGGATATTCTTCTGAACCTGCATCCATTAAAACAGAATTGGATCATTTAACACCGGCAATTAACGGTTCAAATACTAATTTGCTTAAAACCATCGTTAAGAATGTGAATTATCAGGTTTCTGTTGCACTCGAAAAGTATGCAGAAATAATTGGTAATCATGAACTAATGGTTGTTGGTGCCGTTTATGATTTCAAAAATGAGATCGGTGAAGGCTTCGGAAAATTCAAAGTAGTAAATATTAATGGTGATGATAAAATCTGATGAACTTAAGAGCTTTTTAGACCTAAAGTTTGATCAGTATAACACCTTAGATTTTATTCCGGAAGATCCAATTTCCATTCCACATCGTTTCAGTATTAAACAAGATATTGAAATTGCTGGTTTTCTGGCTGCAACACTTGCTTGGGGACAACGTCCTGTAATTATCAGGAATTCTTTAAACCTTCTTGAAAGAATGGATCATAGTCCATTCGACTTTATTCTAAATGCCAAAGAACAAGAAATAAACACATTTAAAGATTTTAAACATAGAACCTTTAATGGTGAAGATTGTATCCATTTTCTACAATCATTACAAAGAGTATATAAATCTGAAGATAGCTTAGATGATTATTTTAGTAAGCTCAGGCTCAAGCTCAAGCAAAATCATAATGACATTGCGAATGTTTTATCTATCTTCAAAAAGTCATTTTTAGGAGAAGATTATACAGGCAGAACTTCCAAACATATTGCAGATCCATTAAAGGGCTCTACCGCTAAAAGATTAAATATGTTCTTTAGATGGATGGTAAGAAAGGATTCTAAAGGAATTGATTTTGGAATATGGTACTCTATAAAGCCTTCCGAATTATACTGTCCACTTGATGTACATACCGCCAGAATATCAAGAGAATTAGGTTTACTAACTCGCAAACAGAATGATTGGAAATCAGTTGATGAGCTTACAAAGAGTTTAAGAAGGTTAGATCCTGAAGATCCTGTAAAGTATGATATTGCGTTGTTTGGGCTTGGAGTTAATGAAGACTTTTAGATAACGTACGGGACGACTTCCGCCGTCAGGGGGATGTCGTCCCGTTATTCTTTATGTTCATTTTGGTTATTCGCTATGCTCATGAGCTCGGCTTCGCCTCGGTTGATACAAAACGAACCAAAAAATCAAGAAGACACGGCTGGCGCGGACGTCCACGTCCGTGCTTTGTTAAAGACTTCAATATCAATTTAAATAGCACGGACAACATGTCCGCACCAGCGAGAATTAACTGTGAATTTTAGTTATGGTGCTGAAACTTCTTAATGAGAATTGAGTCATTATAATGTTTCAGTATTTCATATGCCACTCGCCTTAGCTCATTGCTATTTATTTTCTTATTTTCAGAATATTTTATTGCAAGATTATATGCGAAACTATCTTGGACTTGACATAAATAAGAGAAATCTTCGCCTTCCAGACTGTTATATTCTTCATAGATTTCAAGAACATATTCCCTTTCCCATTGCCTTACATCCAAAATGTTTTTACTTATGATTGCCTTCAGTGAATCTATATCGCTTTCAAGGATGAATAATTCATTAAATATTTTATCATATTTATCTCTTTCAATATCATATGATTTATATGCAGCGTAATAAGGTTGTAAGACAGACGACTTTGTTGATTTGTAAATTTCATAGCATATTACTGTATCTGAGTAATTAGAATTAGAATACAGAGTAAGTAATTCCTCTTTCGAAAAATCTTTTTTTAAAAAGCTAATTGAGTTTTCTTGAACTGATTGTTTATCTTCAACCTTGTTTGGATTTTCTTCTTTTAGATTACAAGAGTATAGAAATACACTTAATAAATAGTAAATTGCAATTCTTTTCATGTCAGTTTAAAATATTTTTAGCACTATAATTTGTTTATTGATAGTCACTTCTACTTCCTTCCAAAACAGATGTTCTTCACATTCTTTAGCTGGCGCGGACGTCCACGCCTGCCTGTCGGCAGACATGTCCATGACTTGTTAAATACTTCAATATCAATTTAAATAGCACGGACTACAAGTCCGCGTATTCTAAGTTAAAGTCAAGTAAAAAAGGGATTTTATTTTAGGAAGCGAACTGCATTGTATTCACATAGGG
>PARP01000069.1 GCA_002711565.1 Bacteroidota bacterium
ACGTGAAAGGTCAAAGACAACATCATAGATAAAGTCAAGGATGTACTTTTCTCCCCTTAGGTTGATACTACAGCTGAATTTATCCCATTCTCTAAAGATTTGATCTCTGAAATTTTGAGGATCCTGAATATTAGTATATCGGTAGAAAGAAATTGTAGCTCGATTGAAATCTTCAGATTCCAACCTTGCTATCAACTCCTCTTTATTTAAAGTATTATATAGATTTTCCTTTTGCATTTTAATTTAGACTGAATTAAAATAAATGCAAAAGTACAATTATTTATTGAATAGACTAGTTTGAAGAATGTTAATTATCTGGATTCCAGGTAAGATTTGAGTTTTTGTCCTAAAACATCTACCAATTGCTGTAAAGGTTTCTTAACCATAGGAAGCATTAAAGGACTAAGTTTGGCTTCAAGAGTGAAGCTTACAGAGGCAGTTAGTGCATCCGTTTTCTCAATATTGGTTTTTAGGGCAAAAGGGAATGGGCTTTTCCCAACAGTATTCATTTGGATATATGAACAGGGTGTCATCTGGTCGATCTCCATTTCGATCGTAGCCATATTATTGACTTCAAATGAGCAATGGGTCGGACTGGCCGACCAATTGCTTATCTGTTCCGGCATTAGCTTCTCGAAGTTTTGAAAATCACTTAAAAAAGCAAAGATCTCTTCTGCCGGTCGTAGTATCTCAGTAGAGTTACTTTCTAATTTCATTATTTTCTGTTATCACTCCAAGCTTGTGGATTATCTTTCCACTTAACAAGCGATTGGATATCTGATTCTGAAACATAGTTTTGATCTGCCGCAGTTCTGATCATTGTATCATAATCTGCTAAAGTGATCAATTTACAATCAGCTTTCTCAAAGTTTTCCTTTGCAACCGGTAAGTTGTAAGTAAAGATCGCGATCATACCAATTACATTTGCTCCTGCAGCACGTAATGCCTCAACAGCTGCTAAAGAACTTTTACCTGTAGAAACAAGATCTTCAACAACGATCACTGCTTGTCCTTCTTCAACTTTACCTTCAATTTGGTTAGTTAAACCGTGTGCTTTAGATGAAGAACGTATATAAGCAAAAGGTAGTCCCATTTCCTGAGCAACTAATGCACCTTGAGCGATTGCTCCTGTGGCTACACCTGCTACAACCTCAGCGTTTTCGAACTCCTCATTGATAAGTTTAACGAATTGTTCTTTAATGTAAGTTCTGATTTCCGGATAAGATAATGTTACCCTGTTATCACAATAAATTGGTGATTTTAGACCCGAAGCCCATGTAAATGGATTAGTATTATCTAATTTTATTGCTTTAATTTGTAATAAAGATTCGGATACTTTCTCTGCAATTTGTTCATTAATTTTCATACTGCAAATGTATAAAGTTTTTAATCAGTCGAAGGCAATTATTATCACTAAAAATACGAAAAGTGAAAACTTTTCCGAACCTCATTTCTGGGTTGATGCTGACGCTGATACTGATCTTAAGTTCCATTATCACAGGTTGATCGGTGATCCGAATGTAGATACACTCATCTTTAATGCCATAAATTCCAGAACTGAGTTATTCACACGCTTTACCTCACTATTTAAGAATGTCGCAGCAGCCGGTGGCTTGATCTATGATGAACACGATCGTTTGTTGATGATCTACAGATACCATAGGTGGGATCTTCCAAAAGGTAGGATAGAGAAAGGTGAGAATGCCAGACTGGCAGCAATTCGGGAATCTGAAGAGGAAACAGGCATTCGGAATATTCAAGTTGAAGATAAACTTCCTTGTACCTATCATATGTTCAATCATTTTAATGATACCATCCTTAAAACAACTTTTTGGTATAAGATGAGTGCACCGGCAAATCAGGATCTGATACCTCAGTTGGAGGAGCATATTGAAAAGGTTTGCTGGATGGATAAAGATCAGTTGAAAGAAGCTCTAAAGAACACCTATCCTTCAATTCTGGAATTGCTCAAGCACTGATATAGTTTCGTATATTTGTAGCATACTCAAAAAAATTATGAAAAAAATCGCTGTATTTCCCGGTTCATTCGATCCGATCACCAAAGGTCATGAGAATATTATACTTCGTTCAATTCCTTTATTTGATGAAATAATTGTTGCTATTGGTGAGAATGCAGATAAGAAAGGTTATTTCAGCATTGAACAACGATTAGCCTGGATCGAAAGAGTTTTTAAAGATCATCCTTCAGTTAAGGTTGAGAAGTATAGTGGCTTAACAGTAGAATATTGCAAAACCAAAAATGCAAATTATATTCTACGAGGTTTAAGAACTTCCGCAGATTTTGAATTTGAAAGAAGTATCGGACAGGCGAATAAAAAATTGCGTCCAGAATTAGAAACCGTTTTTATGCTTACAATGCCTGAATTCACTCCGATAAACTCTTCAATTGTTAGAGATGTGCATAGACATGGTGGAGAAGTATACGACTTCATACCAGAGGCTATTCATAGTGACTTTTAGTCTGTTTGTATTAAAGCTTTCATTTTCTTTTTGATATCCCCGATTTAACGAGATTTTCTTCTATTTTTGCTCTGTGTTTCGTGACGAATTGTCATAATATGATGATTTTGTGCAACGGAATGATTATTGCTCAGTTACAGTTCTAAATTTAAATCTAATTATTGAACATGCTTAAAGCACTTAAAAACCTTTTAGGTACGAAGTCAGACAGAGATATCAAAGCGATCATGCCTTTCGTGAAAAGCGTACAGGCCGTTTATGATTCCATTTCTCAATTGTCGAACGATGAGCTTCGTGCTAAAACACCTGAGTTTAAAGAAAGAATCGCCGATTATATTGCTGATGAAGAGAACGAGATCAAAGAAATAAGAGCTCAGATAGAAGCTAATCCTGATATGGATATCAATGAACAGGAAAAGCTCTTTAAAACGATCGATCAGCTTAAAAAGAAAAGTTATGAGAAGAGTCAGGAAGGTCTGAATGATATATTACCTGAAGCTTTTTCCGTAGTTAAAGAAACTGCCAAACGATTCAAAGAAAATGAGCAGGTTGAAGTTACTGCTACCGAAATGGATCGTAATATGGCAGCCAATCGTGAGAGTATCAATATAAAAGGTGAAAAGGCTTTTTATGATAATCAATGGATGGCCGGTGGTAATATGATCACCTGGGATATGGTGCATTATGATGTTCAGTTGATCGGTGGTGTTGTTCTGCATCAAGGTAAGATCGCTGAGATGGCAACAGGTGAAGGTAAAACATTAGTAGCAACACTTCCTGTATATCTAAATGCATTAACCGGCAAAGGTGTACATGTTGTTACAGTGAACGACTACCTTGCAAAACGTGACTCCGAATGGATGGGCGTTTTATATGAATTCCACGGTCTGAAAGTAGATTGTATCGATAAACACCAACCAAATTCTGAAGAAAGAAGAAATGCATATTTAGCAGATATCACTTTTGGTACAAATAATGAATTTGGTTTCGATTACCTACGTGATAACATGACAGGTAATCCTGATGAGCTGGTTCAGAGACCACATAATTTCGCAATTGTGGATGAGGTCGATTCGGTTCTTGTGGATGATGCACGTACACCTCTGATCATTTCTGGTCCTACACCACAGGGTGATAAACAAGAATTCAACGAACTTAAGCCTCCTGTTCAGAAACTATATAACGCTCAGCGTAATCTTGTTACAAAGATCTTAGCAGAATCAAAAAGATTATTAAGTGGTGAGCCAACTTCCGAAAATGAGAAAAAAGGTGGTGAGCTTCTTTTAAGGGCATTTAGAGGTCTTCCAAAGAATAAAGCACTTATAAAATTCTTAAGTGAACCTGGAATGAAAACCTTACTTCAAAAAACGGAGAGTTTTTATTTACAGGAACAATCTAAACATATGCATAAGATCGATGACGAATTATTCTTCGTGATCGATGAGAAAGTAAATTCTATTGATATTACAGAAAAAGGTCTTGATGTGATGACTGAATCATATCAGGATCCTGATTTTTATATTCTTCCGGATATCGGTGCTAATGTTGCTGAGATCGAAAAGTTAGATGTTACAGATAATAAGAAGCGTAACAAAAAAGATAAACTTCTAAGAGATTATGCCGTTAAGTCGGAGCGTGTTCATACGGTTAACCAATTATTGAAAGCATACGCATTATTCGAGAAAGATGTTGAGTATGTGATCATGGAGAACAAGATCAAGATCGTTGATGAGCAAACAGGTCGTATTATGGAAGGCCGTAGATATTCAGACGGTCTGCATCAAGCACTTGAGGCAAAAGAGAATGTAAAAGTTGAAGCTGCAACACAGACTTATGCAACAATTACACTTCAGAACTACTTCAGAATGTATGAGAAGCTTTCAGGTATGACAGGTACTGCCGAAACTGAAGCTGGTGAGTTCTGGGATATCTATAAGTTGGATTGTGTTGTTATTCCTACTAACAGACCTATTATCCGTGATGATAGAGAAGATCTCGTTTACAAAACAAAACGTGAAAAGTTCAATGCTGTAATTGATGAGGTTGAAGAGCTTATCTCACTTGAACGCCCGGTTCTTGTAGGTACAACTTCTGTTGAAACTTCTGAGTTGTTAAGTAAGTTGCTAACTCGTAAAAAGATCAAACATAATGTACTGAATGCGAAACTGCACCAAAAAGAGGCAGATATCGTCGCTGAAGCTGGTTTGCCGGGTACAGTTACCATTGCTACAAATATGGCGGGTCGTGGTACGGATATTAAGTTAAGTCAGGCGGTTAAAGATGCAGGTGGTTTAGCAATTATTGGTACAGAAAGACATGATTCCAGACGTGTAGATAGACAGTTAAGAGGTCGTGCAGGACGTCAGGGAGATCCGGGAAGTTCACAATTCTTCGTTTCTTTGGAAGATGACTTGATGCGTATGTTCGGATCAGGTCGTATTGCCAGTATTATGGATAGAATGGGCCTTGAAGAAGGTGAAGTGATCCAGCATTCAATGATTACCAAATCTATCGAAAGAGCACAGAAGAAAGTTGAAGAGAATAACTTTGGTATTCGTAAACGTCTTCTTGAGTATGATGATGTGATGAATAGTCAGCGTGAAGTAATTTACGATAAACGTAAGCACGCATTGCATGGTGAAAGACTCAGTGTTGATATCTCAAACATGATCTATGATGTTCTTGAGCAAATTGTAACTGAAGGACAGGATGTTAGAGATTATGAATCCTTTAATATGGAACTTCTGAAAACGATGGCTGCAGAATCTGCGATCGATGAGAAAGCATTGATGGGTAATAAAATGGAGGATAATACTGAAGTTTTATTCAAAAACATCTACGCTTCATATAAAGCAAAGTCGACAAGTATTGGTGAACGAGCATATCCTGTGATCAAGGATGTTTATGAGAATAACTCACAGTTTGAGAACATTGCGGTTCCAATGACTGATGGTAGAAAGACGATGAACATCATTGTTAACCTTGAGAAAGCATATAATGATCAGGGAATGGAAGTTGTAAATGCACTTGAAAGAAGTGTTTCACTTGCCATGATCGATAATGCATGGAAGGAGCATTTACGTGAGATGGATGATCTTAAGCAATCGGTGCAGAATGCAACTTATGAACAGAAAGATCCATTATTGATCTATAAGTTTGAATCTTTTGAACTGTTTAAACAACTTATTCAAAGAATAAATAAAGAGATCGCTTCATTCTTGGTTAAATCTGATATTCCAATTCAGGACTCAAGCGGTGTAAAAGAAGCACAGATAAGGAAAACAGACCATAGTCGTCTGAAAGAAGAACGTACAGATCTGTTATCACAAGCTCATAGCAATACACAAAGACAGCAAATTTCACAACCGGTAAAAGTTGAAAAGAAGGTTGGAAGAAATGAGCCTTGCCCTTGTGGTAGTGGAAAAAAATATAAACAATGCCACGGCAAAAATGCTTAACTTAGTGTTTTCAACACATTAAGAATGAAAAAGAACCTAGCTTATTTTCTTTTAGTTGCATTGTTAATTGCATTTGTAAGTTCGGGATGTTTTAAAAGTATCCCTCAACCTAGCGAAACTACTATCTATTCCAGTTTTGATGATATTGTAAATCCACCGGATACATTTCAGGTGGTTTTTGCAATGACCGCAAATACGGATTATATCGCAAAAATAAGATTTGAAAGTAATGCCGTTTGGCAACTCGATCATCTTACCAGTCGTGAACTTAGCATTGTTTGGGCGGAAAGAGATGCTGTCGAGGATGGAAATCGTTATGAGATCCTGAATACAAATACCAGAACCATAAAAGTAGGCTTCGAAGGGGGTATTCAATACAACATCATTGCTAGAAGATCTGCATTCCACGGAGAGAATATTAATTTCTTTGTTCAGTTTATAAAAAAGCCGGATGAAGATTATGATACACATACATTTAACATTTAATCACTGAAGAATCGATGAAATTCAATCGTGTATTATTAAAATTAAGTGGTGAATCCTTAATGGGTAACCAGAATTATGGAATTGAAGCTGATCGTTTGAACGAGTATGCTAATGAAATAAAAGAGGCAACAACGAAAGGTGTTCAGGTAGCCATTGTAATTGGTGGTGGAAACATCTTCAGAGGAATGCAAGGAGCTGCTCAAGGTTTGGACAGAGTTCAAGGCGACTATATGGGAATGCTTGCAACTGTTATTAACAGTATCGCTCTTCAATCGGCATTAGAAGAAATTGGTGTAAAAACGAAACTATTAAGTGGTTTGCACATTCAACCAATGACAGAGTTAATGTCTGCAAAAAAAGCTATCGGATATTTAGAAGAGGAAAATGTTGTGATCATAAGCGGTGGTACAGGAAATCCATTCTTTACAACCGATACGGCTTCTGCATTGAGAGCTGTTGAGATCAAGGCTGATGTTGTGATGAAAGGCACAAGAGTGGATGGCGTTTATTCAGCAGATCCTGAGAAAGATCCAAATGCTGTTAAATATGATAGCCTCAGTTTTGATGAAGCAATGGAGAAAAGTTTGAAGATCATGGATCTTACAGCTTTTGCACTTTGTAAAGAGAATAAGTTGCCGATCTATGTGTTTGATATGAACAAAGTAGGTAATCTTAATAAGGTTCTTGAAGGAGGAAATATTGGAACATTGGTTTCAGAATAATATTGAATAAAGATTTATATTTGTTATCAAATTTGAAATTATAAGACCATGGAAGAAGAAATTCAATTATGTTTAGAAGAAGCTGAAGAGGGTATGAATGGTGCTATTAGCCATTTAGAGCGTGAATTCCTTAAGATCAGAGCAGGAAAGGCAACGCCTTCAATGCTTGATGGTGTGATTGTAGATTATTATGGTTCTCCAACACCAATTGCTCAAACAGCAAATATAAATACTCCAGATCCTCGTCAGATCATTGTTCAACCTTGGGATAAAAGTATTCTTCCATTGATTGAAAAAGCAATCCAGGCTGCAAATCTTGGTTTTAACCCTTCAAATGAAGGTGAAGTTTTACGTATCATCGTTCCTGCGGTTACGGAGGAGCGTCGTCGTGAACTTGTGAAACAAGCTAAAGCAGAAACTGAGAAATGTAAAGTAAGTATTCGTAACGCTCGTAGAGGTGCGATCGATTTTGCAAAATCTCTGGAGAAAGATGGACTGCCTGAAGATGAATCAAAACGTACTCAGGATAAAGTTCAGGACTTGCACGACAAGTTCATCGAGAAAGCTGATAAGCTGATCGAAGTCAAAGAAGAAGACATTATGAAAGTATAAATGAAAAAGCCATCCGTCAGTTGCCGGATGGCTTTTTTTATATCTTCTCGGTAAGTTTATTTACCAATCGGGATTTTTTAAGAAACTCTTTAGCTATGATCCTGATCACTGTATACCCAGGAATTGCTAAGATCATACCCGGAATACCTGCCAAACTTCCTGCCATAATAATTACAATAAATATTTCAATCGGTCTGGCCTTTACACTGTTCGAATAGATCAATGGTTGTAAGATGAAATTATCGATCAGATTCGCTCCGGCGAATGCACCCATAATTCCTAGAGTATAGAACGGGATTTGATCGTATAAACCAAGACTTAAGGTCGATGCCAATCCGAAGAATACACCGATAGTACATCCAATTAATGGCCCTAAGTATGGAATAATATTCATTAATCCTCCAAGGAATCCAATTATCAAGGCATTTTTAATACCCAAGGCAGTTAAAGTAATGGTGATCAATGTCATCATAGAAAGCACTTCGATCATCAATCCAAAGAAGTAACGAGATAATAAATACTTGGTTTTATCAAAGATGTGACGAACCTCATTCGTATACTTTTCAGGCATGATCAAAATGATCATATTCTCAAACATATGTTCATCATGAAGGAAGAAAAATGTAATAAAGAGAATAGAAAAAGTAGCCATGAAGAATGTACCTGTAGTACTTAGTAGGCTTGTAAACAATGTAGAGAAAGTCGCCATATCAAGCATTGAATTTAATTGAGTTTCCAATGCACTTTCAATGGTTTCATCAGCATTCATCACATTATACTGGATCAGGAATTCTTTTATCGAATCCAATGTTTTACTGAAGTGATTCAATACATCACTCACTTCAATATTTCCAATGATCTGAGCCTGACTAATGATCATAGGTACAACAAACATTAGAAAACCTACGAATGCCGACACAATGATCATAAGTGTTAACAGTGCGCTCAATGCATGAGGGAATTTGTATTTCCAGATCTTGATTTTATCGAATTTTCGAACCAATGGGTGACCGATCATGGATATCACAGCAGATACAATGACATAGACTACAATATTCGAGAAATACCAGGCCATGAAGAGTACCAGAAGAAAACTAAGTACTGCCAAGCCTATTCGATATTTATTGTCCATAATGTTTTTAGTTTAGATTGATCTAGTCCTTAAAGTTACATTATTTTGCGTAACTTTATTTAAAAGAAAACACTCTAATGAGCAATAAATATGCATGGATTGAGCGATTGAAGAATCGCTGGGGGATATATAGTACATTTCAGGTGATCATAATCCTGATCGTTTTTTCATTGACCGGTTTTTCAACTTTATACATTGAAAAGAAAGTGATCGACCTATTAAATATTGATACAAGTGGTCAATGGTGGGTGGCAGTATTGATCTTTATTTTTATAACATTACCGATCTATAATGTTGTATTGCTCGTTTACGGAGCGATCTTTGGCCAATTCAAATTTTTCTGGAATTTTGAGAAGAGATTTTTCGGGAGAATTATAAAACCTTTTAAGCGAAGATCTTAATAAGCTTCTAATTTAATTTCATTTCCATCAAATACAGCAAAGGTGAACTTTGAGATCCAATCACCGAGGATTATTAGTGATTGATTTTCATTGATCTCATAATTAATTGCCATGTGTGCATGCCCGAATACATAATATTCAATCTCTGAATTTTCTTTAGCATGTTCGGAAGCATATCTAACAAGCATTTCCTGTTCAATCGGGGGTGCTTCTTTTTTGTGTGCTTTGGAATACTTTGATAGCCTGCTTTTTTTCGACCACCATAATCCTAAGGCTACACCTATATCCGGATGCAGCCATTTAAAAAGAAATTGATTCAATTTAAACTCAAAAACCTTTTTAAGAAATTTATATGAATGATCACCCGGGCCCAGTCCATCGCCATGAGCCAGATAGAAAGTCTTTCCCTGGATTTCTTTTACTTCAGGTTTCCTATGTAATATAATACCGATCTCTTTTTCAAGATAATCGAATGCCCAGATATCATGATTCCCTCTGAAAAGATGAACTTCAATTCCCTGATCTACAAGTTCTGCTAATTTCCCTAAGAATCTTACATATCCTTTTGGGATCACTTGTTTGTATTCAAACCAAAAATCAAAAAGATCTCCCATAAGGTAGATCGATTCGGCAGTATCTTTAACGGAATCTAGCCAATTTACAAGACGTATTTCTCTTTTCAGACTTTCTTCGGCATTAGGAACACCAAGGTGAAAGTCTGAAAGGAAATAAGTATTTTTCTTTTGGCTCAATTGAATAGCTTATAAAGTTGCTAATAATTCTTTAATGATAAGTGTCATCTTAGGCTCAGCATTTTTAGCTGCCTCAATCACTTCATCATGAGAGATCTCTACAATACTACCTTCAACGCCAAGATCAGAGATAACAGAAACAGCAAAACAGGTCATATCCATGTGACGTGCAACGATCACTTCAGGAACGGTTGACATTCCTACAGTATCAGCTCCAAGTGTTCTGATGTATTTATATTCTGCTGGTGTTTCGAATGTTGGTCCGGTAACAGCTGCATAAACACCTTTTTGGATCTTGATATTATTGTTTCTGGCAATTTTTGTTGCTTCTTTAATGATCGCTTTATTATAAGCTTCACTCATATCCGGGAAACGTGGACCGAACTCTTCGTAGTTTTTCCCGATCAATGCATTTGGCATTAGGTTGATATGATCTGTAATGATCATAATGTCTCCTACATCAAAACTCGGATTAACACCTCCACTGGCATTGGAAACCAATAAAGTTTCAACTCCTATCATTTTCATAACTCTAACAGGGAAAGTTACTTCTTCCATTTCATAACCTTCATAATAATGGAATCGGCCTTGCATGGCAACAACGTTTACTCCGGCTAGTTTCCCGAAGATCAAACTGCCTGCATGTCCTTTTACTGTGGATACTGGAAACTCTGGAATTTCTTCGTAAGGAAGATTGTGCTCGATCTCAATTTCTTCAACCAATCCACCTAGTCCTGTACCTAAAATGATACCGATCTTAGGTTGCTGATCGATTTTTGTATTGATAAATTCAACGGTTTTTTTTACTCTTTCTAACATAATCAGTTATTTGTTTGTCAAACGACTTTGAACCTTCCAAATGAAATTTTACTTCAATTGGAATATAAAAGATTGGTAAGTCCTGGATCAATTCAACTAAATCAGTTTTAATGATCCGCATGGCATCTTTTTCGGTTGTAATAATAACTTTATTTTTCGAGAAAACGTCAAAAAATGTAGATTTAATTTTCTCGAGATCACGTTTAGAGTATTTATGGTGGTCAGGGAATTCAATTAAGATGAGTTCGCTGCAATATTTTCTGAGATATTCCTGAATAGGGTAAGAATTCGCAATTCCAGTAAACAGAACAATTGTATTATATCGTTTTTTACGTTCAGGCTGATGCTTCAATCCTGGTAAGCTCACTCTGTCGCCGTATTCAATATAGGTAAAGTAAAGCTGTTGGTGTTCTTTCGGTTTGATAAGATCTGTAAGTCTCCTTTTAGTAATTGGAGAAAATACCGAGAAGGTTTTTGTTACAATGATAATATCAGCTCTCTCAGCTCCGGCTCTGAATTCTCGAAGTGTTCCTGTTGGAAGTGGATAGTCGTTCACGTAAAGATTATGGAAATCAGTAAGTAAGATTGACATTCCCGGTTTTACGAATCTATGCTGAAATCCGTCATCCATCAAAATGCAATCAAGTTTTTCTGAATGTTTTTGAAGTTGTTTGATACCATTTCTTCGGTTCTTATCTACCGCTACATTCACATCAAACTTTTCAACATATTGTAAAGACTCATCTCCAATATCACAATGGTTGGATTTCGAATTCCCAAGTACAAATCCTTTACTGGTTCGACCATAACCATAGCTTAAGGTTCCAACATTGAATTTATCTTGTAAAAGTCTGATGAGGTATTCTATATGTGGAGTTTTTCCGGTGCCACAACAGGTGATATTTCCAACAGATACCACAGGAATATCATAGGATTCTACAGGTAGCATTTTCCAGTCAAAAAGCTTATTCCGACACATCATGAACAGTCCATATAAGCAAGAGATAGGGAATAGAAGTATTCTAATAAAGTCCACGACTTAAAATTATGGAGAATATTTGATATTTACAAAACTTATATGTTTAATAAGTTATTAACTTACTGTGATATATATTAGGTCAATTAACTTATCTTTGAGTTATAAAGAATAGTCTATGAAGATTTTTGAACTGACGAAAGAACTCGAAAAGTTTGCCCCGCTTTCTGTTCAGGAAGATTATGATAATTGTGGTTTGATCATCGGTGATCCTAATGCAGAAATTGAAAGTGCATTGATCTGTTTGGATCTTACTGATGAGATCATGGAGGAAGCAATTCGAGATAATCATAAGCTGATCATATCACATCACCCGATCATTTTTAAAGGATTAAAGAAGATAAATGGCAAAGGTTTAGTTGAAAGGCTTGTTGTAAAGGCGATTAAAAATGATATTGCGATTTATGCTTTTCATACCAATGCTGATAATGTTATTTCAGGTGTAAATGAGATGATCGCTGAAAAGCTTGGAATGAAAGATCGAAAAATCCTTAGTCCAAAGCGAAACATGCTAAAAAAGCTAGTCACTTTTTGTCCCATAGACCAAGCTCCGGAAGTGCGAAAGGCAATGTTTGATGCTGGCGGTGGAAATATTGGTAACTATGACCAATGTTCATTTAACACTGAAGGAACAGGTAGCTTTAGGGCAAATGATAATGCAGATCCATTTGTAGGGAATAAGAATGAAACTCATTTTGAAAAGGAATTTCGAATTGAGATGATCTTCCCGGAATATGTTGAGGGAAAAATCGTAAATGCGTTGATAGAAGCACATCCTTATGAGGAAGTGGCGTACGATGTTTATCCACTATCAAATTCATTTGATAAGATAGGGGCCGGAATGATCGGAAAGATCGAGAAAACCAGTGCAAATGAGCTTTTTAATTTGCTAAAAGAAAAGTTCAATTGCAAAACGATCAGGCATACCCAAATCCTTAACGAACCGATCGAAAAAGTGGCAATTTGTGGCGGTTCAGGTAGTTTTCTGATCAATGCCGCAAAAGCGCAACAGGCCGATGTTTTCATTACAGGAGATTTGAAATATCATGATTTTTTCGAGGCCGACGGACAGATCCTTTTGGTTGATATTGGACCCAGTGGCAGTGAGCAGTTTACAAAAGAATTAATCTATTCAATACTTACGAAAAAATTTCCTACCTTTGCACTCCGAATTTCGGATGTTGATACGAATCCGGTTAATTACGTTTAAATACATAGAATCACATAATTATGGCAAAAGCAGAAACTAAAAAAGGAAAAACTGCAAAATCAAAAGTTGCTGAAGAAGAAATTCAAGCAGAACAATCAAAAGTTAAGACAACTGAAGAGTCTGATGAGAATCTTGTGATTACCATTGAGAAAAAACTTAACGCATTATATAATTTACAAATGATCGATTCTAGCATTGATAAAATGAGAATCGTTCGTGGTGAGTTACCACTAGAAGTTGAAGATCTTGAAGATGAGATCGCAGGTTTAGAAACCAGAATTGAGAACTTTATTCAGGAAACTGAGCAGCTTAAAGAAGCCATTGCTGATAAAGAAAACCTTATCGTTGAGAGTAAATCAATGATCAAGAAGTATGAAGATCAGCAAATGAATGTTAGAAATAACAGAGAGTACGATTCATTAACTAAAGAGATCGAATTCCAAAATCTTGAAATTCAACTTAGCGAGAAAAGAATCAAAGAAAGTACATTCAAACTTCAGGGCGTACAAGAAGATATCGATAAATCACAAGCTTATCTTGAAGAGCGTAAAAACGACCTTGAGATCAAAAATAGTGAACTAAAAGATATCATTGCAGAAACAGAGAAAGAAGAAGTGACCCTTCTTGAGAAGTCTGAAGAAAATCGTAAATATATTGAGGATCGTTTATTAACAGCTTATACCAGAATTCGTAAGAATGCACGTAATGGTTTAGCAGTTGTTAAGATCGAAAGAGATGCTTGTGGTGGTTGTTTCAACAAGATTCCTCCTCAGCACCAACTTGATATCCGTATGCACAAAAAGATCATCGTTTGTGAATATTGTGGACGTATTTTGGTTGATAATGCAATTGCAGAAACTGTAGAGCAATAATAAGACTTTGAAAAAATATCAAAGAGGAGTTGGCGAAGCCGGCTCCTCTTTTTTTATCTTCGTACTAGAATCTTCCTGTATGAAATATATTAAAGTCTCTATTTCCCTGTTCATTCTTTTATTAAGTGGCAAATCTTTTTCTCAAGATATCATATTTACTAAAGAGTACAAAGATGCCTATAATGCGATCATCAAGCTTGATTTTGAAGGTGGCAAAGAGATCATCGACCGTGAAAAAGCTATTCATGCTTCTAACTATTATTATGTGATCCTGGAAAGTTATATCGACTTCTTAGGTACGATCGTTGGAGAGAACGAAAAAGTCTTTAAGCATTTCAAATCCCAAAAAAAAGCAAGATTACAACGAATTCGAAGGATTAATGAGAATTCACCATACTATCTATATGCGCAGGCACACATCATTCTACAAACTGCCTTTGCAAGATTTAAATTCGAGGATTATTTGAAAGCAGGATTTGAGTTGAGAAAAGCATATCATCTACTAAAAAGAAATCAGGAAAAGTTCCCGGAATTCTTACCTAATCAGATCGATTTTGGACTTATGCATGCGATGGTAGGAGCAATCCCCAATAAATATAAATGGTTGGCTAAGCTGGCAAATATGGAAGGGTCGATTCAGATGGGTTATGATGAGATCAATGCTGTTTTGCAATATGCTAAATCAAATGAAGAACTAGCATATCTGATCAATGAAAGTGTTTTCTTCCTGACATTCATTGAACTAAATATGACTTCAGACCAAAAAAATGTTCCACAGTTGTTGGCAGATATTGAGAAGCTACCTAACGATAATCAGATGCTGGTTTTTGCTAAGGTCAGACTTATGAGTTCACTTGGTAGAACAGATGATGTTATTGAAATTCTGGAAAAATTTAAAGTAGATTCCAGCTTCTTTAAACTAGATTATCTTACCTATCTGCATGGTTTATCAAAACTAAACCGATTAGATAAGGATGCTGATGTTTATTTGAAGAAATATCTAAAAGAGTTTTATGGTTTTACCTATAAAAAATCTGCACTTCAAAAACTAGCATGGCATTCATTATTTAATGATGATAAAGATTCATATTTCAAGTATTTATCTCAAATCGAATACGTTGGAAATAATCTAGTTGATGGAGATAAGCAAGCAACGAGAGAGGCCAAATTAAAAACATTACCTCATGTTGACCTCCTTAAAGCAAGATTGCAGTTTGATGGTGCTTATTATGATCTGGCATTGGATCTGTTAGAGAATTTAGATCAGAAAAGTTTGAGAAATATCACCGACAGCACTGAGTATATTTATAGAAAAGGTAGAACTCTTGATAAGCTTGGGCGCTATGATGAAGCACTTAAAACATATTATTCGGCTTATATTCTAGGATCAAAATTACCAGATTATTTTGCTGGGAATGCACTTCTGAATATTGCTATCATTTATGAAAATAAGGGAGAACTCGATAAAGCGCAGGACTTTTATCAACGTTGTGTAGATCTCGACTTTGAAGTATATAAAAACAGCATTGAAGGTAAGGCGAAATCCGGTCTGGATCGAATAAAAACAAAAAAGGAGTCTGAATAATCAAACTCCCTTTCTGATCAGTTCAATATAATCTATTAAAATCTAAAACCGACTGTAAAAGTAAAGTTTGAGATCATGGTATTGCTGCTTGCTGCATTTGTTGCAACTGCACCAAAACCGTATAAATATTGATCCTCAGTTTTGTCGGAATAAACCCATGCTAGATCCATATAAAAGTTTCTCTCTTTGTATCCTGTACCGAGAGAATATGATTTTATGGAAGCATCATTGCCATTATCAGCAAACGGACTTCCATAATATGCAAAACCACCTCTTACTGCAAAGTTCATCACTCTCCATTCAGTACCTAATCTGATATTGGTGGTGTTTGTATAAAAATTCTTGATTTCACTGTTTTCGTCTATAAAGCTATATCCACTTGCACTGAATTTTGCAGTTGAATAATCAACATATTCATAATCAGCACTGATCAATCCAAACTTTCCAATAATGAATGCAACACTACCAATAAGTCTCATAGGTGTGCTTAGATCATATGCGAAATTACCTAGTGGGGAACTGTTTTGTGAAGTTTCATGAATATCCCATTCGGTAGTGATCACCTTCGACCACTGATCATTCAATCCTGGATAATATGTTGGTGTATGTAATGCAAAACCAAATCTGAACATATCATTCGGGCGATAGATCATACCTAGTTTTAAATTAACACCCAATCCTTCAGTGTCAAGATAATCCTGAACTAATGCAGTACGATAAGCATCTGTTGAAATAGTTGATTCCAAAGCATCCTCCTGATAAGTTACTCGCTGATGGAAATTTAATACAGGCATACCCAAAGATGCACCAATATAAATTCTATCGGCATAACTCGCACTAAAAGCTAAAGAGAATTCATTTAAATATCCCCAACTCTCGATCAATTTGGTTTGTAACACTCCACCAGCAGGATCATGACCAACAAATGAGCTGGTAGCTGTTCCGTCTTGTGAGAACATAAATGACCACCAAGCTGGATTTAAGTCGAATGCATAATTCCCACTAAGATCGTTTTCAATGTCTTCCCAATGAATTCCTTCGGCTATCTCGGCATACATATCCGCAATAGAGTTTGACGTATTATTTCCACGGATCAATGTTCTGTTATTGAAGTTTTTAATTTGATTAAAGCCAATACCTACTTGAAAGTTTTTCCAATACCCGCTTGGTCGGATATTCAGATAATCATTTGAAAAAACAACAGCTAGATTATTAAAGCTGAAGTTAAAGCGGGAGTCGCTGGCAAATGAACTATTATATGTTGATTCTACTTTTGTGTCTACGAATGATGTGGAAATGCTAAAATCTGACCTTTGATAAAGTCCTAAACCTGCTGGATTAGTACTCATTACAGAGGTATTTGCACCAAGTGCACCAAAAGCTCCACTCATACCCATATATCTTGCATCACCATTAAATGTAGTGGTTGAAAATCGTAATGCATCGATTGCTCCTTGCGCAAAGCTCAACGTTAATGTTAAACTTAATGCGATCGTAAATAATATTCTTTTCATTGTATTCTAAATTTATGTGGAAAGTACACGAGAGAGTGGTATCCTCGCTCGGTACTCATATGGTCATTTAACGTTTTCTACTTCCTCTTGATGAAGAACTTGATGATCTTGTTCCTGAAGAACTACTTCTTGAACCCGAAGATCTGCTACTTGATTTGTATGATCTGTTTCCTGAAGATCTAGACTTAGTACTATAAGAGCGTGTAGATCTTGTTCCACCAGATTTTACATTACGAGTTGTAGATCTTTTTGGTGTTGCATATCTCTGAGTTCTGGTCGCAGGCTTAGTAACTTTTCTCAAATTGCTGTTAGTAGTACGAGTACGTGTAGTATAACGTGGCTTTGTTGTACTACTTTGCGGACTTGTATATTGTCGGCTACTTCTACTTTGACGCGTGTTTGGCGATTGATAACTACCTGGTTTTTTATAACGAGGAGTTGTTTTTTGATATCGCTGACGCGTTTGCTGAATTTGCTTTTCGCGTGATCCATTCGTTACACTTCTGGTTCTGCCATCTTGAGTAGCAGTTCCTTTTTGAAGTGTACTAAAAGAACCTCTTCTAGCGTCTCTTCTCTGAACACCCTCAGTTGTAGTTGAACGCGTTCCGCTGGTTCTGCTTCTTGCACTCTGGGTCGATTGAGTAGTTTGACCTTTTTGCAATGTGCTATAGGTTCCTCTTCTTCCATCTCTTCTTTGTACTCGTTCAGTACTTGTTGAACGTGTTCCGCTGGTTCTTGTTCTTGCGCTTTGAGATGTTTCACCTTTTTGAAGATCACTATAAGTACCTCTGCGACCATCTTTTCTTTGTGTGCCGTTAGAAGTTACTAATCCACTCGAACCTCCAACAACATCTCTGCTTCTGGATCCTCTTGCAGAACGACCGTCGCGGGTTTCATTTACAAAACCTCTTGCATCTCTAGGTGTACGGATCGCTTTGCTTGTGTTAACATAACCTCTGGTGTTTCTGTGACCGTATCGATAGTTTCCGTTGTTATTATAATAACCTCCATAATAATAGTCATTATAATATGGATAAGAATAACCCCATCCACCGTATGGGTAACCCCAATGTCCAAGGTAGCTTGGCCAGCCCCAACCAAAGTTGAATCCCAAACCAAATCCCCCATAAAAGTCCCAACCAAAGTTGATTCCCCAACCCCAGTCGATAAAGTTTCTTAATGGAACCCCTCTATAGATGCTTGGACCATAAAATGGGTAATAGTAATCTATGAATGTACTTCCTCCGTAATGATAATTGTTATCGTACATGTAATAATCCATAAAGCCATCATAATATTGATATTTCCATAGCGGACCATAGAATCTCATAATTCTGGCTGAATATGGTTGCTGTAAATAGTCTTCGTATCTTTCTTGTTCAGTATAATAATATGCCGTTGAATCTGGTGTATTACTCTCTTCATAATACTCATCACCTTCGTATTGGTAATCAGTTTCTGTATATTCGGGACTCTCATAAACAACATCCTCAACCGGCACCACATCTGTGGATCCATAGTAAACATCGTCATATAGCGCAGAGCCCTGGTAGCTAGCTGAACATGCGGAAAGGATAAGTGCTGAAATGAATAATAGTGGTTTAAAAGTTTTCATATTCCTGTCCTCTTGCTTTTTGGTTTAAGGCCTTTAAAATTAGTTAAAAGGCATTATAATTTTATTTATTTTTGTCGATACATTTTTATTCAATATTAAGCAAATACTATACCAAAACATCAAATGGCTAAAAATTTTTCAAAGCGAGAAGATAATTATTCTCAGTGGTATAACGAACTCGTTGTAAAGGCGGATCTGGCTGAGAATTCGGCAGTTAGAGGATGTATGGTGATCAAACCATACGGATATGCAATCTGGGAAAAAATGCAAGCAGCATTAGATAAAATGTTTAAAGACACCGGACACCAGAATGCTTACTTCCCGCTTTTCATTCCTAAGTCGTTTTTTAATAAAGAAGCAGACCATGTTGAAGGCTTCGCAAAAGAATGCGCAGTTGTTACACATTATCGCCTTAAAAATGATGAAGAAACCGGGAATATCGTTGTAGATGATGATGCAAAACTTGAAGAAGAATTGATCATTAGACCTACATCTGAAACGATTATCTGGGATACGTATCGTAAATGGATCCAATCATATAGAGATCTTCCGATTCTTGTTAACCAATGGGCAAATGTTGTTCGTTGGGAAATGAGAACAAGAATGTTCTTAAGAACTGCTGAATTCCTTTGGCAAGAAGGGCATACTGCTCACGAAACAAAAGCTGAAGCTGTTGAAGAAACTAAGTTGATCCTTGATGTTTATGCAAAATTCGCAGAAGAGTGGATGGGCGTTCCTGTATTAAAAGGATTAAAAACTGAAAGTGAAAAATTTGCAGGTGCTATAGATACTTACTGTATTGAAGCTCTTATGCAAGATGGTAAAGCATTACAAGCCGGTACATCGCATTTCTTAGGACAGAATTTTGCCAAAGCATTTGATGTTACTTTCGTTAGTAAAGAGAATAAACCGGAATACGTATGGGCAACTTCATGGGGTGTTTCTACTCGTTTAATGGGTGCTTTAATTATGGCTCACTCTGACGATCACGGATTGGTGCTTCCTCCAAAACTTGCTCCTATTCAGGTAGCAATCGTTCCTATTTTCAAGAATGAAGAGCAATTAGCCGCTATTTCTGAAAAAGTAAATAAGATCAAAGCAAATCTTGAAGCTAAAGGTATTAGCGTTAAGTTTGATGATAGAGACACTCAAAAACCTGGATGGAAGTTCTCAGAATATGAGTTTAAAGGTGTTCCAGTTAGACTGGCAATTGGTTCTAGAGACCTTGAAAACGGCACTATTGAGATCGCCAGAAGAGATACTTTGACAAAAGAAGTTGTTGAAATGGAAGGTGTTGAGGAAAAGATCGAAAATCTACTAGAAGAAATTCAAGAGAATCTTTTCACGAAAGCACTAGACTATAGAGCTGAGAATACGTATTCAGTTGATAGTTGGGACGAATTCAAAGAAAAGATCAAAGCAGGTGGTTTTGTAATGGCTCACTGGGATGGTACAGCTGAAACTGAACAAAAGATCAAAGACCTTACAAAAGCAACGATCAGAACCATTCCTCTTGATAATCCACAGGAAGAAGGTAAATGTGTACTTACAGGCAATCCTTCGAAAGAAAGAGTTGTTTTTGCAAAAGCATACTAGACTGATTGTTAATTAAAAGAATATAACTTCATTAGAAATAGCCTGCTTTCGTAGGCTATTTTTTTTAGCTTTAGCATTGAAAGACAGAAGTATGGACGAACGACTAAAAGCCTTTGAGCGCTTATTGAATATAATGGATGACCTGAGAGCTGGTTGTCCTTGGGATAAAGAACAAACATTTGAAAGTCTTAGATATCTGACTATCGAAGAAACCTATGAACTATCAGATGCAATTCTGGAAAACAATACGGATGAGATCAAGAAAGAATTAGGTGACTTGATGTTGCATTTGGTCTTTTATGCGAAGATCGGATCCGAAAAGAAAGCTTTCGATATTAAAGATGTACTGGATGGTATTGCCGAAAAGTTAATTCACAGACATCCACATATTTATGGTGATGTTAAAGCTGATGATCCTGAGACAGTTAAGGAGAACTGGGAGAAATTAAAACTCAAAGAAGGCAAGAAATCTGTACTTGAGGGCGTTCCTGTATCATTACCTCCGCTCGTAAAAGCCGTGCGTATGCAAGAGAAAGCCAGAGGAGTGGGATTCGATTGGGAGCGTAAAGAACAAGTTTGGGAAAAGGTTCTTGAAGAATTAAACGAACTGAAAGATGAGGTAGAAGGTGGTTCCGATAAAGATAAAATGGAAGATGAACTTGGCGATCTGCTGTTTGCACTGGTAAACTATTCTCGTTTTATTGACATAAATCCTGAGGATGCTTTGGAGCGCACAAATAAGAAATTCAAGCATAGATTTCAGTATCTAGAACGTAAAGCAAAAGAGATCGGAAGAGATCTACAGGATATGAGTCTTGCTGAAATGGATGTTTTCTGGGAAGAAGCTAAGAATATCGATTAATAAATAGTGAATGATGATTTCCGAATAGGAATTCAATATTAAATAAAGAAGTATAAATGATTAAGTTTAGGACCCTCGTACTGATCTTTCTCATTCTGCCTATACTTGGATTAAGTCAGTATACACCGGAAAGAGATAGTATAAAGTTTGATAAGCTCAATGGAGTTTTCATTGTTACTGCATTAGAGGATACAAAGGATGTTTTTATTTCACCTTTTAAATGGGATAAAAAAGAATGGATGATCGCCGGTTCAACAGTGGCATTAGGCCTTCTGCTTTACGAACTTGATGATAATATCAGGGGAGAGGCTCAGGGATTTCGTGGTTCATTTACAAACAACCTCTCAAAATATGTTCTGGATCCCTATGGGGAAGCAGTTTACCCCGCAATTCTATTTGCCGGAATGTATATTTATGGTACAGCCGCTAATGATAAGTATACTCAAACTATTGCATTGAACGCTGCAAAAGCCGTTGCAATTTCCGGGCTTACAGGTTTTGTAATAAAACAGATGACCGGAAGAGAGAGACCATATAAAGGTGATCCCCCAAATCCAAGAACTTGGTTTGGACCATTTAGTGGTAGTGCAAGCTCATCATTTCCAAGTATGCATACTTCAGTTTCATTTGCTGCGGCTGCATTCCTAAGCTCGGCATACAAAGACAGACCATGGATCGGAATAAGCTCATATACAATGGCTGCATTAGTAGGCCTTTCCAGAATCAATGATGATAAACACTGGGCATCCGATGTCCTTTTCGGAGCTGTTATTGGTTATGGAGTTGGGAAGTTGGTGTATAGAAATATGGAAAGAAGAACGAATATAGAGATCATTCCTCTTTCACATGCAGGTCTTGGATTAACTCTTATAAAAAGATTCTAAGAAAACATCAAAAATCTCTAGAACTTCCGGGATATTCTTACGACCAAGCCCTATTCTGATATATTTACCCTCAATATCAAAATACTCGGCTGGAACAGTCATGATTCCATGTTCTGCAATTAATTTCTCCATGAATTCCTCAGAACTTATATCAATATTAAGCTTTAATAAACAGGTTGTTCCTGCTTTTGGAGGAGTATAGCTTAAAATCTGATCATGCTTTTCAACAAATGCTTCAAGTGCTTTTAAGTTACTACGAATTTTATCCAGATTATGCTGAATAAAATATTCCTGATGATTTAAGGCGATCAAGGTCAGAATTTCACTTGGAGCACTGCTGCAAATACTTAGATAGTCTTTAAACAATCCAATTTTACCGATCAACTCTTTGTCCTGACAAGCGATCCAACCAATTCTTACTCCCGACATCCCGAAGCTTTTTGATGTTCCCCAAAGACTGATCCCTTTCTCATACATTGAAGCTATTGGCTTCACGATCGGCATATCATGCACAAGTTTATGATACATCTCATCAGAATAGATATAACAATTATTTGCTCTTGCTATTTCTACGATCTTTTGAAATTCAGATTCTTTTAGATAGGTGCCTGTAGGATTATGAGGGAAATTTATGATGATAAGTTTTGTATTAGACTTGATCAGCCATTGTAATTCTTCTATTTTGAATTCCCAACTTTCCTGATCCGGATGCCATAAGCTCAGCTCACATCCAATGCTTCTAACAACTTCATGTAGAGATTGATATGCCGGACTTACTGCAATCACATGATCTCCGGCATTCATGATTGAGTTCATTACTGAGAAATTCAGTTCACCGGGAGAGGCTATTATAATGTTTTCAGTTGTCAATCCCGGATAATTCTGGCTAATTGCTTCAAGCAGTAGGGGATGTCCCTGACTTTCGGTATAGCCTAATTTAAGGTTTTCCCAGAGTTTGAGTTCATCTTCTGTTGCAATATCCAGCACTTCTTTCATGCTGAAGCCATCACAGTCGGAACTGGATAGGAGATACTTGGTTGAGAATTCATATTTTGCAAAAAGTCGTTCGAGCTTGAACTCAGCAATTTTCATAGATTATAGTTTTAGGCCAATTATGGGTATTTCTTTTCGGTGGAAAAATAATACAACAAAACTCATCAGAAAAGTACCAATTGCCATGAAAAACAGCATTCCGCCATCATCCTGAACTTCGATCCCTAATTGTGTAAGATGCATTAGAATTGCACCACTTAGAATTCCTGTTGCAAGACCGGCACCCAACCAGACGGTTTTACGGAACATCAGTAAAACTGCTGCTATCAATTCCATCACTCCAATACCGATCCGACCAAAGGGTTCCATACCAACAGTTGTGAAAATGTATACACTATCAGGATGTGCAGTGAATTTGAAAAATAAAGTTTGAATTAGTACGATCGCAATGATCAATCTGATAAAAAATAAAACACGTTGTTGCATCATAATTTAAGTTTTATTTGATTGGTCGAGATCAAAGATAAAACTTACATTAAAAAGATGTCTAATTGTGTACCATCTTCTATATCAATTTGTTCGATTTTGAGTTTTTCTTGATAATTGTCACCAATCGCTTTAATTATTCCTACACCTAATGATATGATCTTTCGAGGAGAAGTATATATGATCCTAACCTGATCTTTGCTGATTCGGGATATCTCAAGTTTAGGTGGATCAGCATCAGGAGTATTACTTCGCACAACTCTGTGCATCGTTTCTTCAATATGTTCGAGTAGATCGAGGCTCTTCCATTCAGGATTTAAGTAAGATTTATACGTTTTCAAAAGTTCAGGAGCAATGTAATATCCGAATGATTCTAAGAGATCTGTTAGTTCAACTTTTAAGATCTTGCAGGATGCTTGAAGTAAAGCAACGATCTCTTCATCGGGATGACTTTTATTTACTTCGTGAATCTTAAATTTTAATCCGGCTTCTTCCTGGATCTTGAATAGTGTTTTCATGTCGTGTTTCTCACGAACGAACTTGCTGAACAGAACGAAAATTATGCCATGCATGATTCATTAAATTTAAATGTGCTTCTTAAAGATAATGAATTCGGATGTGTAAAATCATAAAAAATTAGGCATAAAAAAACTCCGATTCGGGATGAATCGGAGTTTCAATACGTTAATAGTAAAATTACATTTTACCTACATAGTCAGCAACACCTTCTGCAGTAGCTTGCATACCTTCTTCACCTTTTTGCCAGTTTGCAGGACAAACTTCACCATTTTCTTCGAAGAATTGTAAAGCATCTACCATTCTGATAGCCTCATCAACGCTTCTTCCTAATGGAAGATCGTTAACTACCTGATGACGTACAACACCTTGTTTGTCAATTAAGAATAAACCACGGTAAGCAACTGCTGCACCATTGAATTCTAATTCACCTTCGTCGTTGTAATCATATTCACCAGCTAAAACATCATAGTTTTCAGCGATCGTTTTTGAAAGGTCTGCTACTAAAGGATATTTAACACCTTTAATACCACCATTATTTCTTTCAGTATTTAACCATGCCCAGTGTGAGAACTGAGAGTCGATAGAACAACCCACAACTGCAACATTTCTTTTCTCGAATTCTTCCATTTTATCCTGGAAAGCGATGATCTCTGTTGGACAAACGAATGTGAAATCTAATGGATAGAAGAAAAATACTACGTGTTTTTTACCGATATACTGCTCTAATGAGAATTTTTCTACAAATTCACCACCGTTTATAACAGCATCAGCTTCAAATAATGGGGCTTTTTTACCTACTAATACAGACATTTTTATTGATTTTATGTTTAATGAATAATTCCGTTAATAGTGCAAAGATACAAAAAAGTAGACTATTTTTACTTTTTCTAAATTAAAATAATTATTTAGGTAATGAATTGCTGGAATTGCTATTCCTCTAGGAATGACTTAAGTCTGCCATTGATAAAATATTCCCAACCGCCTTTACAGCTTTCATACGTAAATTCAGGAACATCTTCAGGGAAAGTGTGCAAGCCAAAATTTATTAACCTGATGACTCTGTGATCACCTTTATCAATGATCTCAAAACTCACTCTGGCATTTCCGGTATATTCTTCATATTCCCAGTTATAAGTGATCTTCTCTAATGGAACAACATCCAGGATCGTCCATTGGTGAGTAAAAGTTCTTTCACCCGGAGACACTGGAAACTCAGTATAGAATCCGACTTCCGCCTTAAAATCCGGAATATTCTCAAAAAACCATTGGGTCATTTGATCTTTAACTGTAATTGCTTGCCAAATCTCTTTCGGACTGTTTTGTACAGCTATTTCTGTAACGAATGGTTTATCTCTCATAACTACATTAATTCTTCAAAATCAATATCAATTTTTTCATCTAAATGATAATCATACAAGGTTAATTTACGAAGCTCAAAATAGTTTCTCCAGTATGATCTTAATGCTGAGTAATAGGATAAACGGGCATTATCATTATCAATCTGAGCATTATTCAGTTCGAGCACATCATTTACCTTTCCGATCATGTATCGTTGCTGAGTTACAGTATAACGCTTTTGAGCTACTGTATCTGATTTTGCTGCAATGTGTAGTTGGTTTTTTTGCAATCCAAATTCCATAACTTTCAGGAATATGTTTTGTTCGAAATCAATTCGCTCCTGTTCAACCGCTGTTCTAACCAGTTCCTGACTAGACTCTGCCACTTTGATCTTGCCTTTCGCAAGGCCCCAATCCATCAACGGTATTTGAATCCCAACTCTTAATTGCTTTTGTTCCAGCGGGTCTTTATACACACTTCCAAAATCAGCTGAAGTTTGAGTTAAACCATAAACCGCATAAATATTTGCATCAAAGCGCCCATTCATTTTTGCCGCATCAAGCGCACTAGCGGCTTCTAATAATCGTCGCTCAAATGAAATGCCTTCTGAAGTGTTTTCTTTGGCTTTCTCTACTGCATCCTGTACATCAACTTTGAAATGATAGGTGTTGATAGGTGCAATCAATTCAATATTCTGACTATTAGGAACTCTTAAGAATGATTTTAGTACAAATAATCTATTCTCATAATTGAGTTCGGAATTATCCAAAGCAGCTTGAGCTTTAAGTAAATTTAACTCTAGCTGAAGTATTTCATTCTCAGCTATCTTTCCCAAATTATATCGTCCTGATGCAATATTGTATAAAGTATCATAATAATGATAGTTCTTTACTGCTATCTCTTTTTCCAATTGTGCACTTAAGAAGAAAAAGAAATAATCAACTGCTTTTAATGCCACTTCTTCATTGTCTTCTAGATATCTACGTTTAGCTTCCTTATACTTCATGGGCTCGATCTTCTTATCCCATTTATATGCATTGTATTGGAATATGGGCTGGGTATAACCAATATTCACCGGTGTGGATAAATATGAGGTATTGGTAATATCATTATTTGTATTATCCAGTCGACTTAATCCTGAACTTACAAATAAACTACCTCCTGTGAACCCAACTTTTTGGTTTATACTTACGTTAGCAGAATATGAAGTTTGCTCTCGATTAATATAAACATCAGTACCATCATCAAGAGTAATCCGATCTATTGACTGATTTATATTTGGAAGAGTCCCATTAAAAACTACGGATGGTAAATAATCTGCCTTATATGTTCTGAACTCCCAATAGCTTCGCTTAAATCTATGTTTGGCTATTAAGGCGTCTGGTGATTGCTGTTGAGCGATATAGATTACATCATCCAGCGTAAGTTTATTGTCTTGTGCAACACTTGAAGTGCTAATGATTATTCCAAGCAACAAACA
>PARP01000070.1 GCA_002711565.1 Bacteroidota bacterium
TATGCCTGGATGAAAGCAACAAGAAGCTCAAGTAAACCCATAAATACAGCAAATGATACTGATAGAATGGAAACTGAATAACCTTGTACTAATCCAATATTACCAAAGATGAAGATCAAACTGATAAAACCAAGTACGATGATATGACCCGCTGCAATATTTGCAAATAAACGAACCATCAATACAAATGGTTTTGTGAATACTCCGATCAACTCAACAACCGGCATTAGTGGAACCGGTAATTTCAACCACCATGGTACACCCGGAGTATTGAAAATGTGTGCCCAGTAATTTTTATTTCCACTGATCGTGGTGATGATGAATGTAAATAATGCCAATACCAAAGTAACAGAAATACTTCCCGTAACATTTGCTCCACCAGGAATAAATGGTACCAATCCCATTAAGTTATTCAGGAAAATGAAGAAGAAAGCAGTTAAAAGGTATGGTGTGTATTTAGCATATTTTTTCTTTCCGATAGATGCTTTTGCGATATCATCGCGAATGAAAAGGATCAATGGCTCCATAAACGATTGTAAACCTTTAGGAGCTTTACCCTCACGCTTTTTGTATGCTTTGGCTACGCTAATAAAGATGATTAGCATGATTGTTAAACTAACGAAGATGGCAACTACATTCTTTGTAATTGAAAAGTCGAGAGGTAAGATCTCTTCATGGTTCGGACCATGTTTGATGATCTTTCCTTTATTCGGTCCTGAGTGTGCGATCTCAAATCCTTTATATGGATCATGTCCGTGATGGAATTTCGCTGATGAGAAAGTGATCAATTTCCCTTCATCAATAAGGATCACAGGAAGTGGAACAGATACTGCATGATCGCCCCAATCCAGAATGTGCCAATAATAAGAATCAACAATATGGTGGATGATCGTTTCACCGGCATTGAATTCCTTTTTTGCAGGGGCGTGATGATCATCCGCTTTGCCGTGATCTTCGGCAAAAACAGCAGAACTTGTTATCAAGAAAAGGGCAAGAAAGGCAAGCTTCACCACACGCATCATCTTAAACTTAATTTTGTCAGTCATCTATAATTTATAAATATTACAAATAAGTATGCAATTTTACGAATTTCTAGGCAATTAAAGAAGCTTTTTAAGAATTAATTTAAATAGATAAGCCTACAGAATTGCTTGTGAAATAATGAACACAAATTCTTAACGTGAAATTTTTGAAATTGAGGCGAAAATTCCTTATATTAGGGAAAAAGGACACACTCACCTAAAACTATATATTATGAAAAAACTATTCTTTATCGCCGCAATTATGAGCATCGCATTCATGGGTTGTACTGTGGAGAGCGAAACTGCAAAAGTAGATCTTGAAGCTGAAAAAGCTGCTGTGGAAGCAGTTCTTGAACAGTACATTGTTGCTAATATGGAGCAGGATTTTAACCTGATCGTTCAGATCTGGGAACCGGATGAACGCGTGATTCTTATCGGTACCGAATCTCACGAAAGGCTTGTAGGATGGGACAATATCGAGAAGGCATATAAAAATCAATATGGTGCATATTCAGAAACTTTTATCGTGGTTAGTGACCAAATGATCCGCGTTGATAAGTCGGGTACCATTGCATGGTTTTCAGAAAGTTTAAAATATAACTTCATTTATAATGAAAAAGCCAGAAGTTTTTCAGATATTCGCTTCACGGGAGTATTGGAAAAATTAGATGGAAAATGGCTCCTTGTACAAGGGCACTTATCTGTCCCTACCGAATTGGAAAAGAAAGAAGTTTATTAATCGAATACCTAGAATTATTAATTATGTCAGAAAAGCCTAAAAAAGACGATGTTCAGTCGAAAATGATGAGCATGGAAGCCGGTGAATATTACTGGTGTGCTTGTGGAAACAGTTCTACCCAACCGTTTTGCGACGGATCACATAAAGGTACCAGCAAAGAGCCTTGCGCGGTAACTTTCGAAAAGAAACAAGAAGTAATGTGGTGTATGTGTAAACGCACCAAAACTCCGCCTATCTGCGATAAAGGATGTAAAGAATAAAAAAAAGCCGCTCATTGAGCGGCTTTTTTTTATTAGACGATTAGGCGATTTCCGATTGTCAATGTAAGCGAAGTCGCCATTCCACAATCTTAATTCACTAAATCTTACTGCCCTTCGACTGCGTAAAATTTGCGAGTAATTTTTACTTCGCTCGGGGACCTTTTACCACAGAATATAGATAAGTACTTGGTCACTGAGTGGAGCAAAATTTACGGAATTTTGCGGAATCGAAGTGCCTTTAACTATAAGTTCTTTAATAATTTATTGTTCCCTTGAATTAATGCCTTCTTTTTTTTGTGAGTCCACCTTTGGATTTGCTTCTCTCTTATAAAAGCATGATCAATTCTGTCAAACACTTCAAAGTAAACCAATTTAATAGGACGATATTTTCTTGTGTAATTAGCTCCTTTCCCAGTCTGATGTTTTTGAATTCTGGATTTTAAATCTCGTGCACTCCCTGTATAATATCTACCATTGGAGCAGAGAAGAATATACATATACGCTTTTGCCATACATATTAGTTCCAAAAATAGAAAATCGTCCGCTAGTTTTATAGGTGATTGCAATTTGTGACTAGCTTTTTGTAAACCTTAGTCATTAATTCTAACCGCCCTTCGACTCTCCCGCCTGCGGCGGGATCGCTCAGGGACCATTTACCACAGATAATAGATAAGTAAATGGTCACTGAGTGGAGCAAAATTCTTTAGAATTTTGTGGAATCGAAGTGTCGTCCAATAAAAAAGCCTTTCGAAACTCGAAAGGCTTTTTTGATTTATTCTGCTAATATCAGAATTTTATTTTTCAGGACTTCAATAACCCCGCCGTTGACATCAAAGTATTCCAGTTTGCCGTCTTCGGCTTCTACTTTAATTTTGCCTTTACCAAGCACAGAAATGAGTGGTGCGTGATCTTTAAGGATGGCAAATTTACCGTCGATTCCCGGAAGCTGAACCATTTTGGCGCTTCCTTCAAATACAGTACTGTCTGGGGTTACGATCTCAATATTCATCATGATTAACTTACAGTTTCAAGCATTTGTTTACCTTTTTCAATAGCTTCTTCAATGGTACCTACCATATTGAATGCAGCCTCAGGATATTCATCCACCTCACCATCCATGATCATATTGAAACCTTTAATGGTATCTTCAATGGTAACGATCGTACCAGGAATTCCGGTGAACTGCTCAGCTACATGGAATGGCTGAGATAAGAAACGCTGAACACGACGTGCTCTGTGAACAACTTGTTTATCTTCTTCAGAAAGTTCATCCATACCTAAGATGGCGATGATATCCTGAAGTTCTTTATATCTCTGTAAGATATCTTTTACTCTTTGTGCGGTACCATAATGCTCATCACCTACGATATCAGGAGTCAGGATACGAGAAGTTGAATCCAATGGATCAACTGCAGGGTAAATACCTAACTCAGAAATCTTACGACTCAATACTGTTGTTGCATCAAGGTGAGCAAATGTTGTTGCAGGAGCAGGATCTGTTAAATCATCTGCAGGTACATAAACGGCCTGTACAGATGTGATCGAACCACGCTTCGTAGAAGTAATACGTTCCTGCATAATTCCCATCTCAGTTGCAAGAGTTGGTTGGTAACCTACCGCTGATGGCATACGACCCAGTAGTGCCGAAACCTCAGAACCTGCCTGCGTGAAACGGAAGATATTATCAATAAAGAAAAGGATGTCGCGACCACCTGATTTCTCATCACCATCACGGAAGTATTCCGCTACAGTAAGACCAGATAATGCTACACGAGCACGTGCCCCAGGAGGCTCATTCATCTGACCGAATACCATGGTAAGAAGAGATTCTTTAAGTTTTTCTTTATCAACTTTAGAAAGGTCCCATCCACCTTTTTCCATACTTTCTTTAAACTCATCACCGTAGTTTACAAGACCAGCTTCGATCATCTCACGAAGTAAGTCATTGCCCTCACGGGTACGTTCACCAACACCGGCGAATACTGAGAAACCTGAATACTGCTTTGCAATATTATTGATCAGCTCCTGGATAACAACTGTTTTACCAACACCTGCACCACCGAACAAACCAATCTTACCACCTTTTGCATAAGGCTCGATAAGGTCAATTACTTTGATACCTGTGTATAAAACTTCTGCTGAAGTAGATAAGTTTTCGAATGCTGGTGGTTCTGCGTGAATCGGATAGCGAACTTCACTATCAACCTCACCTAAACCATCAATAGATTTACCAATAACGTTAAATAAACGTCCGTTGATCTCTTCTCCGGTAGGCATCGAAATAGGTTGACCTGAAGCAGTCACCTCCATACCACGACGAAGACCGTCTGTTGAGTCCATCGCGATCGTACGCATTGTATTTTCACCAATATCTTGCTGTGCTTCTAGTACAATTACATTGCCTTCTTTATTCGTAACTTCAAGAGCGTCATAAATATTCGGTAGTGTTTGATCCTGATCGAAAGTAACGTCAATTACAGGTCCGATAATCTGAGATATTCTACCAACACTTTGTTTCTCCATTCTGAGTATTTTTTGTTTTGAGCAAAGATAATAAAGTAAATTATTTCTTTATTCTTGTTTAGACTAATTTTTTATAAGACTTCTTCAACTTTTGTTTTTTCTGCTTCTTTTTGCTTCCCAAGAAAGCTTTTTTGCTTAATAATCAGCATAGCAACACCAATGGTGATAGCCGAATCAGCAATATTGAAAACTGGGCGGAAGAAGATGAAATCGCGACCACCTAAATAAGGGAACCACTCCGGATAATGTGTTCTTAGTATCGGGAAGTAGAACATATCTACTACTTTTCCGTGTAAGAAACCAGCATATCCACCTCCTTCAGGCATAAATTTGGCCACCTCATAATACGAGCTTGCAGAAAAGATCAATCCATAGAACATTGAATCGATAATATTTCCAACTGCGCCTGCAAAAATGAGTGATATCGCAATGATGAGTCCTTGTTTTGCACCTTTTTTGGTGAGATCAACAAGATACCAACCGATTGCTGATACGGCCAGAATTCTAAAAATGCTTAAAGCAATCTTTCCCCAGCCACCACCTTTGGTGAATTCCATTCCGAAGGCCATTCCGTTATTTTCGATGAAATGTATCAGACCCCAATTCCCGAACAAACTAATTTCCTCTCCTAAATGCATATTTGTTTTGATCCAGATCTTAAGAATCTGATCGATGATCAGGATCGCAAATATGATGATCAATGGTCTTTTCAAGTCTTCTGTTATTTAAATGAAAAAGAAGTAACCAACACTGCTGATTACTTCTTTTATATTGTTCTTATAAAAGTTTATTGTTTAAGTTTTGCATCAATACTTAAGGTTGCATGAGGTACGCTTCTTAGTCTCTCTTTCGAGATCAATTTACCGGTTACACGACAAACACCGTAAGTTTGGTTTTCAATGCGGATCAATGCATTCTCAAGATTATTGATGAATTTTTGTTGACGAGCAGCCAAACGACTGTTTTCCTCTTTTGAAAGAACATTTGAACCCTCTTCCAAAATTTTAAAAGTCGGGGAGGTGTCATTTGTGCCATGATCGCCGCTGTTTGTATAAGCTTCAGTTAAAAGAGCTAAATCTTTTCTGGCTTTCTCCAATTTGGTTTCAATAAGTTCTCTGAACTCTTGTAATTCCGCATCAGAATATCTGGTTTTTTTTGCGTCTTTTTTTTCCATGGCGTTCATTTTTTAATGATTTCAAATATTCTTTATGACCTTTTAGCGACTATGATTTTGAGATCAAAAGTCGGCTTTCAATCTTGTCAACTAGCTCAGTTACAAATACGTTATCGTCTTCGATGAGCTCTACAAAGTCAAGTGATTCAGCTAAGGTCTCTGAACAAATATATGAATAATTATTGTTAATTGCTTCATCAATTTCAGGGTTTTTTTGGAGGCTGATTTTGATCGAATCCGTAACCTCAAGACCCATGTCTTTTCTGAAATTCTGAATACGATTGATCAACTCTCTGGAAATCCCTTCTTCTTTTAATTCTTTGGTCAACGTGATGTCTAAGGCAACAGTCAAACTGTCCATATTGGCAACAACCCAACCCGGAATATCTTCAGTTAGTATATCCACATCTACAAGCTCGATTTCACATGCTTGGCCATCGATATCTACAACATATTTACCTTCACCTTCGATCTTTGCAATATCCTCCTGAGTGAATTGATTCACTGCAGCAGCGATCTGCTTCATTAATTTACCATATTTAGGTCCTAATTTTTTGAAATTAGGCTTGATCTTCTTCACAAGAATACCTGCATCTTCAGTAAGGTATTCGATCTCTTTGATATTCGTTTCCGACTTGATCAGATCACTCACTTTACGAACCTGCTCTTCAAATTTCTTATCCAATGCAGGGATCATGATCTTATTCAATGGCTGACGAACTCTCATATTGGTTTTCTTACGTAAAGAAAGAACCATAGATGAGATCTTTTGTGCAAGCTGCATTCTTTCTTCAAGATCTTTATCAATTTGATCTTCATTTGCAGACATGAAGTCAGTTAAGTGAAGTGAATCCACTGTATGACGACCCGTAACTGCATTTAAATCCATGAATAATCGATCTGTAAAGAATGGGGCGATTGGTGACGCTAGCTGTGCAATGGTTTCTAAACAACGATATAGTGTCTGATATGCAGAGATCTTATCTGTTGAGTAGTCACCTTTCCAGAAACGACGTCTTGAAAGACGAACATACCAATTACTTAAGTGAGCATCTACGAAGTCTGCAATTGCACGACCTGCTCGAGTTGGCTCATAATCATTATAAGCTTCATCAACCTTTTTGATCAGTGAATTTAATTCTGAAAGTATCCAGCGATCGATCTCAGGGCGTTCGTTGAATGGAACTTCTTCCTCTTCGTATTTAAAGCCATCAATATTGGCATAAAGTGCGAAGAATGAATAGGTATTATAAAGTGTACCGAAGAATTTACGCATTACTTCAGCAACACCATCAATATCAAATTTAAGGTTATCCCAAGGCTGAGCATTGGTGATCATATACCAACGTAATGCATCAGGACCATATTTATCAATTGTTTCGAATGGGTCAACCGCATTGTTCAAACGCTTCGACATTTTATTACCATTCTTATCTAATACTAAACCGTTAGAAACACAGGTTTTGTAAGAAACAGAATCGAATAACATAGTCGCGATCGCATGCAATGTAAAGAACCAACCACGAGTTTGGTCAACACCCTCAGCAATGAAATCAGCAGGGAAGCTGTTCTCAAACTCTTCCACATTATCGAATGGGAAGTGGAATTGAGCATAAGGCATTGCGCCTGAATCGAACCAAACATCAATTAGATCGGGTTCACGGAATAATTTCTGTCCGCTTTCTGATACTAAAACGATCTCATCAATAAATGGTCTGTGGAAATCGAAGGTCTCATAATTCTCTTTCGACATATTATCCAACTCATATTCTCCAAGTGGATTTTCAGTCATGAAACCGGCTTCAATTGACTTTTCAATAGCAAGTTTCAATTCTTTAGCTGAACCGATACAAACCTGCTCTTTTTTATCTTCAGAAGTCCAGATCGGAAGACCAACACCCCAATAACGAGAACGTGATAAATTCCAGTCGACAAGGTTTTCCAGCCAGTTACCGAAGCGACCAGTACCGGTTGCTTTAGGTTTCCAGTTGATGGTATTATTCAGTTCCATCATACGCTCTTTATAAGCAGTAGTTTTGATGAACCATGAATCTAATGGATAATATAAAATCGGCTTGTCAGTTCTCCAGCAATGAGGATAACTGTGCTCGTATTTTTCAGTTTTGAAAGCTCTGTTCTCTTTCTTCAGCTTAACAATGATGTCGATATCAACATTGTCTTTTTTCTCTTTAGGATCGAAATCAGGAGCATATTCGTTCTTTACAAAACGACCTGCAAATTCGCCCATATCTTCAGTAAAACGACCTTGTTTGTCAACAAGTGTAAGTGCACCGATTCCATTTTTGCGAGCTACCATAAAGTCATCCGCACCAAAGCTAGGAGCGATGTGTACGATACCTGTACCGTCTTCAGTAGTAACAAAGTCACCAGCTAAAACTTTAAATGCATCACCTTCTTTTGGTTGAGCATAAGGAAGCAATTGTTCGTAGCGAACATCTACAAGATCTTTTCCTTTGTATTCAGCAACAACTTCGAATGGAATTTGTTTTTGACCAGCTTCGTACTCATCAAGCTTTAATTCAGCATTTTTCTCAGGGAAATACTTGCCGAATAATGCTTTCGCAAGGATCAAAGTTACAGGCTCAAAAGTATATGGATTGAAAGTTTTTACTTTCACATAATCGATCTTAGCACCAACGGCTAAAGCTGTATTTGAAGGAAGTGTCCAAGGAGTCGTCGTCCATGCAAGGAAAAACAAATCTCCGTGAGTATCTTCAAAGAATTTAGCTGAAGATTCATTATTCACAACTTTGAATTGAGCTACAACCGTGCTGTCTTTAACATTGCGATAACAGCCTGGCATATTCAATTCGTGAGAACTTAAACCAGTACCTGCTGCTGGAGAATATGGCTGGATCGTATATCCTTTATAAAGAAGATCTTTATCGTATAATTTCTGAAGAAGATTCCATACACTTTCGATGTATTTGTTGTCAAAAGTGATATACGGATCATCAAGATTCACCCAATAACCCATTTTCTGAGTTAGTTCATCCCAACGGTCTTTATATTTCATCACCTCTTTACGACAAGATGCGTTATACTCTTCAACAGTGATGGATTTACCGATATCTTCTTTAGTGATGCCTAAAGTTTTTTCCGTTGCAAGTTCAATTGGAAGTCCGTGTGTATCCCAACCGGCTTTACGCTTAACGTAATATCCTTTAAGTGTTTTATAACGGCAAAAAATATCTTTTATCGCACGTGCCATTACGTGGTGAATACCAGGCATACCGTTTGCTGAAGGTGGTCCTTCATAAAATACAAATGGCTTCTTCCCTTCGCGGTTTTTTAAACTCGCTTCAAATACCTCATTATCTGCCCAGTACTTCTCGATGTCTTTCCCGATTTCCGACAGATTGAGTTTCTTGTATTCTTGATATTTTTTACTCATTGAAAACGTTAATACTTAATGGTTTATAAAAGAATGTGCAAAAGTATGAAAAAATTAGGAATTATGCATGCTCAAAAGCTGCATATGAGGGAGATAGCTGACGCTTCAGGTTTGCATGTGTGAAGGTTGGCAAGTTTGCATGTTTTCAAGATGTCAGGAAACAGGATGTCAAGGACTCAAGATTATACTTTTGTGAAAACTAAACGACCTAGATCTGTTTTTGAGGTAATCAAGTTGTCAAGTAGTCGAGTAAGAGGTAAAGATGCTTTCTGCATTAATACTGAAAATGAATTTAAAGCTTCACCTTCTTGTCTACTTTTACGATTAAAGACTTTTCTAATAATACCGCTCACAAGATAGCTACAGAAAATATTGATATACTTAACTGACTTTAATTCAAATCCAGTTTGTTTCATCAAATCTTGATAATAGCTTACTGGTCTACCATAATTAAGTTCATCACCTTTAATTGATAATTCAATTCTTTCAAAGAATATAACTTGTTGTGAACTTACTCTTGATATTTCTTTAACCAACGCTTTAAGCATAATTTCATCAGTATTATGTTGTAAAACCGTAGCCGTAAAAACAATATCAAATGAATTGTCTTCGAATGGTAAATTAGTTCCATCAGTTTTTAAAAGCTTAATAGATTTGGGCACTTTGTTATGTGCTAAATCTATCATTTGCTGAGAGATGTCAACTCCAACTATTTGATTGGGGGGGGGTAGATAAGTTGTGCATTTCCAGTAAATTACCTCCTGGTCCACAACCAACTTCCAGTACTTTTTTTCGATCGAAATCGATTTCTTTTAAGAGCTTTAAAAATTTGACTCTTTTATAACGGTAGAATGGCTCATCATCTCCTGCAATTACGTTTTTACCTTGTTCTCTTTCTTGGATTCGTGATCCAACTTCTGACCAATATTTTTCAGGATGATAGCTTGACATTATTCTAAAATTCTTTAATTAATGGGGAGAAAAGCAAATATAGGAAAAAGGGCTGATAATTTCTTACCAACCCTTAATTACTTGTGCTGAGTGCAACGAAGTATTAATCTTTAATTCTTAATAACCGGCTGCTTGTCCGTCTTTACGAGATTCAGAGGCACCGTAGTATACTTTATTAACAGCATCCCATAGTATTGCCTGATAACCTCCGTAACCACCAAGGTCCCATTGGATCTTATGACCCATCATTAGCAATTTTTGAAGCTCATCCCATTGGATTCCACTTTCAAGATAAAGGGTTCCTCCATTGGTCATTTTACCACCTGTTGGTTGAGAAGAACCACCATGGCGAATACGTGGCGCATCACCAGCTTCCTGAAGATTCATTCCGAAATCAACTAGATTGATCACAATCTGTGCATGACCTTGTGGCTGCATTGCTCCACCCATTAATCCGAAGCTTACCCATGGTTTTCCATCTTTAGTAATGAATGCAGGAATGATGGTATGGAAAGGACGTTTGCCCGGCTCATATACATTCGCATGATCTTCATCCATATGGAATAATTCACCTCTGTCCTGAAGGATGAACCCTAGGCCCGGAGGACACATTCCTGAACCCATTCCGCGATAGTTAGATTGAATCAATGAAACCATATTTCCATCTTTATCGGCTACCGTTAAATAGATGGTATTTCCTTTTTCGATTTTACCCGGATCATAAGATCTTCCTGCACGTTTTGGATTGATCAGACTACGCTTTTCTGCAGCATATTCTTTTGATAAAAGCATATCCATTGGATCATCATAGAAGTCCATATCTGCATAGAACTTAGCTCTATCTTCGAAAGCTAACTTCTTTGCCTCAGTGAAATAATGGATGTATTCAGTAGAGCCAAATCCCATTTCTTTAAGATCATATGCTTCAAGAATATTCAGGATTTGAAGGGCAGCAGTACCTTGGCCATTCGGTGGTAATTCCCAAACGTCATAACCACGGTAATTCGTACTTACAGGTTCTACCCATTCTGAAGTATGAGAAGCCATATCTTCATAAGTCAGGAAGCCACCTTGTTCTTTCATGAACTTATCAATGATCTTCGCGATCTTACCTTTATAAAATGCATCACGACCATCTTTTGCTAGCATTCTGAATGTATTTGCCAGATCAGGGTTTTTGAAAACTTCACCTTTAGCAGGAGCTTTACCATTTGGCATAAATACATCTTCTACGTTTGGATATTTCTTTAAGTGGCGAGTTCCACGATCCATATAATAAGCGATCAATTCAGTCACAGGGAAACCATTTTCAGCATAATGAATTGCAGGATCAAGAACTTTAGCCATTGGTATTTTCCCGAACTTATCATGCATCTCAAACCAACCATCAACACAACCTGGAACAGAAACCGGAAGCGGACCGTAAGCAGGAATGCTCTTATATCCATTCTTTTTGAAGTAATCCAGTGTTAATGACTTTGGAGAGCGTCCACTGGCATTAAGACCATATAATTTTTGATCTTTTGCACTCCAGATGATTGCATAAAGATCTCCACCCATTCCGTTTCCGGTAGGTTCAACAAGTCCGAGAACGGCATTTGCAGCGATTGCTGCATCGATGGCATTTCCGCCTGCTTTAAGAATGTCTAAAGCGGCTTGAGTTGCTAGTGGTTGACTGGTTGCAGCCATACCTTCCTGAGCGATCACTTCTGAACGAGTAGCCCATTGATGTCCGGTTACTCTGTCTTGAGCAAAGCTGATCAATGGAAGTAGTAAGCTTAGTAATAAGATTCTTGTCTTCATTATTTTGATTTTTTATTTAGTTGTTGAATAAGTCCAAAACAGTTTTAGTCATTGCTGAAACACCACCTTTGAAAGTTGGGTAATAATCTGGTGCATATTTAGCATTATGCAAGCCAGGTAAGATCGTTCCATTTTCTATATGATCTTTATATTTATCATGATTCACACTTCCCAACCAGAAAAGTGCAATTGGAATATTCTCTTCAGTTCTTCCGTATTTACCGAAATCTTCACCTACAGTTGCAGGGTCAACTTGATTTACTCTTTCTGTTCCTAAAATATCTTTCATGTTTTCCACACCTTTCATTACAAGATCGGGATTATTGGAAACAGGAGGAGTAAATTCATTTGAGATCGTAACTACTGGTAATTTATCTTCTGGGACTCCAGCTGCTAATGCAATTCCTTTAGGGATTCTATGTAAAGCTTCTTTGATCTGGTCAAAAACTTCATCCGTAAAGAAACGAACGGTTAATTGTAGTTTGACGTGATCTGGAATGATGTTATGTTTGCTTCCACCATGGATAGACCCAACAGTTACAACTGCAGGATTAAACGGATTTATTTCACGACTCACAACCGTTTGAAGATTCAATACTGTTTGAGCGGCAATAACTACAGGATCAATGGTTGTATGAGGAAGTGCCCCATGACCACCAACACCATAGATGTCAATATCAATTGAATTCACGCCAGCGAATATTGGTCCAGGATAATAACCAATTGTACCGGCAGGAAGTGAAGCACTCACATGATAAGCCAATGCATAATCCGGAACAGGAAAGCGCTTAAATAAGCGATCGTTGATCATGGCGATCGAACCACCACTGACTTCTTCAGCAGGTTGGGCAATAGCCAATATAGTACCGGACCACTGATCTTTCAATTCAATCAATGTTTTCAGTGTGCCATACCATACCGTCATGTGCATATCATGACCACAGGCATGCATGGCAGGAACTTCTTCACCATTCACATCTTTTGTGATGATCTTACTTGCATAAGTAAGTCCGGTTTTTTCTTCAATTGGAAGTGCATCCATATCTGTGCGGAGCATAATAGTTTTACCTTCTCCATTCATAAAAACGCCGACAACGCCATTTCCGCCTACACCTTCAGTAACTTCAAAACCTAAATTTCTCATTAGAACAGCCATCTTTTTGGCAGTCTTGAATTCCATGAAGGAAAGCTCAGGATTTTGGTGTAGGTCTACATATAATGGGTTTAATTCTGAGGCGAATTTATCAGCAAGTGCGTTTATTCTATCGTTCTGTGAATAAGCCATAAGGCAGGAACAGATCAAGCCTAAAACCAGTAATCTTCTCATCTTCTTCAATATTCGGTGAGCAACAAAGTTAAAAAAAGCTGTATCCATTGTGCATTAATTAGGCGTTTTATCCTTGGAGTTTGTCGATAATTTGTAAATTGAGTAGTCGAAATCTTTGTATTTTAGCAATCCAAATTTGCAACTCCTTGATCAAACCGGAAACCATACAGGAAATCTTTGAAACCGCACGCGTAGAAGAAGTAGTTGGTGACTTCATTTCTCTTAAGAAAAGAGGTGTGAATTTCATTGGACATTGTCCGTTCCATAATGAGAAAACACCATCATTTACGGTTTCTCCGGCCAAAGGCATTTATAAATGTTTTGGTTGTGGAAAAGGTGGTAATTCGGTGAATTTTGTGATGGAACATGAGCATTATACCTACCCTGAGGCGCTTAAGTTCTTAGCAAAAAAGTATAATATCGAGATCGAAGAGGAGCAGCAAACGCCTGAGCAATTAGAGTTCATCAATGCGCAGGAAAGTTTGTATCATGTTTCGGCATTTGCTCAACAAAATTTCACGGATAATCTTACTAAGACAGAAGAAGGTAAAGCGATAGGATTGAGTTATTTTAAAAGCCGTGATTTTAGTGAAGCTACAATTGAAAAGTTCCAGTTAGGATATTGTCTCGACAATTTTGATGCATTTACAAAACATGCGATCAAGAGTGGATATAAGCGGGATCAGCTTGTAAAATCGGGTTTAAGTATCCAGAAAGAGAACAATATTTTTGATCGCTTCAAAGCTCGTGTGATCTTCCCGATCCATAGTATGACCGGTCGTGTGATCGCCTTTGGAGGTAGGATCTTAGATTCTACGAAAAGTAAGGCAAAATATGTAAACTCTCCTGAAACTGAGATATATAATAAGAGTAAAGTTCTTTACGGATTATATTTCTCCCGCAATGCGATGCTTCAAAAGGATAATTGTTATCTGGTTGAAGGATATACAGATGTAATTTCATTCCATCAGTGTGGAATTGAGAATGTTGTAGCATCTTCAGGAACTTCTCTTACAACTGAGCAGATCAAGCTCATCAAACGTTTTACTCCGAATATTACCATTCTTTTTGATGGTGATGAGGCCGGATTAAAAGCAAGTTTCAGAGGTATTGATATGATCCTGGAGGAAGGGATGAATGTTAAAGTTGTGCTCTTCCCTGATGGTGAAGATCCTGATTCTTACGCAAGAAGTCATAGTGCTGTTGAGGTAGAAGAATTCATTAAGACCAATGCGAAGGATTTCATTTCATTTAAAACCCAATTGCTGTTAGATGAGGCGAAGAATGATCCGGTAAAGAGAGCGGGTTTAATTAAGGAAATCGTTCAAAGTATTTCAGTAATTCCTGATGGAATTTTCAGATCTGTATATGTGAGAGAATGCGCGGCGATTATGAGTATTCCTGAGCAAACGCTCATGAACGAGTTGAATAAGGCTTTACGCAAAAGATATCACGATAAGTTCAAAAAAGAGAACAATACATATATCCCAGAAGCTGTCCCTGAACCAAGTATGCCTCAGATCGAGGAAAAGATCGAATTAAGCAATACAGAAGGGCAAGAGCGAGAGATCATTCGTCAATTGATCGCTTATGCAAATCATGAAGTGATCTTCGAAGAATTGGATGAAAGAAGGCAATTGATCGAAGTGCCGATCAAGATCTCTGAGTTCATTATTCATGATTTAAGAAATGATGAGATCACTTTCCATAATCCGAAATATCAAAAGGTATTTGATGAATTCGAATCTGCACTTGAGAAAGGAATTGTTCTCACTGAAAATGACTTTATTCAACATCAGGATGCTGAAGTTGCACAATTGGCGGTGGATCTGGTTAGTACTCCTTATGAATTGAGTTCAAATTGGCTCAAGCATAAGATCCCTGTAAGAACAGAGATCGACAATTTAAAAGCACTCATTACTTCCACTTTACTAGCCTTTAAATCCAAGAAGATCGATCAGATGATCATGGAAAATCAAACGGAATTGAAAGATGTGAAGTCGGATGAGGATCGGATGATCTTACTTCAAAAACATATTACCTTGAAGAATATCAGTAAAGAAATCAATAAGCAGTTGAGTCGGATTATTACGAAGTAGGTTTGCAAGGTTTCAGGTTTTCAGGTTTTCAGGTTTTCAGGTTTTCAGGTTTTCAGGTTTTCAGGTTTTTCATATCTTTAGTTGTTGTTCTCCCCGCTAATGAATCCATTACTTATCAATATGTTATATAGAATTATTGTTCTTTTGGTTTTAATGACATTCTGTTTTTCTGGGATTGCACAGGAATCAAGAATTGAACTTAAGGATGTTTATATTTCAAATAAGTTAACCGATAAAGCAATTCAGATTGGTGATCCTGATAGTCTTTTAATAGATTTTGGAGGACTTACTAGTATTGATTCTATCAATCCAATGGAATTTATAAATGATCAAGTTGTAATATATAGATTTGGGGATACATATTTTGAGGTTTCCTCAAAGAGTAGAATTTTATCTTATAGAATTCGATCGAGTAATATTGCTTTAGAAGTGAAGGGGAAGTTTTCTGTTTCACCTTGTGATCACATTGATAAAATCTCCTCAGCATTAGAGTATGAGGTAAATAAAGCTGTACTATATAATTCAAAAGGGGTTGATTATTTATGGGTTTCAATACATTTTAAGCATTTTAATGAATTGTTGGGAGATCATCAAATTGAAGATGTAAAAGTAAACCTAAAATTTGATCCACTAAGCAAACAACTCGTTGAAGTCCATTATTGGATAAGACCTTAAATCTAATTTCTGCTATCTGCTATCTGCTATCTTTTATCCGTGACCATCCGCTAAATCCGCGTCAACTGTGTTCTATAAATGAAAAAAGCATACCAATCATTTGAATGGCATGCTTGCGAACGTTGTAATCCTTCTTCGCTGAAGCTCATCAGGATTTTTATCTGCTAAGACTTTATTTCGCTTCGCTCATAAAGCCTAAGCATATAAAAACAAAACGGGAACCCTCTCTCACCGATTAGATTCCCGCTCACTCCCTGTTGGCCGTAGCCCTCAGTTCGCGCCAAGTTACTGTTATTGTGACTGGTTTTCTCGATTTCACCTCGTAAGGTTTCCTCTTCTTCCCGACACCAGCGGCTTTTTCTCTTTCGATCCTCGCCTTTCTGCTGTCCCATCGCCCTGTGCCCGGTTTGGTTTCCCACCTTTGGGCCCGAGTTGACTTCCACTTCCCTTGCGGGTTGCTTCCACTCATCTCTCATTGCGATTGCGGCCTTTTATCTCTCGCTTGGTGATTCAAATATACATTCTCACGAACCCCTTTGTCAAGTTTTAGTATTTTTATGTTATTCACAATCAGTCCACAGGCTCAATTAACAATTGTTAATAAGTAGGATTATTGTTATTTTTATTTAAACTTAGCAGAAGTATATTTGCAGTACTGTTAATAGCTCAATTTAAATTAACTATGAAAAAGAGAATCAAAGAGTTAGAGTTTAAGAAGATCTTAGAAATACTGAATGAATACGATATTGAATCGATTTATGAAAAGACCAATATATTACCAAATAGCGACGAGCTGAGAGGTGAAATGCAGGAATATATTGATACTGAATCTTTCACAAAAAAATCGGTTTTGGGTATTGATATCTATCAATATGGTATGTATAAGCATCTTGAGCAAACCTTAATTCCTACTGTTTTTAAGATCCTTTTCAATCGTGCTATTAAACTTTGTCTGGAAAATAACCGATTCGTTTTTCAGAATTATACCAAAGAAAAGATAGAAAACTCTTTCATTAGTACAGGTGATGGTGGTTTTATCATCTTCGATTCTCCTTTACATTCTCTTTTCTTTGCAATTAACTTTGAGCTAACAGTTAGAGCCTATAATTCTTATCACTTATATCCAAAACTAAGAGATATTATCGGTAGTATCAGTCTGCGCTATGCGATCACCTACGATACTGTTTTCCATTTTGATGATAACTACTACGGTAGTGCCATTATCTTCAACTCAAGAATTCATGAAAGAGATAGCTTAAACAGATGTTTGATCGATCAGGATACCTATAATTGGTTCCTCATTAATATTGATGGTATTGAGAATCTTCAGGTACTAACGATCAATGAGATCGCTAATATTTATGAGTTCACAGAATATGATCGCAAGTATATTCAGGAAGATAATGAGATCATGGATAGTAAAGTGAGTCGATTCTCAGGAATCATTAATTCAGATATTTCTAAGATCGGCCAGATCGCTTCCAAAACCATGTATCTGAATATTTATAATCTTCACTTGCAGGTAACGATGAAAGCTTCCGCTTCTACGGAAAGTATGGATAAACGTACGATTACGATTAGTCTTGGCAATTTAAATACTGCGGGAATTTAACTAAGATATGAACTATGAGATATAAGAGATGAGCTGACTCTTTTTGTCGGTGCCTGAAATAAGTTGACCAAAAAAAGAGTTACATTATGGTCAATAACAGTATTTTTAACCCAGAAACCAAAACCCAACGACTTCGATACTTTAGTATTGATATCAAAAAAAAGATTGTTCGCGATTTAGAAAAGAATTTACACAGTGTGTCAGACGTATGTAAGACCTATCAAGTTAGCAGAACATCGGTTTATCGTTGGATTTATAAGTATTCATCTATGGCAAAAAGAGATCAAAAACAGGTAGTCGAAGCCAAGAGTGACACAAAAAAGATCAAAGCATTAGAACAAAGGATTAAAGAGTTAGAACGCATTGTTGGACAAAAACAGTTAGCTATCGAGTTTAATGAAAAGATGATTGAAATAGCTGAGAATCGTTTTAATATTGAGATTAAAAAAAAGTCCGTTTCGAAAGCATCCTCTGGTTTAGATTCAATCGATCCAAGCACAGCTTCAAAATGAATCAGATTTATGATTATTTAGGAGTTAGCAAACAAAGTGTCCATCAAAAATTTTGTCGTGACATGTACAAGCAATCTGAACAGCAGCAGTTATTACATTTAGTTCGTCAGGTTCGAGAGGATCATCCACGAATGTCGGCAAGAGATATTTATCTAAAGCTTAGACCGCAGACTATCGGGCGAGATCGTTTTGAACTTCTTTGTGCTGAGCATGGTTTTAAGGTCCAACATAACAAGAACTACCGAAAGACAACCAATAGCCTTGGTGTAACTCGTTTTTCAAACCACCTTAAGGAGATTGAAGTTACAGGTGTAAACCAGGCTTTTGTGAGTGATATAACCTATTATGAGATGAACAGTAGATTTTACTACCTAACCTTCATCATGGACCTTTATAATCGACAGATTGTTGGTTATCATGTTAGTAATAACTTAAGAACTGAAAACACGACTTTGCCAGCATTACACAGACTCATCAAACTGCGTGGTAGTGAAAATTTAAAAGGAGCAATCTTCCATTCTGACGGAGGAGGTCAATATTATAGTAATGATTTTAAACAACTTACCAGAAAACTTGGTTTGATTAATAGTATGGCTGAAGAGGTTTATGAAAACTCACATGCAGAACGATTAAATGGAATCATTAAAAACAATTATCTTTATCCTTATCATCCTAAAACCTTTAATGAACTTAAAAAATATCTAAAAAAGGCAGTCCGGATGTATAATTATGAAAAACCACATCGTGCATTGAATGGCAAAACACCAATGAATTATTTAATAAATTAATCACAAAAAAGGTCAACGCTATTCAGGCATGGACAAACAGTAATCTGTAATCTGTAATCCGTAATTTAGAACTATGGAATACATATTGATCATATTGGTAGCATTCGGTGCAGCGCTTCTAACTTTTGTTTCTGGATTTGGCTTAGGCACAATCTTACTTCCTGTATTTGCGATCTTCTTTCCTGTCGAAATCGCAATTGCACTTACTGCTGTAGTTCATTTACTGAACAATATTTTTAAAACCGGACTCATGTATAAACATGTTGATCTAAAGGTATTCTTCCTATTTGCGATTCCAGCAAGTATTGCTGCTTTTATCGGTGCATCTATTCTTCTATATTTAGTTAAAATAAATTTGAAGATCCCTTATCAATTATTTGGCATGAATCTCGAAACAAGCATTATTAATATAATCATTGCAGCTTTATTGATCTGTTTTGCAATTCTGGAAATGAATAAGAATCTCACAGGTGTGAGATTAAAAGCCAAATGGATGTCGGTCGGAGGATTCTTATCCGGGTTCTTCGGCGGTTTATCAGGACATCAGGGAGCATTAAGAAGTATGTTCCTTTTAAAAGCCGGACTTTCAAGGGATGCATTTATAGCAACAGGAATTGCAACCGCAATATTTATTGATATCTCCAGACTGATCGTTTATGGAAGCTCATTCCTTTTAAACCATATAGAAGTCATACAGGAAAATGCTCTGACTATTTTACTTATTGCTTGTGGATCGGCATTCCTGGGATCGTTTTTAGGGAGAAAACTATTAAAGAAAGTCACACTTTATAAGGTCCAGATGATCGTTGCAAGCTTAATACTTGTTTTTGCAATTCTTTTAGGAATTGGATTGATCTAATTAAACAGATTATTCTTTACCTGTTTGAGTAATGATGATTTTCTTTTGAGCAGGAGGTGAATTTATATAAACTGTATCACGACGTGTTTCACTTGAAGTGTTCTCTCTTACTGTGACATTAATTTGATGACTTCCTTGACCGTTCATTTTTGAGAAATAAATCCAGTCATCTGATGATTCAATACTCCATTCAGAATTACATCTAATACTTAGTTTCTTTACACTAGCTCTCCAATCATAAGTTATGGTGGCTTTATTAAGACTTAAAGAGACATAAGCTATTTCCATATCACACGTAAAATTCAATTTTGAACCCTCACTAATGGAAACTGTTGATGTCAAATCTTTAAATGTTGATTTTGTGACTTCAATTTGGTGAGTGCCAACTGGCAGAAGTAAAAAGTTAAACTGTCCTAAATCGTCTGTTGATCTTGATTTTCCATAGACAACAACTGTTGCATCTGAAAGTGGATTCCCAAAATTATCTTTTACAACTCCTGATAAAGATCCAAACTTATCCTCAATGATATCATTCTCCTTACTGCATGCTGTTATCAGCATAAAGCATGTCATGATATAACATGCCAAATGAATTCTTTTCATGAAATGAATGTATTCTCAGACAATAAGGGGAGATATAGTGCCTGTAATTAGTATTTATTATTTGCTTTTTGCTTTTTCTAAGATTACATTATAAAAATATCCATGCCCATAATCTTTATCTTTTGTAACAGTACCTACAAAAGTAACGATATCACCAACTTTAAACATTTCTGTAGTTGTGACAGTCAGGTCGAAATCGCCTTCATTCTGAGTCCCGTCCTGAATGTGGATCCAATTCATCTTTAGAATTCCTTCGTTTACCTTTACAACTTTTCCTGTAACCGTAACCTGTTTGCCATTTAATATATCTTTATCTCTAAAGATCTGTTCAATAGTAGTAGAGCCCTCAGGGATTTCCAATTCAATATTATTCTTAGTATTGGATTGCTTTGGCATACCATGAGCAGCTTGAGTAAGTGATTTAGAACTAATTGGAACATCCGTAATGGTTTCTACAAATAGAATCTTTTCGAAAGTTCGATCTAACTCTTTACTCTCAAAATCTCTCATTTCCAGACCTCCTTCAAAGTAAAATTGGAATCCAGGTTCCAGATTGATCTTATTAACAGCGATCCAGTATTCAGTGTTTTCTTCAGTTACCAACATATAACTATATACTGAAGTCTGAATGATCTCCTTTAATGTTACATGGTGAATAATATCTTCTTGATTTGCTTGTTCACTTTTAGAGCTTTGTTGCTCATTAGCGGTATTAGAATTACAAGCACTTAGGATGAAAATTGCGATTAGAAATGAAAGTATTGTTCTCATAGTTTTGTATAGATTTTGTTAAGCTGACCAAAGATAAGAATAAAGTTAAATGGTTGAATGGTTAAATGGTTAAATGGTTAAATGGTTGAATGGTTGAATGGTTGAATGTCGCTTAAATTGATTAGTTATTGTTGAATGTTAAAGTGAATAGGCTCCCTTTATCGCCTGCTGAGGCTACTGTGATACTTCCACCATGCATTAACATGATCTGTCTGGCTAGACTTAGACCTACACCACTTCCCTCATCTCTAGTTGTGAAAAAGGGAATAAAGATCTGGTCGGCGATCTTAGGATCAATTCCAACACCACTATCTTCGATCTCGATCATAAAGTGATCACTCTGGTCTTTACGACATCTGATGGAAATTACTTTCTCCTTAGAATCTTTGATTGCCCAAATAGCATTCTTGATCAGATTTATCATTACCTGTTCGATCTGTTCTTTATCTGCCTCTAATAAATAATCATCATCTTCTACATTGATAACACAATCAATACCCATGGATTCAATCTCTTCATTGAATAGCAATTTAAGTTCTTCCAGAAGATCAAGAATTCTAAATGATGATTTATGTGGTAACGGTAATATGGTGAGATTCCTGTATTTCTGAACAAAATCCATCATTCCACTCCCTCTGTTACTGATAGTGCTTAGTCCTTTCTCAACTTTTGATCTTGCCTTATCGTCTAATTGATCTTTCTTGATAATTCCAGAAAGCGATTGTGCGAGTGAGGTAATAGGAGACACTGAGTTCATGATCTCATGAGTTAGGATCCTGATCATTTTTTGCCAGGTCTCAGTTTCCTTGAGGTCGAGTTCAGGTTTGATATTTTGCAATGAAACTAAGGTGAGGGATTCTTCAGAGATTTTGTATTTGGTAACTTTCGCGGCTAATTGTAAGACTTCATTCCTCCGTCTGAGTTCTAATAAATGCTGTCGTCCTGGCTTTAATTCTAATAAATATTTTTCCAGGTCATGTTGAATGTACCTGAGTGAATTCAGATTTTTTAATCTGCTGAGATCAAAAATCCTTAATGCTTCATCATTGATAAATCTTATATATCCTCTGTCATCAAAAGCAAGGATCCCAATTGCAATATGATCGATCACTGCCTTGAAATATTCATCTTTTTCCTCTCTTTTTAGAACAACATCCTTAAAGTGTGATGATAATTTATCGAGCTGAAGATTCAATTCTTTGAATTCATTATATTCAGTATCAAACTTCACATTATAATCCTCAGTCTTAACAGACTCAAAGAATAAAAACAGCTTTCTGTTGATCTTATTTAAATAATGGATCAATAAGCCGATCTGACTTATGGTAATGAGAAGCAGTAAGATCTTTAAGTAGAGCATATTGCTGGAATTCAGCATATAAAGAAATGCAAAACTACTAAGGAATATTAAAGCTATCCGTATAAGAATCTGTATGTAGAACTTCTTATAAACCATATTTTTTCATTTTATTATAAA
>PARP01000071.1 GCA_002711565.1 Bacteroidota bacterium
ACAGGCAAAATTGGGAAAAAGCGCATTTCGGTTATATCTACTGGAATAGGAACAGATAACATTGATATTGTTTTAAATGAGTTAGATGCACTCGCAAATATTGATTTACACAATAAAGTCGCTAAAACCGATCATCGTAAACTAAAGATCGTAAGACTCGGAACTAGTGGAGCTGTGCAAGAAGATATTCCGGTTGACACTTATGTGATGTCGAAATATGGACTTGGAATAGATGGGTTGATGAATTTCTATCAGGATGATGCCGGAATTCTTGAAGAAGAAATGAACAATGCCTTAATTGAGCATACTAATTGGCCTAAAGAACTCGCAAAACCATATATCGTTAAGGCTTCAGATAAATTAGCAGATGCTATTGGATTTGATATGCATCAGGGAATAACCGCAACTGCACCGGGTTTTTATGGCCCTCAGGGACGTCATCTTCGCATGAATCTTAAATATCCTGATTTCATCGAAAGGTTAGAGTCTTTCACTTATAATGATGAGCGAATTCTAAATTTTGAAATGGAAACCTCAGCATTATATGCTTTGGGAAGATCGCTTGGCCATGAAACTTTAACGATCTGTGCAGTAATTGCCAATCGAATCATTGAGCAATATAGCACCGATTATCACATTGCTGTGGATAAGCTTATTCAGATCTTATTGGAACGCATCACAAAAGTCTAGCGTTTCAGATGGGGCATTGCCCCTTTTGAGAAAGGGGCAATGCCCCATCTCAGATTTAACAATTCACTGTTAGCACATTCTTTATTGATATATGCACATAGGTTGATTATGACTTATCTTTACCTCCTAAGATGAGTAAAGATCAGGGACATAAAGAACTTGATGCTCTGATCCGGTTATTGGATGAACCGGATCAGAAAACCTTTGACAAGATCAGAGATAAGATCTTTTCACATGGACTAATTGCAATCCCTTCCTTGGAAGATGCCTGGGCGAATTCATTCGATCAGATCATTCAGGAAAGAAGCTTGAATTTGATCCATGAAATCCAATTCGAACAGAATGTTTTCGACCTCAATAAATGGGCTTTGTTTGAGAATAGAGACCTGCTAAAGGGGTATATGATCTTCTCAAAATACAATTATCCCGATCTGGATGAGAATAAAATGATGAATCAGATCGCAAAGCTGATTCAGGATATTTGGTTAGAGCTTAATGATGAACTTACTGCGCTAGAAAAGATCAAAGTTGTAAATCATGTCCTTTTCAATATTCATAAATTCCGAGGGAACAAAAAGAACTTTTACTCGCCAGATAACTTTAGCGTAAATAATGTACTTGAAAGAAAGATGGGCAATCCAACAGCTCTTGGTGTTCTCTATCTTTCAATATGTCATAAACTTAAGATCCCTGTCGCCGGTGTAAACCTACCTAAGCATTTTGTACTTGCGTATGTTGATCATAAGAATAATGATGAGATCATGTTCTATATAAATCCTTTTAATCAGGGTGCTGTGTTTACAAAGAATGAAATAGACCTATATATTGGGCAGCTGAAGATCGATAAAAAGGATGAGTATTATAAAGTTTGTGATCACTTATGCATCATGAACAGAATGATTGATGATCTGATACTTGCATACACAAAACTCGGTTATGAGGAGAAGATATCAGAACTCAAAAAATTGAAATCTGCGATTAGCTAATTTGCTCATTCCGCTTAATTATATCCATTTTAAATTACCACTTCTAATTGTTTTTTTCTGGCAATCAATTTCTAATTTTTTAACTTTGTATTATGTAAAAGCCTCAAAATCAGACCAATGAGAGCACGTTTCAAACGTTTGAAATAGGTCTTTCAGAAGAATGATCACCCTTAATTTTGAGGTTGTGATGTAGGAATAATAAAAGGAGAATAAAGATGAAGTTATCAATTATTGATGCGGACAGATGTGTAGGATGCCAGAGTTGCATGTTTGCATGTTCGCGAAGAAATGGAAAAGCCGGATTAACGAATTCCAGTATCATGATCAAATCAAAAGGGGGAATCGAAACCGGTTTCATGGTGATCGTTTGTGCATCATGTAAAGATGCACCATGTGCCAGAGTTTGTCCTACCGGCGCATTAAAACAAAATCCTAAGGGTGGAGTTAAGCTTGATCCTGCATTATGCAATGGATGCGGATTCTGTAAAGAAGCATGTATCATCGATGCAGTGCTTTGGGATACTGAAAAAGAGAAACCTGTGATATGTGTTCAGTGCGGCTATTGTGTGCCATTCTGTCCGCACGGAGTAATTGAATTAAAGAAATAGGAGGTGATGATGAAAAAGAGAAATACATTTCATAGAGTTTTATATATCGATCTTGATAAGAATGCGTTTAAGATCAGAAATAGAGAAGAGTTATTTAAAAAGTATATCGGTGGAACCGGCGTTGCTATTCAATTATTGTACGAGGAATGCCCGGAAGGAATAGATCCATTATCTCCAGAAGCTCCAATCGTAATGGCGATCGGACCTCTAACCGGAGTCTTTCCATTAGCTAGCAAAACCGTTGCCTTATTTAAATCTCCCCTTACCGGGAACTTAGGCGAAAGTCATGTTGGTGGTAGAAGTGCAGTTGCTATTCGAATGGCGGGTTTTGGTGCAATTGTGATCAAAGGAAAGAGTAGAAATCCTGTTTACCTTTCAATTCACGATGATAAAGTTTTCTTTAAGGATGCAACCACGATCTGGCAAATGTCAAGTTCTTTCACCGCCGGAAGAATTATTAGGCAGAAAGAAGATGATTCCGGACTTCGTTCGATCATGCGTATCGGACAAGCAGGTGAAAATATGGTTTCCTATGCTGCAGTGACCACAGAAACCTATCGACACTTTGGTAGAATGGGATTAGGTGCAGTTTTTGGTTCTAAAATGATCAAAGGGATCAATATTTCCGGCAAGAGCTCAATAGATGTAGAAGATCGTAAATCATACAGAAAACTATATAAGACCCTTTACGATGCAGCTGTAGATTCTCCATTAATGAAGAAATATCATGACCTTGGAACAGCAGGAAATGTCTTAACATTAAATGAGTTAGATTCTCTTCCAACTAAGAATTTACGTCATAGTCGCCTTGAAGGTGTTGAGAAAATCTCAGGTGAGCATTTGGCGAAACACTTCCTTGGCCGACGTGTTGCATGTGCACATTGTCCGGTTGGATGTATTCACCTGGCAGCTGTTCGTGAACCTTCAGAACATGAAGAGCATTTCTATAAAACAACCATGGTAGGTTATGATTTTGAATTGATCTTTGCCCTTGGTTCAATGTTAGGCATTTCAGACCCTGAAGTGATGCTTAAACTCATCGATCAGGTAGAGAAATATGGTGTTGATGCAATGAGTATCGGTGTTTGTATGGCATGGGCAACAGAAATGTTCATGAAGAAGAAGATCACTACTGAACATACGGATGGTCTAAACCTAAAATGGGGTGATGGTAAGACTTATGAGCAATTAGTAAAAAAGATAGTATTACAAGAAAACGATTTTTATAAAGCACTGGCAAAAGGGGCTGAATATGCTGCTGAGCAATATGGAGGTAAGGGCTTTGCGATGTCATTCGGTAAGAATGAGATGGCCGGTTATCATACCGGTCCAGCAGCGTATTTGGGCTTCCTTATAGGAGCCCGCCACAGTCACCTCGACAATGCCGGATATTCTCTCGATCAAACAGAAATGATCAACAATCCGATCACATCTCACGAAGTTGTAGATAAACTGATCAAAGAAGAAGGATTAAGACAATTACTTTCATCATTAACAGTTTGTTTCTTCTCAAGAGGAATTTATAAAATTGATGTGATCAAGGATACATTGAAGGAAATTGGTCTGGATCTTAGCGTTGAAGAACTGAATAAGATCGGAGAACAAATATACCTTGATAAATACAGATTCAAATTCCGTGAAGGATTTGAGTTTGATAAACTACACGTACCAGAACGTATTTATGAGACTCCTGACTTAACCGGCTTAATTAGTCCGGAATTCATTAAGGAAGGATTGAGCTATGCCGAGACTCGGATCAAAGAATCAATCGGCTAAAGAATTAGGCTTGTCGTTAGCGCAACGAGCCTAAGGTTTATTGTGAAGACTTGAATTAAGATTTTTTGGGTGTTAATCTTATTCAGAAGTCAAAAGAAAAAGGGAAGCATTGAGCTTCCTTTTCTTTTTTTATAACAAATCATTTTTCTAATCTTAATGCTTACTGAATTTGCGTAAGGCTGTGTGTTTTTCTATGTTCTTTTCTTGATAAAAGAACCAAAATCAAGGCTGTCAAAAAAACACCAGCTGTCTTTTCGCAAAACCTAAGTGCGGCCGGGTGATCTTCGAATAAATTCTCAGCTTCCTGGCCTTACTAAGATTTCGCTTCAATCCAGATTTTGTTTTTTTGAAGGCTGGTCCCTAAGATCCCCTCAATTTTATTTATACCTATTCTAAATATTTAAAACAATCCAAGTTGTTGAGAGACATTTTATTAATTTGTGTATTAATAAAAGAATAGATTTCTCTCCCCATTCAATTTAGACACCTTGAAATTTAAACTAATTATGAAAAAACAAAACTCCCCCTTTAACATTTTAATGATTACTCTTGTAATCTTGAGTATATTTTCATGTGAAAAAGAAGAAGAACCAACACCAAACAACCCGCTTAATGGAAGAACGACTGCTGTTTTTAATCCTGATAAGAGCTATGGAAGCATGACGGATATAGATGGAAACATTTATAAAACCATTAAGATCGGAAATCAAACTTGGATGGCTGAAAACTTAAGAGTTACCAAATACATGAATGGAGATGGTATTCCCAATATTACTGATAATGATGAGTGGGCTTCATTAAGTACAGGTGCATTTTGTAATTATAACAATACAACTAATTTAGATACTATTGCAACCTACGGTAGATTGTATAATTGGTATGCATTAGCTGATCCCCGAGAAATAGCACCAAAAGGTTGGCGTGTACCAACCAACGCAGATTGGAACGAACTTATTGAACTTCTGGGTGGCGATACCATTGCAAGCAATGCATTAAAAGAAGCAGGAGACAGACATTGGGCTGATTCTTATGAGTCTACAAATAGTAGCGGTTTCACAGCTATTCCAAGTGGTTGGCGAGATTCATCTAAGAACTTTACAAAGATTGGATATTATTGTAATTATTGGGCTGCTACGGAAACTAGTTCAAATGCAGCTGCTTACCTTTATCTGTTTTTTCATGACTCTAAAGTATGGAGAGGAAATAACTTTAAATCAAATAGTTACTCATTAAGGCTTATTAAAGAATCGAATTAATCATCTCAAAAAATAAATACAAAAGAATCATGAAAAATAGATCAACTTTTTTATTAACCTTATTGTTTATAATATCAATCTCAGGTGTTTATGCTCAGAGTTTTACTGTAAATATTCCATTAACAGATAATACTGATCATCACATTCAACCCATTAAAATAAACGCAACACGTCAGATTCAAATTCATGTAACAAATGTTTCAGATACAGAAGAGTATACTGTATCGATTGATAAATCAAATATGTCACAAGTCTTCAATTGGGTTAGCATTGAAGATAATAATAGTTTAATAATACCTGCTGGAGAAACAAAAACATTTAAATTGAATGTTTTTATATCAGCGGGAAGCAGTGAAGGTGTTTATAATATGCCCTTGGATTTTGAAGCGGAGGATTCTGGTGGAAATGTACATACTTTTAGCTATTATACTCAAGTTATAATCGTTGATAACTCTGCACCATTTTCTCCTACATTTGATGTAAGCCAATCAAATGAAAATATAAATTTTACTAACATTAATGGCTTTGATGAGTTCTCTAATATATATACATTGACGAATCATAGCAGTCTTGGTTATTGGGGTATTAAAGAGTTTAAAATTGAAATTAAAGATCCTAATGATAATGATAAAATTATTAAATCTAAGTTATTCTATCATGATGATGGTTATAATCATTACTTCAGTGGTCTAACCCCAAATAAAGAATATAAATCAGTTGTAATTGTCGTTGATTACGTTGGTTTATCTAATAGTACTGAAAAGTCTACCAAAACAGCTCCTCCTATACCAACAAACCTAGAATATTCAAATATCACGTATATAGATGCAGTATTAAATTGGTCACCTTCTGACGGTGCAACTGGCTACGACGTATTTAAAAAATCAAACATTGAACGATTAAACACTTCATTGATTACAACTAATTCATTCAAAATAGAAGATTTAGATCCTGAAACAGAATATGTATAATACTCCCTAAATCCTAGACCAGAGGTTTAGTTAAAATTTATACATTAAATTTACTAGACCATGACAAAACAAACACGACGCAAATTCAGTGCAGAATTCAAGGCAAAAGTAGCCTTAGAAGCCATTAAAAACGAGAAGACCTTGGCCGAGCTGAGTCATCAATTTGAGATTAACCCTGTAACTATTTCTAAATGGAAAACCGAATTTTTAGAGAGAATGGCTGTTATTTTTGAGAGTAGTTCGGCAAAAACTTCAAAAGAAAAATCTCCTGATCTTGATCAGCTATATGCTCAAATCGGGCAGCTAAAAGTGGAGAATGATTTTTTAAAAAAAAGTGCAAAGAGACTTGGCATATCAGACAAAGAATGGAAATGATCCGGCCAAATCATAAAAACCTTTCGATACGAAAGCAGTGTGATATTCTTTTTGTTCCCAGGAGTTCTTTATACTATCGACCAATACCGGAAAAACCAGAGAATATTAAGATGATGCAATTAATGGATAAACATCTTTTGCGTCATCCTACCGAAGGAGTCTTGTCAATGGTTGATATGCTAAAAGATATGGGATATCCGGTAGGCCCTAAACGAATCAGGCGATTGTTTAGGCTCATGGGACACCAAACGCTTTATCGTCGCAAAAACCTCACTAAAGGAGCTTTGAAAGCCTTTATCAAGCCTTATTTGTTACGAGGCTTAAAGATTACACATGCAAATCAGGTATGGTGCACAGATATCACTTACATACCAATGGCTAAAGGATTTATGTATCTGACGGCTTTTATTGATGTTTATAGTCGAAAAATAATGGGATGGGGTATTAGTAACAGTATGAGTAAACAATGGTGCTTGAATATTTTAAGTGATGCGATTGCTAAACACGGCAAACCCGAAATAATCAACTCAGATCAGGGATCTCAGTACACCAGTTTTGCCTGGACAAACTATCTTGAGAAGAAAGAAATCAAAATATCAATGGATGGTAAAGGAAGGGCTATTGATAACATCTGGATCGAAAGGTTTTGGAAAAGCATTAAGTATAATTACATTTATTTAAACCCTTGTGACAATGGATTAGAACTTTTTGAGGGTGTAAAAAATTATATCGAATACTATAATCAGAAAAAACATCAAACTATAAAGAAAAAACCAAATGATGCATTCAACGAATCTATCAACAATAATGCAGCTTAAAACAAAGAAATATTTAACTTAACAAACTGCTCCTTTGGTACAAGAAATGGGGAGTATTATAATGAGTACTATGTTAGAGCTGTAAACAGTGGTGGAAGGTCAGATAAAAGTGATTATGCTCCTTTAACAACACTTGCACTTCCACCAATTGTTGGAAGCAAAAATATTTGTTCAGGAACTCATACCTATACTGTACAAAGTTTGGTGTCAGGATATACTGTTAATTGGACATGCGATAATTCACGTTTAAGCTTTGTTTCAGAAACTGATACTACTGCCGATTTTAGTATAATCTCGACAGGCGAGGCATATGTCGATGCAAGAATTATTGCACCAAATGATAGAGTATTAGAACTAAATAAATTTGATGTATGGATTGGTTTGCCAGCAATGCCTACTACCTTACCTTCAGGATATCCTACAGTACAATTAAACCAATATCAGATATTTAATGTTCAAATTGATAGTATGCCTGGTTGCTTTAATGTTGATAGTGTTTATTGGTCGAGTACAGGGAGTATTGTTGAAATTGCTTCAACAACTGGTTCTCAATGTACTTTTGAAGCAATAAACTCAGGAATAGGAAACTTTTATGTGCAAACTGAGAACCTATGTGGCCTTTCTCTTGAGGGAGGAGGAACTGTAAATGTTAGTGGAGGAGGCGGTGGACCTTTAGGACCAATGTTATTAGTATACCCTAATCCTGCTACTGAGTCATTTGAAATACAGTTGGATGAATCTATCGTAAGTAGTGATCAGGAAACCGTTGAAAGTGAATTAAGAATTTATGATCAATATTTTAGTCTGAAGGAAATAAAAAAGTTTAAAGGTGGAAAATATAAAATCAACACAAACAGACTCAAGAAAGGTACTTATATCATTGAGGTAGTAAATAAAAACGGGAAATATTCCACTAAAGTAATTGTGGATAAGTAGCTGTTAATAAGACGATCATTTAATAAATAAATCTAAGGCTAGTATCAATTCATGACACTAGCCTTAAATATTTATAATCTTATTAAAAGATCTTTATTTGAAATATTCGTTTAAGTATTCAGTAACGTTTTTCTCAACTCTGTTTAGTACATCAGATACATCAGCTTTTTCAAACTTATCACCTGTAATGCTTTCGTAAAGCTCGATATAACGTTCAGAAACCTGAGTTGCAAATTCGTCAGTAATCTCTGGAAGTGTATCTTCAGTACGGCCCTGGAATCCATTGTCCATCAACCATTCGCGAACGAATTCTTTAGATAATTGTTTTTGGTTCTCACCTTTATCAAAACGTTCCTGATATCCATCAGCATAGAAATAACGAGAAGAATCCGGAGTGTGGATCTCATCAATTAAATAGATCTGACCATCTTTCTTACCAAACTCATATTTAGTATCAACTAAGATTAATCCCATTTCTTTAGCGATCTCACTACCACGTTTGAAAAGCTCTAAAGAAATGCGCTCAAGTTCTACATAATCTTCTTCAGAAACCAAGCCTTGTTTAATGATCTCATCACGAGAAATGTTCTCATCATGTTCACCTTGTTCAGCTTTAGTAGTTGGAGTTAATAATGACTCTGGGAATGCTTGATGCTCTTTTAATCCTTCCGGAAGAGGAACACCGCAGATGTCACGACCACCATTTTTATATAATCTCCATGAACTACCTGTTAGGTATCCACGTACGATCATTTCTACAGGGAACGTTTCGCAAAAATGTCCAACAGTTACCATTGGATCCGGGGTAGCGATCTTCCAGTTAGGAACGATATCTTTTGTTGCTTCTAAGAATTTCTCAGCGATCTGGTTCAATACCTGACCTTTGAAAGGAATACCTTTAGGAAGAACTACATCAAAAGCAGAAATACGGTCACTTACTACCATCACTAATAACTCATCATTGATAGTGTAAACATCACGTACTTTACCTTTGTAAACTTTGCTTTGCTTTGGAAAATTAAAGTCGGTTTTTACAATCGAATTGCTCATTTGTTATCTGGTTTATTGTTGTTATTATTTTTTTCCTCATTGGTATCATAGGCTTCAACGATTTGATTCACTAGTTGATGCCTGATAATATCTTTCTTCCCTAATCTGATAAAGGAAATTCCTTTAATGTCTTTTAATAAATGTTCAGCTTGAACTAGTCCGGATTTTTGATTTTTCGGAAGGTCAATTTGGGTGATATCTCCGGTTACTAAAAATTTAGATGTGCGCCCCATTCTGGTAAGGAACATCTTGAGCTGACTTGGAGTTGCATTTTGCGCCTCATCAAGGATTGCAAATACATTGTCAAGTGTTCTACCTCTCATAAATGCTAAAGGAGCGATCTCAATGGTGCCATCTTCCATATAAGTAAGTAGCTTTTGAGTCGGAAGCATATCTCTTAACGCATCATATAAAGGCTGAAGATATGGATCCAGTTTGTCTTTAAGATCTCCCGGTAAAAATCCTAAATTTTCTCCGGCTTCAACAGCAGGTCTGGTCAATACGATCCTTCTAACTTCTTTATTTTTTAAAGCTCTAACCGCTAATGCTACTGCTGTGTATGTTTTTCCGGTTCCGGCAGGCCCAATTGAAAATAAAAGATCATTTTTACCAATCGCATCAACCATTTTACGTTGATTTGCTGTTCTGGCTTTTACTAAAAGGCCGTTTCTTCCATGAACAAGAACTTCAGAACTCACTGTTGCTTGTGAGATCACGGAATCATCACTGGATTCGAGGATTTGTTTTAGATCAGTCTTGCCAACCTTTCCAAATTTATCATAAACCAAAAGGATAAGAGAGAATTTATCTTCGAATGATTTGATCTCATCCTGATCGCCGATCAATTTTATAGCATTGCCGCGTGCAATGATCTTTAGCTTAGGAAAGTAAGCTTTGATCTGTTCAAGATTGGATTCATTGGCACCAAAAATGTCCAATGGGTTATATGAATCTAAATTGATGGTCTTTTCACTCATTCACGAAAGGCTTAATTATCGCTCGATTATTTTCTTAATTTTGAGACTGTAAAATTACGTAAATTCCTAACTGAAGATTAAAAAGCACGTAAAATTATGTCAATTATTACCTTAACGACCGATTGGGGATTAAAAGATCATTATGTAGCAGCTGTAAAAGGTAAGATTCTTTGTCTGAAGCCTGATGCTCAGATCATAGATATTTCACATGAGATCAAAGCATTTAGTGTTGAACAAGCTGCCTTTGTACTTAAGAATTGCTATGAAAATTTCCCAAAGGGAAGTATTCACATCATTGGAGTTAATACGGAGGAATCTGAACAATTCGCACACGTTGTTGTTAAGGCCAATGATCATTTTTTTATTGGTACAGATAATGGCATTTTTTCAATGATCTTCGATGATCAGCCTGAAAAGATCATCGAATTGGATATTCCTCAAGACAGTGATTTCTTTACCTTCAGTACACGTGACCGTTTTGTAAAAGCAGCTATCCATTTAACGGAAGGTAAACCAATTGAAGATCTCGGTACTCCCGTAGATGAGGTAAGTGTGAAGATGTTATTTAAGCCGGTTACCGATAAGAATTTCATCAAAGGAATGGTAACTCATATTGATAATTATGAAAACCTCATCACAAATATCACTCAGGAATTACTCAAGGAAGTTGGCAAGGGCCGAAAATTCAGTGTTCAGATCAGAGGTGAAAATTTACAAAAGATTCATCAATCGTATACGGATGTCCCTGTAGGTGAGATTGTTGTGATCTTTGGCTCGAATGGACATTTAGAGGTTGCGATCAATCAGGGAAATGCTTCCAGCTTACTGGGAATGAATCTGAATGACCCGATCATGATCGAATTTGCAGATTAGATACGATTGCTATATAAATCCCGTTAACAATACATGTACAGCTTATTACTTAAAGAAGTAAGATCCCTTTTCAATTCAATGATCGCCTATTTGGTGATGATCGTATTTCTTGGGGTGAATGCTTTTTTATTATGGCTGCAAAATGGGAACTTCAACCTTCTGGATTACGGTTATGCCAATCTGGATCACTTTTTCTATATATCACCTTATGTATTTCTAATTCTCATTCCTGCCTTGGGGATGAGAACGATCTCCGAAGAATACAAAAGTGGTACTTTAAGCTTTTTATTAAGCCGACCAATTGCGATTTATAAAATTGTTTTAGCAAAATTCCTCGCTGTAAAATTACTTGTTCTGCTTAGTTTGATCGCTACATTCGTTTATATCTATACTATCCATAATTTAGGTGCTCCGGCTGGGAATCTTGATCTTGGAGCAGTGATCACATCTTATGTCGGACTCATGCTTTTGGCTAGTGCATTTATTGCAATAAGCATTTTTGCATCAGCTTTAAGTAGTAATCAGATCGTAGGTTTTATAGTTTCACTATTGATCTGCTTTTTTATTTTTTCTGGTCTGGACGCAATTGGATTTGAGATGATAAGTGGCTTAGAGCATTATCGATCGATAAGTCGCGGTGTATTTGTCCCTTCAGATTTTATCTTTTATTTGAGTTTATCAGCTTTTTTCATCACGCTTACAGTTTTTATCATTAAAAGATATCGCAAAGGCGGATGGTTAAGTAAAGAATTTATAAAGGAGGTTCTTATTGTCAGCATTCTTTTCTTAGGAATCAATTTTCTTGGAGATCAATTAAAATACCGATACGACTTAACTGAAGATCAGAAATATTCCATAACAGATAATAGCAAAAGAACGATCGAAGATATTGATCAGCCTATTTCCATCAATATTTATTTAACGGGGGATCTTCCTTCGGGATTTCAGAGGTTAAAGAGGGAAACTCAATTGATGCTTGAGGAGATTAGGTCATTAAATAAAGATTTCTCTTTCAACTTTGTTGATCTGAATAGAATTAGTGATCAAGAGATCCGTAACAACAGAATCAATGAGTTGATCGAAGCAGGTTTACAGCCTACTAATTTGCAGGTGAAGACTCGCGATGGTGTTAAACAGCAATTAATTTTCCCTGGAGCCATCATTCGAACAGAAACTCATTATGTAGCGATCCAATTATTGCAATCTAGTCAGACTTTAAGTCCTGAAGAAATACTGAATAATTCAATTGCAGCCCTCGAATTCTCATTTATGAATGGCTTGAATAGATTACTTACTGATGACGTTAAGACCATCGCATTTTTAAGCGGACATGGTGAACTTGAAGGAAATGAGATCTTAAGTGCGAAACAAGAATTAGCTAAAGATTATAGAGTAGCGGAAGTTAGCTCTGATGATCTATGGAAGTTAAAAGATCAAATTGATATCTTGATCATAAATCAACCTAAGAAAAGATTTGAAGAGAAAGATAAATATGTTATCGATCAATTTGTGATGATGGGTGGAAAGGTGATTTGGGCGATCGATCCAGTAGATATGTCTTTAGAAAAGCTACAAACTTCAGAAACTGCATTGGCATTTCCTTATGATCTGAATCTGGATGATCTGCTATTCCAATATGGTGTTCGTATGAATCCAAATCTAGTAATGGATCTAAACTCATTATCCATTCCTTTAAGAACTGGAGAGATGGGAGGGCAAGCTCAAATAGAGTTTTTCCCATGGTTTTATTATCCGGTTCTAAGTCCATTATCTTCTCATTCTATAACTAAGAATCTGAATGCGATCATGATGAATTTTGCAAGTCAGATCGATCTACTTCAGATTTCGGATGTTGAGCATCAGGCATTACTCATGAGTTCAAATATGAGCCGAATTAAGCCTGTTCCATCTAATATTGATTTTCAGATTTTGAACCAAAAAGTGAATCATCAGGATTATGAAAGTCAGTACTTAATAGGAGTGATCAGTGAAGGGAATTTCAAATCTGCTTTTAATAATCGAATTCCACCAATTGATTCTGAAGTAATCTCGGAAAGTAAGAAAACATCAATGGTTTTAATTGCTGATGGAGATGTGTTCAGAAATCAGTTACATAGCAGTCAGGGCTATCCTTTACCTTTAGGGTTTGATCAATATACCAATAAGCAATTCGGGAATCAGGAATTACTATTGAATATTGTAAGTTATCTGAGCGGGAGTGAAGATCTCATCTCATTAAGATCAAAAGACCTCAAACTTCGATTATTGAATAAAGCAAAGATCTCCGAAAGCAGAAATTACTGGATGTTTTTAAATACACTGCTACCAATTGCATTTATTCTAATAATTGCATTTTTACAATACTTCCTTCGCCGCAGAAAATACCAGTAAACACCTCATTTGACATTCCTAACCCGACTTTCTGACAGCCTGTCAGTAAAATAATTGATTTTGGAATTACTATGCTAATTAATTGTAATAATCAGATAAACAGATAGATACATGCAGTGCAATTAAACTTACGATCAATTATTAATTAATAATTATTAATTATAAATTAAAAATGTGCTTGGCATATAATTTGAGAAACAGTATTTGTCAACTTAAGAAAACATTAAAAAAACAAACACATAAAATGGGAAAAATTATTGGAATTGACCTAGGAACAACCAACTCTTGTGTTTCTGTTATGGAAGGAAACGAACCAGTTGTTATTCCTAATAGCGAAGGAAGAAGAACTACTCCTTCAATTGTAGCATTCACTGAGAATGGTGAGCGTAAAGTTGGTGATCCTGCAAAACGCCAATCAATTACGAATCCAGAAAAAACAGTTTATTCTATTAAACGTTTCATGGGTGAAACTTATGACAGAGTAACGGTTGAAACCGGACGTGTACCTTATAAAGTAATCAAAGGTGATAACAACACTCCACGCGTTCAGATCGATGATCGTAAATTCACTCCTCAAGAAGTTTCTGCAATGGTTCTTCAAAAAATGAAGAAGACTGCTGAAGATTATCTTGGAACAACAGTTACAGAAGCAGTAATTACTGTTCCTGCATATTTTAGTGATTCTCAACGTCAGGCTACGAAAGAAGCTGGTGAGATCGCTGGTTTAGAAGTAAAAAGAATTATCAATGAGCCAACTGCTGCTTCATTAGCATACGGACTTGATAAAAAAGATACAGACAGCAAGATTGCAGTATTTGATTTAGGTGGTGGTACTTTCGATATCTCCGTTCTAGAATTAGGAGATGGTGTATTTGAGGTGAAATCTACGAATGGTGATACTCACTTAGGTGGTGATGACTTCGATCAAAAGATCATTGACTGGTTAGCTGAAGAATTCATCAAAGATGAGAACATTGATCTACGCAAAGATCCAATGGCTCTTCAAAGATTAAAAGAAGCTGCTGAAAAAGCTAAAGTTGAGCTTTCAAGTTCTACAGAAACTGAGATCAACTTACCATATATCATGCCTGTTGACGGCGTGCCAAAACACTTAGTACGTAAATTAACTCGTGCTCAGTTTGAGCAATTAGTAGACGATCTTGTAAGAGCTACTATCGAGCCTTGTAAAGTTGCATTGAAAGATGCTGGTATGCAAGCCTCAGATATCGATGAGATCTTATTAGTAGGTGGATCAACTCGTATCCCAGCTATCCAGAATGTTGTTAAATCATTCTTCGGAAAAGATCCTTCAAAAGGTGTTAACCCGGATGAGGTTGTAGCTGTAGGTGCTGCTATCCAGGGTGGTGTTTTAACCGGTGAGGTTAAAGACGTACTTCTTTTAGATGTTACTCCACTTTCGTTAGGTATTGAAACATTAGGTGGTGTGATGACCAAATTAATTGAGTCTAACACAACGATCCCAACGAAGAAATCAGAAACTTTCTCAACTGCTGCTGATAATCAAACAACAGTTGAGATCCACGTTCTTCAAGGTGAGCGTCCAATGGCAAACCAAAATAAGAGCATCGGTCGTTTCCACTTAGATGGAATCCCTACTGCTCCAAGAGGTGTTCCTCAAATTGAAGTTACATTCGATATTGATTCTAACGGTATCTTAAACGTATCTGCACTTGATAAAGCAACAAACAAATCTCAAAACATCCGCATCGAAGCTTCTTCAGGTTTAACTGATGATGAGATTCAAAAGATGAAAGATGAGGCAAGTGCAAATGCAGATCAGGATCAAAAACAAAAAGAAGAGATCGATAAGTTGAATTCAGCGGATGCATTAGTATTCCAAACTGAAAAACAACTTAAAGAGTATGGTGATAAGATCCCTGCTGAAAAGAAAGAAGCGATCGAAAAAGCTGCTGCTGAATTAAAAGAAGCGCATAAGAATAAAGATTTCGCTGCTATCGATACTGCAATGGAAAAATTAAACCAAAACTGGCAAGCTGCTAGCGAGGAAATGTACAAAGCAACTCAAGGTCAGCCTGGTGCTGGTCAGCCTGGTGCAGATCCTAATGCAGGAGCCGGACAACAACAAAGTAGTTCATCAAATGATGATGAGGTAACTGATGTTGACTTCGAAGAAGTAAAAGACGATAAATAATCGTAAATAAAGATCATTCAAGCCCGCATCGCGAAAAGCGATGCGGGCTTTTTTATTACATCTTAGAAAAACCACCGTCTATGACGGTGGTGCGAGCATAGTTTTTTAAATTTCTTAATTTTGGTTTATGCCAAAATACCGCAAATTAA
>PARP01000072.1 GCA_002711565.1 Bacteroidota bacterium
ACCATGATCTTCGATTTGGATTCACTTAAATCCAACTTTTGAATTATCTCTTCTGTATCTGCCATTTGAGGAATGGCTTTATGCGATACAAAAGATCCGATATCGACCGAATCAAAGCCAACTTTAATAAGTTCCTGAATGTATTCGAGTTTTTTATTCGTAGGGATAATTTGCTTTAATCCCTGAAAGGCGTCTCTGGGAGTTTCAATAATTTTGACCATCACTTCAAATATAATAAATGATGGTCAAAATATCTAGTTAAGATCTACCTTTCAATTTTTGCCAATCGATATAATAGAGCAGCTTTAATGATAAGCTATTCTGTGAAGGCATATCAAAGAGATTTCCGAAGTTTCGTGTAAATGAATGTGTTCTTATGTAGTCCTCTCGTTCATCTACAGCATATTTCCAGATCAATGATAATTCGCTTCCTGGCGCAAATCTCCACGAATAGATCAGGTTAATATTAAATGAATTGTAATTTACATCATGATTTCCTGTATAAGTTGAAGGTAAAACATAACCATCATCCTGTAACTCATAGAATGAATCATATTCTGCTCTTCTCCAATAATGTCTGAGTCTAAAGCTCACTGTCATATCCCTAGTAAAGACATAATTGGCGGTCAGTGTATTTACAAAATTGGTAATATCGCCCTGACCAAAATAGATATGCTCAGGATCTGAATTATTTACAACCTTAAAATATGAATCCAGGTCATAGGCAAACTCATGACTCATGAAAAATCTATTGCTAAACCTAATTGTTGGTGTAATTGAGATATAATGACGTTTTTGATTATAATCAGCATATTCTCTGCTGTTTTTCTCATAAGCCATCACAACTTTTAAGGAAACTTTTTTACTGTTATTTGTTGCAACTGAAAATCTTACGCCTGTCCATGGAGACCATCTGAAGTTTACACCTTCAAGGCCTGTGTGGTAATAATCATTCCAACCATCAGCAGATTTGCTAATTAATAATCCTAAATTCCAAAAATTCTTTAAAGTCATATCACTATTCAGCTGAATCAGAATTCCATTATGAGTTCTTGGGTTGTATAAATATGTATGTTCCAGACTTAATTTATTGTACCAGCTATTAAAGATTCCACGAGGTTTATAGAAATTAAATGATATGTCTCCTTTGAATGAGAATAAGTTATTATGTGCAATGTATCCCATATCATTAGGATCATAGCTGTCGCTCATTACATTTTGTTCAATACCAAACCTGAAATTTCCATGAATTTTAGAAAACCTCCAGAAATATGAATGTCCTATTTCGTTATCTGTATCTTTATAATACTTCTGACTAACAATTGCTTTACCATTTATTGCATAGGTGTTTTTGTTATTTGCAAGGCGAAAATCGGCACCAGTTACATTTGCCATATATTCGCTGTCTTTACTCCACACATTCGTATTGAATATACTCACATAAGAATTATTCTTAAGGGTTTGTTCCAATACGATCATACTATAGTTAGTTAATCCTTCAGTATTTACCTCTTCTATTTCATTCCTCTGATTCTTAACTTTTGCATATGTTGCACCTGCGATGGCATTAAACACTCCAATACCTAATCCTTTATTTGTTCTTCCAGAGATTTTTGTAGCATTGATTAGTTTAGCTTCTGCAGGATTCTCCAACACTTCTGTATAGGTTCCTTCATTAAACCTTTGATTGATCTTATTAAAACCACGAGGGTTTTCACCTATTCTTTTTGAATAGAAAACATTTCCTCTATTAAAGAGCTCTGTTCCTTCTGTAAAGAATGGCCGTTTTTCTTCAAACTGAGTTTCAAACTGAGATAGGTTTAAAATCTGATCATCTGGTTCAACCTCACTAAAATCAGGTATGAGCATCATATCTAAAGTGAAGCTCTCATTAATTCCATACTTCACGTCTAATCCACCACTCAATTTAAATTTATAGCCATCTTCACTTCTGTACTTAATGAATTTTGAAGTAAAATAAGGAGTAAATGAAAGTCTTAACGGAGGTTCTATATTGTTAAGACCAGTAAGTATTGCACCTTGTTTAATAGTCCCGTCTATTTCATTATCTACATAAGCGAATGCGTTCCATTCTTTCAAACGTCTGATCTGTCTCCAAACATTAAACCCCCATTCTTGTTCTTCAATATCTAAAAATCTTAATTCAGAGAAAGGTATTTCAAATTCAATTGTCCAATAATCATCATCAATATGAACTTCTGATTTCCATACTGCATCCCAATTAGTGTTCCAAATAATATGTGAACCTTGATCAGACATTTTACGATCTAATTGTACACCAGCAGGACTTACTCCGAATTCATATCCATTGATACCATCATTAAATGGATACAATGCAAGAATTAATAAATCTGTATTTAATTCACTTGAAGGTGCATCTCTTCTATTCATTCCTTTTACTACATCCGATCTCTTATCATACATTTTAGCCGCAAAATAAATTGCACGATCATCATAAGCGAATTGAATTTCTGTTTCTGAACTTACCTGACCTCCATTTAAAGGTAAGTTTTGTGTGAAATTTTTACCAATTGGAATAGTCTTCCAAACATCATCATCCAACTTCCCATCAATCTTGGGAGGATTTTCAATTCTCACAGCTTTCAATTCCGGTTTTATTTGCTGAGCATAGCTGATAGTAAATATACCAAGCAACAATATAAAAGCTAAGAAGATTCCTTTTTTCATTTTTCTTTGGTTAATTAGTTAAAACTTCGATCCATATTCGGAGTTAGTTTTATCTGGTGCATTCGTTCATAGGCAGGCAAGTATAAGGGAGCCCTCATTGATCTTATGAGACAAAGCTTAGAAGAAACACCATAAAAAAATGTTAAGAAACTGTTAGATTATAAAAATCCTGCATATTTATTGATATATGCTAATAAAAAAGGCCGACTTTTATTAGCCGGCCTTCCAAATATTAATATCACAGAATATTATCTGCCTGTTAATTCTTTAGGTACTCTACCATTTTTTATGGATTCAGATCTTAATTCTCTACCACAGATGCGTTCAACCATCGCACCAATCTCAAGAACCTTATCAACGTTTAATTGGGTAACAATACCTTCTGGAGGAATTATAGTCTGTGCCTGACAGCAAAACCTAAAAAGCTATTTATCATGAACCGAACAATAAAAAGTTCGTTTTTTTGAAGGCCGGTTGTAACCTTACCCCTTTTCGGACAAAGCTAATTTAGACATTTATCAGTATAACAGTTTGAAAATTATCAAAAAATTTAAAGGCAAAAAACATAAGATTTATACCTCAGGATTATCTAAAGGAATATACTTAGTTATGGTAATAAATAAAAATGGCAAGTATACAACCAAAGTCATTATCGACAAATAGAATTTACTAGTGATCTAAAAGCTAAGGCTAGTGTCATTTATAGATACTAGCCTTAGATATTTGCAGTTCTTTACTTTGTAAAAAGAACATATTAAAACTTTAAGAAATTAAAATTATCTACCCGTTAATTCTTTAGGGATTCGTCCATTCTTTATAGATTCTGAACGTAATTCACGACCACAAATGCGTTCCACCATTCTACCTATTTCAAGCACTTTATCTACATCCAATTGTGTATCAATTCCCATTTCATCCATCATAACAACCATATCTTCCATTGTAACAAGTCCAACCTTGTTTGGATCGTTATAGTAATAAGCTCCTGTTCCCGATACAGGAACACCGCTGATGAAGTTCGCAGGCTGTCCGCCAAGACCACCCATAGTTGCTTCATAATTTGTCATACCAGCTTGAAGGGATGCTAAAACATTAGCTAATCCCCAACCTCTGGTTTCATGGAAATGCACAATATGCTTCTCAGGATGTGGTATCGCATCTAATAACATTGAATAGTATTTATATACACGGTCTGGTGATGCTGAACCATCATGATCGGCGTGCTCTACATCATCACAGCCCATATCTAGCCAGCGTTTAGTGAAATCGATGGCAGTTTTCATATCGGTAGGACCTTCGATCGGGCATCCCCAAATAGTACTTACAGTACCATTTACTTTAATCCCTGCGTCTTTACATTTTGGGATCCATTCTTCACACATTTTGAAATACTGTTCAATAGTCAGGCCTGAGTTTTTGAATTGATGAGATTCACTAGTAGAGATCATAACCAAGATGCGATCCGGGCCCCAGCCTTCCAATTTTGCCTTAATTGCACGATCGATTGCACGCTCTCTGATCGTTACTGCAGTTACGCTAACATCGTCAAGAAGATGTTTAACTTTTTTGCTGTTTCTGAGACGCTTTAGAAGGTCATCAGCATCGGCGAATTGAGGCATTCCTTTAGGATTTCCAAGGTTTGTTGCTTCGAAATGTTTGAAGCCTGCGAGAACCAGTTGCTCTAAGACCCAAAGTTTGGCTTCGGTAGGAATGAATTGTTCTTCATGTTGAAAGCCATCACGAACGGTAATATCTCCAATTGTTACTTTTTTAGGATAATTCATAATGTGTAATTTATAATTGATTTAATTTATTAGGTTTTTCATTCTACTTCCACATTTTTTGAATAACTTACCATCGAAAAAACGAGATAATCACAAACTACAAAAAACGTATTTGACTGTTAATCAACTAACAATAACTAGATTTTCAATTTTCACAAAAATTAGTTATACTTGCACTACTGAGTTGTTAATCGAGTAACAACTAAAGTAAAAATACAAAAATTTTGATAGTTTGTTGGAATGCAAACAAAAAAATGTTCATCTAAATAGAAAGCCGTGTTTAAATTAGAAACTAAAATCGACCCGAGTTCTGAGGAGTTTAAAAAGAACAAAGAGGGTTTCCTGAAGATCTTAACAGAATACAGAGAAATCCTGAAACAAGTTACAAAAGGGGGATCGGAAAATGCGATCGATAAACACAAATCCAGAGGTAAACTACTGGCAAGAGAACGCATCGACAAACTGATAGACCCAAACACTCCATTCCTGGAGCTTTCTTCTCTAGCCGCTTACAATGTTTTCGATAATGGTCATCCTTCCGCAGGGATCGTTACCGGAATTGGTGTAATTCAAGGTAGAGAAACTATTATTATTGCCAATGATGCTACCGTTAAAGGCGGTACCTATATAAAAGAAACCATTAAGAAACATCTTCGTGCTCAGGAAATTGCTATGGAGAATCATTTACCATGTGTTTATATGGTAGACTCGGGCGGTGTTTTCTTACCTGAACAAGCAAATGTATTCCCTGACAGAGATCACTTCGGTAGGTTTTTCTACAATCAGGCTCAAATGTCATCAATGGGAATCCCACAAATCGCAATTGTAATGGGTTCATGTACTGCTGGTGGTGCTTATGTTCCTGCTATGAGTGATGAAACCATCATTGTTAAGAATCAAGGAACGATCTTCCTTGGTGGACCTCCACTTGTAAAGGCTGCAACAGGTGAAGTTGTTACTCCTGAGGAATTGGGAGGAGCTGATGTTCATACCGCAGTTTCAGGCGTGGCAGATCATTATGCTGAAAATGATATTCATGCAATTCAAATATGTAGAAATATCTTTGAGAATCTGGATAATAGAGCTAAACAAGCTTTAGATCTTGCTCCAATCGAGGAACCACTTTATGATCCTGAAGAATTATATGGTATTGCTCCTATCGACTTCCGTAAAATGGTTGATCCTAAAGAGGTGATCATGCGTATAGTTGATGGTAGTAAATTCCATGAATTCAAAGAAAGATATGGTAAGACATTAATTACAGGATTCGCAAGAATTATGGGTTATCCTGTAGGTATTATTGCTAATAATGGTGTTTTATTCAACGAATCTGCTGTTAAAGGTGCTCACTTCATCGAGCTTTGTTCAGCTCGTAAGATACCATTGGTTTTCCTTCAAAACATTACAGGATTTATCGTAGGTAAAGATTTTGAAAGAAAAGGAATTGCTAAGGATGGTGCGAAACTCGTACATGCAGTTGCTACAGCCAATGTTCCTAAATTCACTGTGATCTTTGGTGGATCATTTGGTGCAGGAAACTATGGTATGGCTGGGAGAGCATATTCTCCACGTTTATTATTCATGTGGCCAAATGCAAAGATCTCAGTTATGGGCGGAATGCAAGCTGCAAACGTTCTTATCACTGTTAAGCAAGATCAGTATAAAGCTAAAGGCAAGGAAATGCCTAAAGAAGAGATCGAAGCTTTACGTGAAAGCATTATTAAGAAATATGACTTTGAAGGATCAGCTTACTACAGTACAGCCAGATTATGGGATGACGGAATTATCGATCCTGTAAATACGCGTCAGGTATTGGCAATGGGTATTGCTTCTTCATTGAACAAGCATATTGGTGATCCAAAATTCGGAGTATTCAGAATGTAATTTATTATTTCATGACGAACTATCAGCATATAGAATTTGAACTCGACAATAAGATCGGGACTATCTGGATGAACCGTCCGGAGAAGCATAATGCAATGAATGCCGAGATGATCGGCGAGATCATTGATTGCTTCGAATCTGTATCTGACCTAAATGATGTTCGTGTAGTTGTTTTAAGAGGTAAAGGAAAATCATTTTGCGCAGGTGCAGATCTGAATTATATGAAAGGCATCGCGTCTTTCGGCTTTCAGGAGAATTATGAAGACAGCCTTAAGCTTGCAAAATGTTTCAATGCCATCTACACTTGTAAAAAACCAACAATTGCTGTTGTACACGGTGCAGCAATTGGCGGTGCAAATGGACTATTAGCAGCATGCGACTTCGTTTATTGTCATGAAGAAACCAAATTCGCTTTTTCCGAAGTTAAACTTGGAATTGCACCAGCAACCATATCACCTTATGTAGTTAAACGTACAGGTGAATATAATGCTAGAGATCTTATGCTCACTGGTCGTCGTTTCTTAGGAGGTGAAGCTGAAAAATATGGTTTGGCAAACAAATCCCTCAATGAAACTGAGCTAGAAGAGCAACTTAAATTAACTATCAAATTCTTAATGACAAGCGGACCTGATGCAATGGCTGCTTGTAAAGAATTATTGTATACCATTTCTAATAAACTAGATTTTGAAAACTCTATTGATTATACGGCAAAACTGATTGCTGAACTTAGAGCATCAAAAGAAGGTCAGGAAGGAATGGCTTCATTTTTAGAAAAACGTAAACCCAACTGGGTAGAAAACTAGATACGATCAGACAGATGAAAAAAAGAAGAATCAAATTCAGTCTCGTTTACCGCGATATGTGGCAATCTTCAGGGAAATATGTTCCCCGAGTGGATCAATTGAAAAAAGTCGCTCCGGTGATTGTCGATATGGGATGTTTCGACCGCGTTGAAACAAATGGTGGTGCTTTTGAACAGGTAAACCTGCTTTATGGTGAGAACCCAAATACAGCAGTTCGTGAATGGACTCAACCATTCAATGATGCGGGGATCCAAACGCATATGCTTGAAAGAGCATTGAACGGAATTCGAATGTTCCCGGTACCTGCTGATGTACGTGAACTTATGTTTAAAGTGAAGAAAGCACAGGGAACTGATATATCACGTTCATTCTGCGGATTGAATGATCATCGTAATCTTGAAAATTCAATTGTATTTGCTAAAAAAGCAGGAATGATCTCTCAGGCTTGTCTTTGTATTACTCATTCAAACATTCATACAGTTGATTATTATACAAAACTTGCTGATCAACTTATCGAATACGGTGCTGAAGAGATCTGTCTGAAAGATATGGCTGGTATTGGCCGCCCGGATTCTCTAGGTAAACTTGTTAAAGAAATCAAAAACCGTCATCCAAAAACTACGGTTCAGTATCATGGACACTCTGGTCCTGGTTTCTCTGTTGCTTCAATGATCGAAGTTGCAAAAGCCGGTGCCGACTATGTTGATGTTGCCATGGAACCTCTTTCCTGGGGTATGGTTCACCCGGATGTGATCACCATTCAAGCGATGCTTAAAGATGCAGGATTTGATGTTCCGGAGATCAATATGAATGCTTATATGGAATGTCGTGCACTTACTCAAAGCTTTATTGACGAGTGGTTAGGGCACTTCATCAATCCTAGAAACAAATTCTTATCATCATTAATGGTAAGTAGCGGACTTCCAGGTGGAATGATGGGAAGTTTGATGGCCGATCTTAAAGGTGTACACGAAGGAATTAACTTCTCATTAAAAGCTGAAGGTCAACCTGAACTTACAGAAGATGAGTTATTGATCAAACTATTTGATGAAGTTACTTATGTATGGCCAAAACTTGGTTATCCACCACTTGTAACTCCATTCAGTCAGTATGTTAAGAATGTTGCACTTCTAAATATTGTTCAATTATCAAAAGGTGAAGAGCGCTATTCGATGATGGATGACAACACCTGGAATATGATTTTAGGTAAAGCCGGAAATCTTCCTGGAGAACTTGCACCAGAAATCGTTGAATTAGCAAAATCCAAAGGATTAGAGTTCTACACTGGAACTCCACAAGATGCTTATCCGGATGAGCTGGATAAATATCGAAAAGAGATGGAAGAGAATGGATGGGAAACCGGAGAAGATGATGAGGAGCTATTCGAGTTCGCAATGCATGAAACTCAGTATCGTGATTATAAATCCGGACTTGCAAAGAAAAGATTTGATGATGAAATTGAAAAATTAAGTGCTGAAGCAGCAACTACAACCGTTAAAACCACAACTGCCGTGAAAGAAAAACAAAAACCAAATAGAAATAGCTATAGTAAAGATGCCGTAAATTATCCTGAAGCAATGATCGCATATACTTTATATAGCTTAGATAAGGAACTTACTAAAACAGAACCTTACCTTCTTCCGAAGCATGATATCTGGAATGCAATTGGTTATTGGAGAAATAATATGAGCTTAAAGTTGAATTATAATGAACAAGAATATGAAATTGAACTTAAGCAGAATCAGGATAATTATCTGTTTACAATAGAAAACCAGAATTATGAAGTTGAAAAACTATTCATTGATTCTGGAGAGATTGATCTAAAAATATTTGACAAATCTTATACTGCTGCGATCGGTAGTGCCGAAGATGCAGCAAAGATCACTATTAATGATGACGAGTTTGTGATGAGTCGCCTCGATCTTCTTGAAGGAGAACAATCTGTTGAAGATGATGGCAGTGTTGCAGCTAGTGAAAATCACATCTTATCACCTATTCCGGGTAGAATCTTCAAGATCAATGTTCAAGAAGGTGATACCGTAGAAAAAGGTGATGTTGTACTTGTGATCGACGCCATGAAAATGGAGAACAATATTACCAGCAAACGTGAGGGCACGGTAGAAAAATTATTAGTTGATCTGGATGATATGGTGGAAGCTGGAGCTCCACTACTTGAGATCGTTTAGATTGATTTTTCAGGCCATTTAGGCCGATCTTATAACCTGATGATACCATAGCGCGATTATCAGGATCACATATTCCGATATTTTGACAAATGCTTTTGTCGTGATTAGCTATGGTTGACTTAGTGATGTAGATCTTTTATTACAATCATTAAAATCGCATACATATGAATTTTGACTTAAGCGAAGAGCAACTCATGATCAGAGGCGCTGTTCGGGATTTTGCTGAACAAGAAATTAAACCTCTGGCTCACGATCTTGATGAGAAAGGGGAATTCTCAATAGAACTAACCAAAAAAATGGGCGAGCTTGGCCTGTTTGGGATGTATCTTCCCGAACAATACGGTGGACAAGGTCTCGACACACTTTCATATATTATTGCTGTAGAGGAAATTGCACGAATTGATAGCTCTCAAGCTGCAACTCTAGCTGCACATAATTCCCTCGGAATAGGTCCGATTTATTACTATGGCACCGAGGAACAGAAAATGAAATACCTACCACAACTTTGTACAGGTGAAGCTTTATGGGGATTCGGACTTACAGAACCTGATGCTGGCTCAGATTCCCGAGCCACAAAAACTAAAGCTTTTCTTGAAAATGGTGAATGGAATATCAATGGAACAAAAATCTTCATTACAAATGGAGCTTCTGAGATCTCTATTGGTTCAACCGTACAAGCAGTTAGTGATGAGGAAAATGGAAGAAAAGAATTCACATGTATCTTGGTAGACAAAGGAACTCCCGGATTTACCACCAAAGAAATGCATGGTAAAATGATGTGGCGAGCTTCAGATACTGCAGAGCTATATTTTGATGACTGTAAAGTTCCTGAATCTCATCTTCTAGGTAAAGTAGGTGAAGGTTCACATATCATGTTAAGTACGCTTGATAATGGCAGATTATCTATTGCGGCCATGGGATTAGGACTAGCTCAAGGTGCTTTTGAATTAGCCTTAAAATATGCCAATGAAAGAAAACAATTTGGCCGCCCAATCTCAAAGTTCCAGGCGAATGCATTTAAACTTGCTGATATGGCAACTAAGATTGAATTGGCAAGAAACCTATTATACAAAGCATGCTGGTTAAAAGACAATGACAAAGCCTTCGCTAAAGAGGCAGCAATGTCTAAACTATATTGCTCAGAAATAGCAAGAGAAGTCGCAGATGAAGCTCTTCAAATTCATGGAGGTTATGGTCTAATGAAAGATTACGACATAGAACGTCACTATCGTGATCAAAGACTATTACAAATTGGTGAGGGAACATCTGAGATCCAAAGATTGGTGATCTCTCGCTATATCGGTTGCTAAGCAACACTCTTTTACTAACCTAAATCATCACAAATGAGTGAACACATTTTGTGGCATCCTAATAAGGAGAAAGCTGAAGCTTCTCAAATGAATGAATTCTTACAATTGATTCATTCGAAATATCAATTATCTTCTACTAATTATTCAGCACTTCATCAATGGAGTATTGACTTTCCTGATCTTTTCTGGGAAGAATTTTATCATTACTCGAAAATAAAGTACAGTCAGGATTATACCTCTGTTGTTGATGATTATAAGAAAATGCCTGGTGCTAAATGGTTTGAAGGTTCCCGACTAAACTATGCCGAGAATTTATTGAAACGTAAAGATGATAAAACAGCGATCATTTTCAGAGGTGAAAACATCGTAAAGCGAAAATTATCTTATAAAGAACTGTATGAGCAAGTAGAAAAAACAGCAGCAGGATTAAGGAGCTTAGGTGTAGAAAAAGGTGATAGAGTTGCCGGCTTTATGCCAAATATGCCTGAAACTATAATCGCAATGCTAGCTGCATCTTCAATTGGTGCAATATGGAGTTCATCCTCTCCAGACTTTGGTATCAAAGGCGTTCTGGACAGATTTACCCAAATAGCACCAAAAGTAATTTTTGCCGCCGATGGTTATTATTTTAAAGGCAGATCTTTTGATTCACAGGAAAAACTAAAAGGAATTCTGGACCAACTACCTTCCATTGAGAAAGTGGTTTTGGTTAATTATACAGATAATGTACAAACTGATCAGTTTGAAAACGCCATCACCTTTGAAGAACTATGCGGCTTAAGCGATGAACAACTCACGTTCGAACAACTTCCTTTTGATCATCCACTTTATATAATGTACTCTTCGGGTACAACGGGGTTGCCAAAGAGTATTGTTCATTCTGCCGGAGGAACATTAATTCAACATTTGAAAGAGTTGAAGTTGCACTGCGATCTTAAAGAAGATGATGTACACTTCTATTTTACGACTTGTGGTTGGATGATGTGGAATTGGTTCGTAAGTTCATTAGCTGTTGGAGCAACAATTGTTTGTTATGATGGAAATCCATTTTACCCTGAACCTGACGCATTACTAAAGCTTTCTGATGAGCTGAATTTCAGCATCTTTGGCACTAGCGCTAAATACATTGCAATGCTTGAAAGTGAGGGGGTTGTACCAAAAGATATTTCAGACTTCCCGAATCTAAAAGCCATTTTATCTACAGGATCACCTTTAGCAGATGAGAGCTTTGAATATGTTTATAGAGAATGGAAATCTGATATTCAGTTATCATCCATTGCTGGAGGAACAGATATTATCTCATGTTTTGTTCTTGGCAATCCAATGTTACCGGTTTATCGAGGAGAGATCCAATGTAAAGGTTTGGGAATGGATGTGGATTGTTGGGATGAAACAGGAAACAGCATTCTAAATGATAAAGGTGAATTGGTTTGCAAGAAAGCATTCCCTTCTATGCCGATCTACTTCTGGAATGATGAAAATGGAGAAAAATACCATGATGCATACTTTGCAGAATATCCTAATATCTGGCATCATGGTGATTATGTTCTGATTTCAGATCATGGTGGTGTAGTAATGCACGGCCGTTCTGATGCAACTTTAAACCCTGGTGGAGTTAGAATTGGAACGGCTGAGATCTACCGTGTTGTGGAGAACATGGAAGAAATAGCAGATTCGGTAGTAGTTGGACATACAATTGATGATGATGAAAGAGTAATCCTTTTTGTTAAAATGAATGAGGGTTTAGGTCTGGATGAGGAAATTATAAAAAAGATCAAAACATTGATCAGATCAAATTGTAGTCCGAGACATGTCCCTGAACAAATATTACCAACTCCCGACATTCCATATACGATCAATGGGAAAAAAGTGGAAGTTGCTGTCAAGAAGATCATCCATGGACAGGAAGTTAAAAACAAAGACGCACTTTCCAATCCGGAATCCTTAGATTACTTCCAAAATCGACTTTAATAGAACACGGATGACACAGATTTAACGGATTTGCACGGATTTTTATTACAGAAAAGCTGACGTTTTGCATTTATTGGAATTAATGTAAAAACGAATTATGCAGCATAAAGAGTTAACGGCTAAAATTCTTAAATCATCTATCAGGTATATAACAAACTTGGTTATGGTTTTTTAGAGAAAGTATACGAAAACTCTCTTCTTATAGAACTAAGAAAACATGGGTTGAAATGTCAAAAGCAAGCACCAATTGATGTTTATTACGATGAAGTAAAAGTAGGATTGTATTATGCAGATATAATAGTTGATAATAGGGTTATAATTGAACTCAAAGCAAGTGAGGGTTTATGTGAGGAACATGAATTTCAACTAATAAACTACCTAAAAGCTACAGATTATGAAGTAGGATTATTATTAAATTTTGGGAAATCACCTCAATTCAAAAGAAAAATCTTCACCAACCCAACAAAGTAGGCTAATGAAGATCTTATCCGCGAGCATCAGTTTAATCCGCGTTATCTGTGTTCTATTTTTCTATTCGTATTGTTTTACCTGAATCTCCTCCTTCATCACTCGCATTCCATTCATTGCGATCGCTTCGAAGTCATTCTTACTTGGATAAAGTGCAATAGGTGCAAACTTATCAACTCGCTTCGTTACATTATCGAGGAATCTTTCACTATTGAAAATATAACCTGAAAGGATCACGGCATCAACATTGCCTTCAAGAACAGTGAACATTGCACCAATTTCTTTCGCTACCTGATAAGAACAAGCATAAGAAATAAAGATGGCTTCTTCATCACCTGACATTAATCGTTGATCAATTTCTGTAAGATCACTTGTTTTTAGATAAGCTGCATAACCACTTTCTCTGGTGATCAAATTGTTCATTTCATCCTCAGTATACTTTCCACTGAAACACATTCTGATCAATTCCCCACTAGGAAGTGAACCAGCACGTGTAATACCGAATGGCCCATCACCATCCAATGATTGATTTACATCTACAACTTTACCTTTTTTATGAGCTCCAATTGAGATTCCTTTGGTCCCAACATATACTACAATAAGGTTCAGTTCATCATATTTCTTACTTACAGATTTTGCATATTTTCTAGCGAAATGCTTATGGCTTAACGCATGAAAGCGAGATCTACGAGGCATTTCAGGGTGACCACTTAATCGTGCTACCTCATCAAATTCATCAACAACAATTGGATCAGCCATTAATGCTTTAACACCAATTGAGTCTGCGATCTGACGAGAGATCAAACCACCAAGATTAATAGGATGGCGACCCATAATATGACTCTTAAGGTCAGCTACCATTGCATCATTAATCTCATAAACTCCACTACTTAATGGCTTAATGAAACCTGAACGCGACATTACAAGATTAACTTTATTAATGTCGATATCATTTTCCTTCAGCACCCTTAAGACTTCTTCTCTTCTGAAATCTAATTGATCGATAATATTTTCAAACTGATCCAACTCTTCATCAGTATGTTTGATATTCTTCAAGAACGACATTTCGGAAGCATGATAGATGGCAACAAAAGTTGATCTTTCTTCCGGATATACAACGAGGATTTTTTTCGAAAACATAGGCTAGTCTTTAAATTCAACAACAATCTGTAATCTATATTTGGTCTTGCTTACCTTAAATTTACATATTTCTTCGATACTGTCCACCAACATCAAATAAAGCTTCTGTAATTTGTCCGATCGAACAATACTTGGCAGCTTCCATAAGTACCTCAAACACATTTGCATTGTCAACCGATGCTTGTTGCAAATCTTTAAGTAATTTTCTTGATTCTTCAGCATAAGTTTGATGTAATTGATCCAGCATTTCTATCTGATACTCCTTTTCTTCTGGTGTAGCACGAATAACTTCACCAGGTAGAACCGTTGGAGAACCTTTAGAAGACAAGAAGGTATTTACGCCCATTATTGGGAGCTCACCTGTATGTTTCAAGGTTTCATAATACAATGATTCTTCCTGTATTTTGCTTCTTTGATACATTGTTTCCATTGCACCAAGAACACCTCCTCTTTCAGTTATTCTATCAAATTCTGCTAGAACAGCTTCTTCAACAAGATCTGTTAATTCTTCTATAATGAAAGCACCTTGCAGAGGATTCTGATTCTTAGCCAATCCAAGCTCGTGATTAATGATCATTTGAATTGCCATCGCTCTTCTTACAGACTCTTCCGTTGGAGTAGTAATGGCCTCATCATAAGCATTTGTATGAAGTGAGTTACAATTATCATAGATCGCATATAAAGCCTGAAGTGTAGTTCGAATATCATTGAAATCGATTTCCTGAGCATGCAATGATCTTCCAGAAGTTTGAATATGATATTTCAGCTTTTGAGACCTACTATCAGCACCATATTTATTCTTCATGGCTTTCGACCAGATCAATCGGGCTACACGACCCAATACAGAATATTCAGGATCTACACCATTTGAGAAGAAGAACGATAAATTCGGAGCGAACTTATTGATGTCCATTCCTCTGGAAACATAGTATTCAACATAAGTGAAGCCATTAGCTAAAGTAAATGCCAATTGTGAAATTGGATTTGCTCCGGCTTCAGCAATATGGTATCCTGAAATAGAAACTGAATAGAAGTTTCTCACATTATTCTCTATAAAATACTGTTGAATATCTCCCATTAATCTTAAAGAGAAATCTGTTGAGAAGATACAGGTATTCTGAGCCTGATCTTCTTTTAGAATATCTGCTTGAACGGTACCGCGTACTCGGCAGATCGTTTCCGCTTTGATCTTATTATAAACATCAGCCGGAAGAACTTGCTCTCCTGTAACACCAAGGAGCATTAGACCTAAACCATCATTTCCTTCAGGCAGATCACCTTGATATTTTGGACGCTTTGTGCCACGAGCTTTGTAAATAGCTTCTATTTTCTTTTCAACTTCTTTCTCTAAACCATTCTCCTTAATATAGATCTCGCATTCTTGATCGATTGCGGCATTCATAAAATAACCCACCATCGTAGGAGCCGGACCATTAATGGTCATTGAAACAGAAGTTTTAGGATCTGTCAAATGGAATCCTGAATATAACTTCTTAGCATCATCCAAACAACAAATGGACACACCTGAATTACCGATCTTACCGTAAATATCAGGTCTTCTATCAGGATCTTCTCCATAAAGTGTTACTGAATCAAAGGCAGTTGATAAACGTTTCGCAGGTAATCCTAAGGACACATAGTGGAATCTTCGATTAGTTCTTTCAGGTCCACCTTCACCAGCAAACATTCTTGTTGGATCTTCACCTTCACGTTTAAATGGGAATACACCCGATGCATAAGGAAATTCTCCTGGTACATTTTCTTTTAAAACCCATTTAAGAACATCTCCCCAGCCTTCATATTTAGGCATGGAGATCTTAGGAATTTGCAGATGCGATAATGATTTGGTATGAGTTTCAACAGAAAACTCTCTATCACGAACTGTATACTTGAATACAGGATCACTGAATTTCTTCTTTTTCTCATCCCAGGTCTCAATAATATTCATATTGCGACCATCCAGTTCCATTTCAATGGATTTATATTTTTCTTCAAGAGCCTCAATTGTAGCTTTATCTTTTTCCTCGTCAAGCTCGGAGATTGATTTCTTAAGAGCATATAACTTTTGAGCGATTTTTGCTTGCTCCTCAGACCATTCATTATATGATCTTACCGTGTCAGAGATCTCCGATAAGTATCTAGTTTTATTAGGAGGGATGATGAAGATCTTTTCAGACATTTCATCCGTTACTTTCATATTGGATTTGAAATCAACTCCGGTTTTCTCCTTGATCTTTTCAATGAGTGCAGCATAAAGCTGATTTACTCCCGGATCATTGAACTGAGATGCAATGGTTCCATAGACCGGCATAGTATCCACATCCACTTCCCATAAATTATTGTTTCTGGCATATTGCTTTTTGACATCGCGTAAAGCATCCAATGCACCACGTTTATCAAACTTATTTAATGCTACAACATCAGCAAAGTCAAGCATATCGATCTTTTCCAGCTGAGTAGCTGCACCGTATTCAGGAGTCATTACATACATTGAAATATCAGAATGGTCCACAATTTCAGTATCCGACTGTCCAATTCCCGAGGTCTCAAGAATTACAAGATCATAATTTGCTGCTTGCACAATTTGCTCAGCATCTTTCACATATTTCGACATTGCGAGATTGGATTGACGAGTTGCCAATGATCTCATATAAACTCTTTCATTAAAAATCGAGTTCATACGTATTCTGTCGCCAAGCAGAGCACCACCTGTTTTACGTTTTGAAGGGTCAACTGAGATAATAGCTATCGTTTTATCTTCAAAATCGGCTAAATATCTTCTAACTAATTCATCTACAAGTGAAGATTTACCAGCACCCCCTGTACCTGTAATTCCAAGTACCGGTGCATTATTCTTTTCAGCTCTTTTATGGATTTCCTTAAGTACATCTTGAATATCATCTGGGTTGTTTTCAGCGGATGAGATAAGATGACCGAGAAGTTTTGCATTGCCTTTCAAATCACCATTTAAATTGATGTCTTTTGCCAGACCTGTAGGGAAATCAGATTTTTCCATCAGATCATTGATCATTCCACGAAGTCCCATCTCACGACCATCATCCGGTGAGTAAATCCTTGTGATTCCGTAGTCGTGAAGTTCTTTGACTTCCTCCGGAAGGATCACTCCTCCTCCACCGCCAAAGATCTTGATATGACCGCAGCCCCTTTCCTGAAGCAAGTCATACATATACTTGAAAAACTCAATATGTCCGCCTTGATAAGAAGTAATAGCAATCGCCTGAACATCTTCCTGAATCGCACATTCCACGATCTCTTGTACAGATCGGTTATGCCCTAGATGAATCACTTCCGCTCCTGTGGATTGAATGATCCGACGCATGATGTTAATAGCTGCATCATGTCCATCGAATAATGAAGCGGCAGTGACGATTCTGATGTGATTTATAGGCTTATAAATCTCCGCATTCGTCATAAAACAGTAAAATTTAATTTATTAGGTACTAACAAATATAATGAATTGCATCCAAAAATCCGATGCCAAATTAGAGTCAAGTCCTTATTTATCAGGGCTTCTATTTATTTTAATTCTTAATGAAATTATATCTAATATTGCACGGATTTTCATATCTTTAAAACGACTTAAACCCTATAAATGAAGATGTTATGTTAAAACAAATTCTTTTTGCAATTTCTGTATTGGTAACATTAGGATGTTTTTCATGGACCGCATGGAGAATTTATACCTATTTCAGACTCACAAAACCATATCCGATTGGAGATTTTGGTAAGCGCTTCTGGTTAATGATGAAAGTAGCGATCGGGCAGACGAAAATCTTCCGTCATCCGGTAATGGGATTACTTCACGCACTCGTATTCTGGGGCTTTTTAGTAATTCTTGTAGGAAGTATTGAAATGATCATTGATGGTTTCGCTGGAACTGAAAGAGTGCTTGCAGTTTTAGGACCTGTCTATGATGTATTAATGGCTTCAGGTGATGTATTTGCATTCATCATTGCACTTTCAATTTTAGTATTCTTATGCAGAAGGCTTTGCTTAAAAGTTGCCCGTTTCTACGGACCAGAGATGAAGAAAGTATCTAAGCTTGATGCAAATATTGCCTTAACGATCATCTTTGTTTTAATGATCACTCTGCTAGGAATGAATGTATTTTATATTCTTCATGCAGGTAATGATTTTGTAGGTGTTTATCCTGTAAGTGAATACATCGCCGGATTACTAACAGGAATGAGCCATGAAAGCATTTTCATCTGGCATGAGATAAACTGGTGGGGACATATTCTATTGATCTTCTTATTTGCGAATATCCTTCCGTATTCTAAGCACTTCCACGTATTCATGTCAGTTCCAAACGTATTCTTAAGCCGTTTAGAACCTCTTGGATACTTAACAAATATGCCAAACATCACTAAAGAAGTGAAGTTAATGATGGATCCTAATGCTGCTTTTGATACTCCAGCCGAAGGTGAGGATGAAGTTGAACGTTTTGGTGTTCTTGATGCAGAAGATACGACCTGGAAAAACTATATGGACTCTTTAACATGTACTGAATGTGGTAGATGTACGGCAGTTTGTCCGGCAAATATCACTGGTAAGAAATTATCACCTCGTAAGATCGTTATGGACTTACGTGCACGTATGAAAGAAAAAGGGCCAGGTCTTGTTAAAGATGCTGCTTATTCAGATGATAAAGCATTGATCAGAGATTATATTTCGGAAGAGGAACTTTGGGCATGTACTACGTGTAATGCATGTGCTCAGGAATGTCCGGTAAACATCAACCATCCGAACTTGATCGTGGACATGCGTCGTTATTTGGTGATGGAAGAGTCTGCTGCTCCTGGTGAACTGAACTCTGTATTTACAAATATTGAGAATAATGGTGCTCCATGGCAGTTCTCTCCAGAAGACAGAATGAAATGGGCAGAAGATGTAAATCTTGAAGTACCATTGATGGCAAATAAACTTGCTGAGGGCAAAACTCCTGAATACTTATTCTGGGTTGGTTCTGCTGGTGCATTTGATGACAGATTTAAGAAAGTAAGTCGTGAGTTCGTTAAGATCTTAAATCATGTTGGTGTTGATTATGCAGTTTTAGGAACTGAAGAAACTGACAGTGGTGATCTTGCTCGTCGTGCCGGTAATGAGATGTTATTCCAAATGCAGGCGATGATGAATATCGAGATCCTGAATGGCTATGAAGTGAAGAAGATCATCACTTGTGATCCTCATGATTATAATACTTTCTTAAATGAGTATCCTGAATATGATGGTAAATTCGAAGTGATCCATCACTCTCAATTCCTTGCTCAATTATTGAAAGAAGGTAAGTTATCACTAAATGATACATTCAATGGACAGAATATCACTTTCCACGATCCTTGTTATTTAGGTAGAGCGAATGGTGAATATCAAGCTCCACGTGATGTGATTAATGCATTACCAGCTAAGAATGTTGAGATGAAACGTTGTAAGAGTTTCGCATTATGTTGTGGTGCAGGTGGTGGACAAATGTTCAAGGAAGCTGAAGAAGGTAACAAGGAAGTATTTATCGAGCGTATCGAAGATGCTATTGAAACCAAAGCTGATATTGTTGCTACAGCATGTCCGTTCTGTATGGTAATGATGACGGATGGTATTAAATATAAAAACAAAGAAGAAGAAATGAAAAACCTTGACATTGCTGAGTTGATCTCGCAATCGATGGATTTATAAATTTCAATCTTAGATATTAAAAAAGGGCGCTTCCGATGGAAGCGCCCTTTTCTTTTAGTTGTATGTCAATTATTCTGCTTTTGCAGCTTTGATTGCATCGATCAATTCCGGAAGAATTTTTTGAGCATCACCTATGATACCGTAATCTGCAGCTTCAAAGATAGGAGCATCTTTATCTGTATTTACAGCTACAATAACTTTTGATGAGCTAACTCCACCTAAGTGTTGGATCGCACCTGAGATACCAAATGCAAAGTAAAGGTTAGGAGCAATGATCTTACCAGTTTGTCCAACGTGCTCGCTATGAGGTCTCCAGTCTTCATCAGAAACCGGACGAGAACATGCAGTTGCACCGCCTAATAATTCAGCTAATTCTTCAACCGGACCAAAGTTTTCAGGTCCTTTAAGACCACGACCACCGGCAATAACAACCTCAGCATCATTTAATAATACTTTACCTGTTACTTTATTGGTTTCTTTAACTGCAGTCTTAACATCTTCAACGCTAGCATCGAATGCTTCAACTGCAGCATCTTTAGCATCTTCTACAAGTCCGAACGAGTTTTGTGCAAGTGTAACGATCTTCACATCTGACTTCACAACTACATTAGCTAAAGCTTTTCCTGTAAAAACTTTTTTCTTTACAGTGAAAGGATCATAGCTTGATGGTACTTCAGTAGCACCTGCAATAACACCTGCTTTCATTTTAACTGAAAGACGAGGAGCGATCGCTTTACCTGCATTATTATTTGCTAATAAAACAACTTTAGCAGCTTCTTTAGCAGCAACCTCAGCAATAACACCTGCATAAGGTTGGTTTTCAAGGCTTGCTAATTTATCATCATTAACGCTAACAACTTTAGCAGCACCGTATGCACCTAAAGATTTTAATTCAACGTCTTCTACATTTCCAATAGAAAGGGCAATTACTTCTGTACCTAATTGTTTTGCCATTTCATTTGCATAAGAGATCAGTTCAAAACTTAATTTTTTGAATTTACCATCCCAATTTTCGGTATAAACTAATACTGACATTTCAATGATTTTTTATGGTTTAACAATTAAAGCACTTTTGCTTCATTCTTTAATAGACTTACTAATTCGCTTACATTCTCAGCATCAACCATCTTACATGCAGCTTTAGCAGCTGGTAATTCGTAAGAAACAAATTCTGTTAAAGCTTCAACCTCAGCAGCAGCAACAACGTTCAATGGCTTTTTACGTGCCATCATGATACCACGCATTGCAGGAATTCTAGGTTCTTTAGTTATCCCTTTTTGAACGATAGCTACGAATGGAGTAGCAACATTAACGATTTCTGAACCACCATCGATCTCACGAGTAACGTTGATATCACCACCTTCTATCTCCATTTTAGAAACTGAAGAAACTGAAGGAACATTCAAGAATTCTGATAACATTCCACCAACTGCAGAGCTGTTATAATCACTTGATTCGATACCTGTCATAACGATATCAAAATCTTTAGCTACCTCTGCAATTTGAGCAGCTACGTAATAAGCATCTTTAGGTTCAGCATCGATACGAATTGCATCATCAGCACCAATTGCCAAACCTTTTCTCATTGTAGGTTCAACATCAGCACCACCAACTGTAACAACAGTTACAGAAGTAATTGCTCCACCAGAAGCTTCTTTTAATTCTAAAGCACGTGTAAGAGCTAACTCATCCCATGGATTGATGATCCACTGAACACCCGCTTTTTCAACAGCAGAATTGTCACCAGCCAACTTGATCTTCGTTGTTGTATCTGGAACATTGCTTAAGCAAATCAATATTTTCATCTGTTTATAATTTAGTGTTAATCATTTTCAATTTAGCGCAAAGATAACAGAAATTCGAAATCTTGTATTGTTAATTAATTGCATAGTTGCAATTTAGACAATCTTCAAATCTACTGTCTTATTTATTGTTTCATTGTTCTATTGCTCTATTGTTATTAATCCTTTAGAGACATATTTGTAAACTTAATTAATTGATTTATTTCTAGAGGAATCTTCTTTATCAATATAAATAGTTCATTATACTGCTCATCATTTAGTAAACCTCTGACCTTTGCTTTCATTAGCCAGTCTTTAAATTCACTTAATGAACCTTTACTGATTTGATAGAATCTAATCTTATCCTTTTTATTATATCTACCAAACCCCTCTGCTATATTAGCTGATATTGAATCTACTGCTCGAATAAATTGTTTCCCAATCGTATCCTTTTCTAGATAACCCCACTCTTTTACAAAACTCCAAACTTTATTGCTTAATCTAAATGAAGTCTTATAGCAATCTATTTGATTTAGCTTTAAATATTTTCTTGATTCCATAACTAACAATTGAGCAATGTAACAATAGAACAATGATTCAACTATTAGTTCCCAAAAATCAAATTAGTCACGCAATAAATCTCGAGAAATAACAATTTTTTGAATTTCGGATGTACCCTCGTAAATCTGTGTAAGTTTGGCTTCTCGCATGAGTCGTTCTACATGGTATTCTTTTACATAACCGTAGCCGCCAAAGATCTGAACTGCTTCGGTGGTTACTTCCATTGCCATGTCGGCTGCATATTGCTTAGCCATAGCTCCTGCAACTCCAAATGGTCGATCATTATCTTTTAACCAGGCAGCTTTGAGTACAAAGTTTCTTGCAGCTTCAATCTTGACTTTCATATCAGCGAGTTTGAATGCTATTGCCTGATGATGACCGATAGGTTTGCCGAAAGTCTTACGTTCTTTTGAATATTGAATAGCCCGATCCAGGGCTCCTGCAGCAATACCGGTTGCCTGCGCAGCAATACCTATACGTCCGGCCTCGAGAGTTTTCATAGCGAATTTAAATCCGAAGCCATCTTCACCAATTCGGTTTTCTTTAGGAACTTTCACATCAGTAAACATCACTGAATGAGTATCGGAACTTCGCATTCCCATTTTATCCTCTTTAGGGCCTAAGCTAATTCCCGGGCTGTCTTTTTCGACAATAAAAACGTTTATTCCGTGATGAGTTTTTTCAGCATCGGTTTGCGCAACTACAAGATAAATTGAACCGTAATTCGCACTGGTGATCCAGTTTTTAGTACCGTTTAGGAGATAGTGATCATCCATTTCAATGGCTGTTGTACTTTGAGATGTTGCATCAGATCCTGCCTCCGGTTCTGAAAGAAGGAAAGCTCCAACCTTTTCTCCTCTGGCTAATGGTTTCAGATATTTCTCTTTTTGTTCATCTGTTCCATATTTATTAATGCCGTAGCAAACCAATGAATTTTGTACCGACATGATCACACTAACCGCAGCATCAATCTTCGAAAACTCTTCAATAGCCAGTACATAGGAAACTGTATCCATCCCTCCGCCATCATATTGCTCGTCAACCATCATACCCATAAAACCCAACTCTGCAATATTTTGAATATGTTGTGTTGGATAGATACCTTTTTCATCTCTTTCAAGTACATCTTGTATTAATTCTCTTTCTGCATAATCTCTTGCAGCCTGTCGAATCATTATTTGCTCTTCGCTTAAATTAAAATCCATGATCGAATAATCTTTTATATTTATTAGGTTGTTAGTTTTCTAATTTACGAAAAAATATTTGTTAACCGATTAACAACTCAAAATATAGAGCGGAGTATAAATACTCCTATTATTCTAACTATAGTTTAATTGATGTTAATTCTGATTTCGCAATATTAAATTCCTGAATAATCTCGTCCATAATCTCTTTTACAGGCTTAATTTCATTGATCAATGACGAAATTTGACCGATCTCCAGCTCACCTTCGTGAATATCACCTTCAAACATTCCAAGTTTGGCTCTCCCTCTACCTAAGAGTTCAGCCAGTTCATGCCTTTGAGCTCCTTTTGCTTCGGCTTCTTCAACTGCGTTTAAGAATTTATTCTTTATCAGTCTTACAGGCACCAAACGTTTTAAAGTTAACTTGGTACTTCCATCTTTTGCTGCTATGATTTGTTCCTTAAAATTGTCATGTCCTGATGATTCGACTGATGCAGCAAATCTACTCCCGATCTGAACTCCGTCGGCACCTAAAGCCATAGCAGCAAGCATTGTTCTACCCGTTCCTATACCTCCTGCAGCTATTAATGGAATATCTATAACTTCTCTTAGGTGAGGAATCAGTGTCATCGTTGTGGTTTCCTCAAAACCATTATGCCCGCCGGCTTCAAAACCTTCTGCAACAATTGCATCCACTCCTGCTTCCACGCATTTTAGTGCAAACTTTTCATTTGCGATGACATGGACAACCCTTATTCCCTTCTCCTTTAAATATGAAGTGTATTTCTTCGGATTTCCAGCTGAAGTAAAAACGATCTTCACTCCTTCCTCAATAATTATATCAATATGATCATCAACCTGAGGGTATAATAAAGGAACATTTACTCCAAAGGGTTTGTCTGTTGCTGCTTTACATTTTTGAATATGGGTACGAAGAACATCAGGATACATAGAACCAGATCCTATTAGTCCAAGTCCACCAGCATTACTAACTGCTGAAGCAAGCTCCCAGCCGCTACACCAGATCATCCCACCTTGGATGATGGGGTATTTGATATTGAAGAGTTCTGTTATTGTGTTCTTCATACTTTGAATTATAATTAACCCCCTGATTTTTCTTCTAAAAATCTGTCCCCCTTAAAAAGGGGGACTAATAGGTATTTCTTTATTTAATCCATGAATTTAAGCATTGCCTCTACTGTATTATGGGCGCCGTCATAAATCTGAGTAATGTCGGCATCCAACATATAACACGGAGTTGTAAAGATCAGCTTCTCATCATCTATAACTACATCACCATGATCGGTAGTCACATGTTGTCCACCCATCGCTTCAATAGCCTGAGCAGTTCCTTCATCCTGTCCAATAGTTACCTTAACCTCATCTCCAACAATTTTTGCTATGAAAGCTGGAGAAATACAAAGTGCCCCTATAGGTTTCTTAGCTTCCATTGTCTGTTTAACTGCATATTCGACATCTGCATTAACCTCAGCATCCGGACCTTTAAATGCGACAGTTGAGAGATTTTTTGCAGCACCAAATCCACCCGGGAAAATAAGTGCATCAAAATCAGAAGATTTATAAGCTGTAAGAGGTTTGATAGCTCCTCGAGCAATTCTAGCAGATTCAATGAGAACATTACGTGTTTCATCCATTTCTTCACCGGTAATATGGTTTAGAACGTGATATTGGTTCACATCCGGAGCAAAGATCTCATATTCTGAACCCAGTTTTTTTATCGCTAACATTGTTAATGTTGCTTCATGAATTTCAGCACCATCAAATACACCACATCCTGAAAGGACTACTGCAAATTTTTTCATATTTATTTTTTTTAATTATTGTCAGGAGTATAAATTTACGACAATAAGGAATATTCTGTCAAAAGAAAGATTGACATTATTCTAATTCTATTTTATATGTTCATTTTGCCTTGATGCAAAACGAACCAAAAAATCAAGAAAATCAGATCCAAACCTTCCCACATGCCACTCCCTGACATCCCTGATTTTCATGCCAACGCTACCTGACCTTTAAATAATCTAACGCTGTTAGATTAATGTTTTCTCGCAGTATAGCAACATTTTTCGTGAAGAATTTTCGAAGCCTTGGAGAAAATTTAGAAAAATTGTTGTGATTCCTAGGCCAGATTAGGCCTAGGAAATACCTTGAGAAAACTGTCTTTTCTTTTGGTTCGTTTTCTTTGGACAAGCAAAGAAAATGAACGAACATAAAGTTTATTCAGCCTTTTTATAGACCATTGCAATAACCGTCACATCATCACCACCCATATTGATCGTCATCCCGTATGGGCGATCAGGATTAATGTTGATCTGAGCAGGTCCAGCTTTACCTGTTAATTGCTCCCAGATAGTTACAGCCTGATGGACTCCTGTAGCACCAGTTGGATGTCCCCAACCGATCAAACCACCGGTTGTATTGATAGGGATCTTCCCGTCTCTTGCAGTATGGCCATCAGCTACAAACTGAGCTCCTTTACCTTTTTCGGCGAATCCAAGTGCTTCAACTCCTAATACGCCTGCCATTGAGAAACAATCATGAGTTTCGACTGTTGCCAGATCATCGATAGTTAATCCTGCAGAATCTAGTGCTTCTTTTGCAGCTTTCTTAATAGTGATCAATTCTGTAGGATCAGGTGGTTCATTAGTGATATTGCGCTCAACCTGAGCCCAACCAACGATTTCGATTGCATCTTTCTTATCAATTCCAAGCTTTTCGAGACCTTCTTCCGATGCCATGATCAATGAAGAGGCACCATCAGAAACTTTAGAACAGTCTAGAACAGTAAGATGATCAACGAAAGTTTCGCCGTTTGTTTTGAACTTATCATAAAGAGCGTACAGATCAGGAACTTTGTTCTCGTATTCTTGCGCCGTTTCGCATAATCGCGCATTTTCAATAGAATTCACGAACCATCGCTTCAAACCTTCACGAGTATACTCTTTGCCGTATTTTTCATAGTAAGCCCCTGCTCGATTACTGAATTGGCCAGGGAAGAAGAATGCATGTCCTTCTTTACGTTTTTTATACCAACCTGCACCTGCAAGAACATCAGCTCCATACAATGCTTTCATTGTATTTTGTACTTCCACACCGATCACCAATACGGAGTCAGCAACCTCAGCTAAAACAGATTTCATTCCACTCATGAGTGCTAATCCTCCGGAACCACAAGCGCCTTCGACACTAATGGCAGGTTTCCATTGTAATTTTTCATCTATAAAAGGGATGAAACCCGGCAGGTTTGCCTGTTTATTGAATCGGGCAGCCATAAAATTACCTACCACACCTTCATCGATGTTTGCAGGGTCATTTATCTGTGCAATAGTTCCTTTACCTGCGGTTTCAAAATAATATTCCAATCCGGGGCGTTCTTTTTTTGGATTGAATTCACTGCGACCGGTTCCCATGGATACAGTATTAAAACCGGCTGCGATATATACTTTTTTTCTAAGTTTTTTCATTTTTCCTTGTTTTAATTTGTAATCCGATCATTAGTAAACAAAGTAATCATTTACCGGTCCATAGGCATGGAAAAATCCGGTAAGCATTACTGTATTCACATCTACTTCATTAAATGCTACTCCATCTGAAACCAGTTTTCTACCGATTTCATTCGATCGTTTACCATATTCCATTCCTAATCTTGCACCGAAGTCAGGCATGGACTTCATAGTTGCAAAGAATTCTGCGAAAACCTGATCTTTATCTCTTCTGCGGATCGTAGGTTTCCAGCTGATCTTAGGATTAGGGTGTTTCCCAAGTACTTCATCACATTTCTCCTGAATATCTGCAATCTCAATATATTTTCCTTTCTCAACATTATAGATCGCAACTGGTCTGCCTTTTTCATATTTCAGGAATCCATCTTTTTGAGCTCCAGATGACATCTGTCCACCTTTCACTCCAGCTTCCATCATTTGGTCAAGCAAATCAGAATGTAAATCTTCATCTTTCAGGAATGGATTCATTACATTCATAATGAACTGAACAACATCAACCCCAACATAATCTATGAGTTGGAAAATTCCCATTGGACGAACTAAATAATCCTGTGCAACTTTATTCACTAGATATATAGACTTGGCTAAACCGTATTCCTTACTTAATTCCTGAGCTTTTTTAATTGCGAAGAGAGCATCACGCATAAAATGGCCATTACCAATAAATCCGGCGAAATCGTTTGAAGGAACCACGATCTTTCCAAGATTCTTAGCGTATAGCTTGGCGAACTCATTAGCTTCAGCATCTACATTGTCCGTAACAATAAGCTCTACAAGCTTTTGTACAGCCGGAGGATTATAGAAATGGAAGCCAAGCACTCGTCCACCAAGTTTTGCTTCATTATCGATAATATTGATAGGAACTGATGATGTATTTGTAAAATACCAGGGATTGTTTGGATTGTTTTGATCAATTTGAGAGAGGATCTTCACTTTAAGATCTTTATTCTCACTTACAGCTTCAAAGATCAGATTTGATTCATATGCTGCTTCAAGTTTAGTAACAGGGCGTACTATACTTAAAACATCGAATACATATTGATTCAGGATTTCTTCATTCTCGATAAGATCTGCTCTGTCGGCATACATTTTGCGAAGCCATACGATCTTCTTTTCAGCAATTTTCGTGACTTGAACCTTTAGATATCTTAAAAGTCCGGCTAGTCCTTCATGAGAGAGATCCATTGCATTCAGACAAAATGGTTTGCCTGCATTCTCTTTTTTTAGACTCAGATCAGCCATCTCAACAGCGGTAAGCAACAGAATTCCGCTACCCATTTTCCCGGCTGCACCTAAGACGGTCACGTTTCTCAAACGTTCGTCGTAATTCATAAATAATAAAATATTAGGTTAGTAAAGTAATAGTAATCAATTGTAACTACCAGTTTGGCTTACGCTTCTCCAGGAAGGCACGCATGCCTTCTTCACCTTCTGCCTTAAACTGGGTTCCGAAATAATCAGCTTCTAACTGACATGCTCTATCGAAGTCCATATCGTATCCCGTGCGGGTAACGTATTTAACCTTCTTAATGGCCTCTGGACCTTTTGATGCGATCAGTTTTGCGATCTTTTCAGTTTCCTCCATCAATTGTTCAGGTTCGAAAACTTTTTGGATCAGACCAATTCTCAATGCATCTTCAGAACCAATCATATCTGCTGTTGTCAATAGATAGAGAGCATCCGCTAAACCAACTAGTCGTGATAATCTTTGTGTGCCTGCATATCCCGGGATCATCCCAAGATTCACTTCAGGTTGTCCGAATTTTGCTTTGGTACTTGCAAGCCTAAAATCACAAGCCATTGCAAGTTCCAGTCCACCACCTAATGCAAAACCATTTATGGCAGCAATAACAGGAATCCCTAAAGTTTCCAGACTTTTAAAAGTATTCTGACCTAATCTCGAGAAATTACTTCCTTCCTCAGGACTCTTATCTACCATTTCGGCAATATCTGCACCAGCTACAAAAGCCTTCCCCTTTCCAGTAATAATGAGCACTTTAACACCTTCTTTTTGAGATAGTTCTTCTTTAATGAAATGATCCATTTCATTGAAAAAACGTGTATTGAGGGCATTCAGGGCCTCAGGACGATTGATGCTAACCAGCGCCAGGTCATCCTTGTACTCGATGACTAAGTTTTTATACTCCATAATGTATGTAACAATTTATTAGGTAAGTAAATATATCAAAAAAATATTGAAATATGATGGATTGGAGAAATTAGTAGTTAACCAATTAACAACTGGTGCTATTTAGACCTATGATAAATAATAGCTGTTTTTCTTTTTTAAGCAAGGGCGATTTCCTAATTTTGCAGTCTATTTAAGCGATATTAATCAGCGACTTATTGAATGAACAAGCATCAGATCAGCAAAGCAGATTTTGAAAAATACAAACGTCAGATCGTACTTGATGAAGTAGGAACTGAAGGTCAATTATTATTGGCTAATTCGAAAGTGTTGGTGATCGGTGCCGGTGGCTTGAGCAGTCCTATATTGCAGGTGTTGGCCGGAGCAGGTGTTGGAACTATAGGTGTAATTGATTTTGATAAGGTTAGTTTAAGTAATATCCACAGGCAATTATTGTATACTACTGAAGAGGTTGGAATAGCTAAAACTGAAGTTGCTAGTAAAAGATTGAAGCAGATCAATCCGGATTCCACGATTCTACCTTATGAATTCCGTATAGATGAGTCCAATGCTTTAAAACTGATTGAGAAATATGATCTTGTGGTTGATGGTTCTGATTCATTTGCAACACGTTATCTTGTAAATGATGCATGTGTTATTCTAAATAAGCCACTTGTATTTGGTGCAGTTTATAAGTTTATCGGACAAGTTTCTGTTTTTAATTTTGAAGATGGACCTACTTATCGTTGTGCCTTTCCTGAAATCCCTGAACAAACTGAGATTCCCGATTGTTCTACTATTGGTGTATTAGGATCTTTAACAGGAATTATTGGAAACTTTATGGCTAACGAAGCCCTGAAGATCATTTTGAAAAATGAACACGTTCTAAGTGGAAAACTAATGCATATTGACACATTAACATATGCATTCGATTTGATCGATATTGAGAAAGATGATAAAAATTCCAAGATCACTGAATTAGGGGCTTATGGTGATGTTAGCTGTGAAATGCCAGAGGTTAAATATCTTACTGCAAATGAGCTTGACCATCTTCTTCAATCAGAAGAAGAGGTATTGATTTACAATCTTAAATACGCAACACAAGACGATGATCTGGATTATGCGCAATCAGTTAATACAGAAGATCTGCTTTTAGGGAAATTACCTATGCCTGATGATCGCAAAATCGTTATTATTTGTGATTACGGAATCCAAAGTGAGAGTATCGCTGAATATTTACAGAAGACTTATCAAAAAGAGAATATTTATAGTTTAAAAGACGGATTACTTGCTTATAAAGCAAAGTAAATGGAGAGAAGCATGGAAAAGATTGAAGATGTATTGAAGAAGGATTCTTTTAACAAAGAAGATATAATTCGTTTATTAAGTTTGGATCAGGATGAAAGTAAAATGCTTTATCTAAGATCCAAAGAGATCAAAGAAAAATATGTAGGTAATAAGGTTTATCTACGTGGTCTGATCGAATTTTCTAACATTTGTGCTAAAGATTGTTTGTATTGCGGAATACGTAAGAGCAATGATACTTATGATCGCTATAATCTCCAGAACGAAGATATTCTGGAAGCCGTAAAATTTGCTAAGGAAGCGAAATATGGCTCAGTTGTTTTGCAATCAGGTGAACTTGAGAGCCCTGCATTTACAGAGCGAGTAGAAACTTTGGTTCAACAGATCTCAGATGCATTCGATCCGAAATTAGGTATCACACTCTCATGCGGAGAACAAAGTGAAGAAACTTACAGAAGATGGAAGAATGCCGGTGCTGATCGCTATTTACTTCGCATTGAAACTTCAAATGAAGAGCTTTATTATCGAATACATCCAAGAGATCCAAAACATAGTTTCCAGAACAGATTAGCCGCTCTTGAGAGACTCAAAAAACTCGGTTATCAAACCGGTACTGGTATCATGGTTGGATTGCCAACTCAAACAATAGAAGACATTGCCGACGACATCCTTTTCATGCAAAAATATGATATGGATATGTGTGGGATCGGACCGTATATCGAAAGTGAGAATACTCCATTGGCACAGGATTTTGAGAATCCAATGAGCCTAGATGACAGATTCCACCTTGCATTAAAGACAATCTCCATCATAAGAATAATGATGAAAGATGTAAATATTGCAGCTTCTACAGCTTTACAATCTATTGATAAAGTAGGACGAGAGAAAGCTATCAATGTAGCAGCAAATATCTTTATGCCTAACATCACTCCTACTGAGAACAGGAAAGAATATCTACTATACGACAACAAGCCATGTATTGATGAATCTGCCTCTGAATGTCAATCATGTGTTATTGGAAGAATAGCACTTACTGGAAATGAAGTGGCTTATGATGAGTTAGGGACTTCAAAACATTATGAGCGCCGAATGGCCAAAAAATAAAAATCATGAATCAATCAAAACTAATAAGGCTAGCTATTATTCTGGCAATAATTACGGTTGTTTATAACCTAATTGAAGGTCTCATCTCCATTTATTATGGAATGGATGATGAAACGCTTGCATTATTTGGTTTCGGTGTTGATAGTTTCGTGGAAGTGATCTCAGGAGTTGGAATTCTACATCTTGTATTAAGAATGAGAAAGGATCAGGTAATTAAACGAGATCAGTTTGAGCGACAAGCCTTACGCATTACAGGATTTGCATTTTATCTTCTGGTTGCAGGATTAATAATAGGATCTGTATTGAACATTATCAATCAAAGCGTTCCTGAAACCACCATTGTTGGTGTTATCGTATCTTCTATATCTATAGCAACGATGTACTTTCTGATGAAAGCAAAACTAAATGTTGGACAGAAATTAAATTCGGATGCAATCATAGCAGATGCGAACTGTACCAAAACATGTTTTTATCTTTCATTGATATTACTTGCATCTAGCGGATTATATGAACTAACCGGATTTGCATATCTGGATATTCTGGGATCACTAGGTATCGCATGGTTTGCCTTTAAGGAAGGGAAAGAAGCTTTTTATAAAGCTAAAAGTGGCAACTTAAGTTGTTGCTGTGAAGATCAATGTAGCTCAGAGAAATAATACTATTTAAGCCCTTTAACTTTCGGTTTCCCGGCTATAAAATCTTTTAAATAATAAGGTTCGAAGCAGGCAACATTTTCAAAATCCTTTTCGTTGTACTTCTTAAGTGCGATCTCGATCATTGAAGATGATGACATTTTAAACTCATCAAGGAAAACTGCATTGCTATGCTGCCCAACAATTTCCTTACACTTCTCAGCACCATCACCGGCAAAATAGACTTTGGATTTAGTTAAAAATTCTTGAAATGAATTTTTAACGATAATTTCGGCTTGGATTCCTCTTTCTTCTTTATTCTGAGCATCAAACAATGCAGAATAAACCTCCATTCTTCTGGCATCAATCAATGGACAATACAATACATCATCACCTTTAGTTAATGAGCTCATGCCAGCAGCCATACTTTGAAGAGTACTTATGGAGATCAATGGTTTTTCGAGTGAGAAGCACAGTCCTTTAGCAGCAGAAACACCTATTCTGAGTCCTGTATACGAACCAGGACCCATACTTACAGCTATTGCATCCAATTCATTTAAATTGATATCAGATTCCTTAAAGATCTCATCTACAAAGGTTGATAGCAGCTCAGAGTGAGCATTTGGAATATTACTTTCTTTGCTAGCAATAATTGTATTATTGTCAGCTAGTGTTACTGAGCAAACTTGAGTTGCGGATTCTATACAAAGTATTTTTGCCATATCTGAAATAAAAAAGAGGTATACAAAAGTACACCTCTTCTGAATATTTTTAAAAGGAATTCTTATTTATCTGATTTAAAAAGCTCCTCTTTATCTACTTTATAAACTTCATCTCCATCTTTCAGTTTTTTGGAAACCGCACGATAAGGAGCTGTGATTACTTCTGTACCTGCAGAAATTCCATTTAAGATCTGGATATATGTATTACCCCGGATACCGGTTTTAACTTCAGTACGTTTAGCAATTCCATCTTCAAAAACGAATACATATTCTTTAACTTCCTCGTTTTCTACCTTCTGTTCTTCTTCTCCTCTTTGTCTTCTAGCCGAATCTACGCGAGCAGTTACTGCTTGAATAGGTAGCGTTAAAATGCCAAAAGCTGTCTCTGTTTGAATATCTACAGTTGCGGACATACCCGGACGAAATGGAGAATAATTAGCATTATTTTCAGGAATTAACTCTTGGTAAGAGCTTCTTAAAATTCTGATCTTAACTTCAAAATTAGTTACCTGATCGGCACTTACTCCTTGAACATTTGCGGAAGTTGCAATTTCTGTAACGATTCCTTTGAATTTCTTTTTAAGATACGCATCAACCTCGATCAAACAAGTATCTGAAAGAGCTACTCTAACGATATCATTTTCGTTTACCTCAACATTTACTTCCATATTCTGAAGATCTGCAATACGCATGATCTCAGTACCGGCAGAGAATTGAGATGCACCAGTTACACGCTCACCTTTTTCAACATTAAGTTTGGAAACTGTACCTGCACTTGGAGCATAAATATTTGTACGATCTAAGTTTTCTTTTGCTTCTCTTAGTGATGCCTCTGAACTATTAACAGAAAATTCTGCAGCGTTCAAACCTTCTTTTGCAGCATCAACCTGTGCTTTAGCAACATCATAACTAGATTGTGCCTGATCGAAATCTGCTTTTGAAATAACATTTTGTTTGAACAGAGATTCACTTCTTTCAAAATCCAATCCTGCTTTTACGAATTGAGCTTCCGCTTGAGTTACTCCTGCTTTTGCATTTGCACGATTTGCTTTCTGTGTATTTAAAGCCGCCTCTAGTCTTTCGTAAGTTGAGATATAGATCTCAGGATCGATTTTAGCCAATAGCTGTCCATTGCTTACTTCATCACCTTCTTTTACATAAAGTTCAACAACCTCGCCAGAGATATACGGACTGATCATAATATCTACTTCAGGTTGGATCTTTCCATTTGCAGAAACTGACTCAATTAGAGTTCTGTTTTCTGCTAATTCTGTTGCGATCTTCAGTCCTTGTTTCGACTTGTTTTTATTAACTGCCAGTACGATAAGAAGTACTACAACTAATCCACCTAATACTATAAGGGGCGTTTTAAGTTTTTTATTTTTCATGTTCTCTTAGTTATTATGTGAAGAGCTATGTGCTAAAATTACAAAATAAAAGCTTTCAACCTCCTTAAACTAAAGAAAACCCTCCGCATGGAGGGTTTTACTCATATCAAAAGTTGAAAGTATTAAGAATACTCTTAATTCTCATTAAGAGTTAGAGGGTTTCCTTGATAGAAATCTAAGATCTTAGTCTTAAATATATAATCATATTTTGCAGAAATCAGATCTGACTCTGCTTTCTGTAAATTCACTTTCGCAATATTATAATTCAATGAATTCTCCAATCCTACATTGAATTTTTGTTCCATATATTTAAACGCTTCCTTTGCTGCATCAACAGCTTTAATGTTCGGATTATAAGTTTTATATGATGCAATCGCGTCTGTATAAGCCTGTTCTATATTCTTTCTAATATTATTCTTTTCCTGTTCAAGGTCAAGATTAGCAGATTCTGCAAGAATTTTTGACCTGCTAATATTTGAAGAAACTTGATAACTATTAAAAATTGGTATTGATAAATTAAGCCTCAATGACCAGTTTTGATGATCTCCAAACTGATTAGAAAATGGTATTATATCTCCAACAATTACTGTCTCAGTAACAGGATCAAAATATCGGTCCTTAACCTGTGTTGAGTAATATGTATTCCAACCTCCATTTGCAGTTAAAATCGGACTCCTTCCTCCTTTAGCAATAGATATTCCACGCATCGCACTACTAAGTTTTAGCTCTGCACTCTTAATTTGAGGAAGATGTTCCAATGCAGCATCATAAATTCCTGATATAGAATTGTTAGAGTTTAACGACCCTACATTTAAGCTCGGTTGCTCAATTTCAAAATCAGTTCCACCATCTAGTTCAAGCAATTGAATCAAATCCAAATAAGCCAAGGCAAGTAAATTCTCTGAATTAATTAACGTTACTTCTTCTGTTGCTTTCTGAGATAAAATTTCTAATAAGTCTCCTTTCGGAACAGTGCCTGCTGAAACCAATTTTTCGGTATTAAATATTTGTATATGTGTAACATCCAGCTGAACTTTATTCTTTTCAACCAATTCGGTATTAAACAAAACATTCAAATAACTTATTGCCACCTGAAGGGCTATATCATCACGTATCTTGTCGGAGTCATATTTATTTGATAAATAATCTAATTGAGCTTTCTTCAAAGTATTAACTTTCTGTAGTCCATTAAACAGCGTTAAGTTCGCGGAAGCACTGAAAAAAGCTTGCTCATCTTTGCTGGAAGTAGTTAAACTTGTATTATCAACAGCCAATCCCCAGTTATAGGTATAAGAAGAGTTTCCATTTAAAGATGGTAAAAAGTCTAACTTACTTTGCAATAAGTCCACTTTTGAAACTTTAGCATTCAAGTCAGATTTCTGTACTTGCAAATTATTCTCAAGCGCATATTCAATACATTCACGAAGAGTCCATGCTTTCTGTGCAATCAGTCCTCCAGTCATCATAAACATGATTAAACCCAAGAGGATCACTTTGTTAGCTCGCTGGTTCATATTCAATTTTCGATTTAGCTTCATTTTGGTTTAGTTTTTTAATGTCGTTCTAAAATAGCTAAAAATATGCCATTATTTATAATTCTGTGGTAATCAAACCTTTGTTTGATTTTGTCACAGCTTTTGACGCTTAGAGTGTACGAATAGTTACAGTAAATGTTCGTAAGTGAACAAAAGTTAAATTTAGTTTTGGTAAGTGACTGCAGCAGATCAAAAATACGAAAGTAATCGTCAATATGAAGGATTTCTTTTAATTGCTTAACATTTCTTAAAATTCTTTAACAAAAGAAGCGATTATCTTAAGCTACTTGTTTCCAGATCTCCTTATTACCACAGTTTTCACAATGATCATCTCCTTCATGAAAAGGATGATGACACTTCTCACATTCATTGGTTTTAATAAACCTTGATATTACGATTTTACGTTTAAACAAACCTGTAAACCCAATACCAACCAATGGTGTCATCACCAAACTTACTGCAAAAGAAGACAAGAAACCAATATCTCTCCTATGTCCTTCAAATCCAACGACCAAAGCGATCAATATATAAATGATGAGTATGTAGTATAATTCCATTTTACTTTATTGAAGATGCAATTACAACGCAAAGGTTGTGCCAAGCCATTTTTTTATTGTAACTTCATGCATCAAACATTAAACTTCATACTATGAATTACTATATCGGCACAAAAGTCACCACTAATTTTGAAAAAACTATAGAGGTAGTAACTGAAAAGCTACAGGAACAAGGCTTTGGGGTCTTAACAGAAATTGATGTAAAAGCCACCCTCAAAAAGAAAATTGATGTAGACTTCAAAAAATACATGATTCTGGGAGCATGTAATCCAAGCTTTGCTCATCAGGCATTAAGTGTTGAAGATAAACTTGGGGCTTTATTACCTTGTAATGTGATTGTTATAGAGCAGGAAAATGGAGAAGTGGAAGTGTACGCTATCGATGCCCAAACCATGATGCAACAGATCAATAATCCCGATCTTAATCCGATCGCCAGTCAGGTAAGTGAGAAATTACAATGGGTACTTGATCAATTATAATGGATTTTTAAGCACAAATCTAATATCTTCGCGGCTCATTTGTGATCTATGAAGTTTTTTAAACTGTTTCTATATATAAATAGTATTGTTCTCCTGACAAGTTGTTCTGCCAAGAACCCTGAAAGGGAGGAATTGCCTGTCATTTCACAAAACATCTTCATTGATCTCGACAAAAAACATCGGGAAGATAAACAAGCTTGGCTGGATGAAGTTTTCAGTCGATTGCATAAGCGACATGGGTTCATCGGAACTGTTGCTTATTCTGAACATGGCGAAATATTATATGAGAAGGCTTTCGGGCATGAAGATCTGCGAAGGAAAACACCCTTTACCTTAAACTCATCATTCCAACTTGCTTCTGTATCTAAAATGTTTACTGCTACGGCAATCATGATCCTGAAACAGGAAGGCAAATTGGATTATGAAGATGATGTAAGAAAGTTTCTACCTGATTTCCCTTATGAAGGGATCACTATCAGAATGCTTTTAACGCATCGTTCGGGTTTACCAAGATATATGTCGCTGGCACATGATGAATGGAAACTGAAATCCAAACCTCTGACCAATGAGGCCATGTATGATCTTTTTAAGGAACACAAACCCACAACTTATGGCAAACCTGATGAGTATTTCCATTACTGCAATACTAATTATGCGTTTTTAGCGAATATTGTAGAAGTGGTTTCTGGTCAACCATTTAATAGCTTTATGCAACAATTCATTTTCGAGCCTTTAGAAATGAATGATTCCTTTGTTTATCATATGAATAATGATGAAACTGTAAGTGCCTATATTTCTGAAGGTGTTCCGGGATATCGTTATAAAGGATGGCGCCCTTATCGTCAGCGTAACGAATATTTGAATGGTGTAATGGGTGATAAGGGTGTATACTCTAGTGTTGCCGACATGATGAAATTTGATCAGGCGTTATATAATGGAACGCTTGTAAATGATACAATTTTACGTGAAGCTTTTGTAAAAGGAAGTCCGAAATATAACCGTCGAAAAGATAATTACGGCTTTGGCTGGCGAATTCGAAGAAATCAGGATTCAACCGTTTATCATTATGGATGGTGGAAAGGGTTCAGAGCTTTCTATATCCGTGATATGAAGCAAGGCAAAACAATCGTAATGCTAAGCAATCGAGAAAAAGGACCCGGATCAACAACCTTGTGGAATGTGATCAATAATAAAAACTATCCGATCGGGAAATTCAGTGTTTTAGAAGAGAATTAATTCACTACCAGTTTAAATCCAACACCGTGAACATTCAATAGTTCAACACCATCATCTTCTTTCAGATACTTACGTAATTTGGTAATATAAACATCCATACTTCTGGCGTTGAAATAACTATCATCATACCAGATCTTATTCAATGCTTCTGAACGATCCAATACGTCATTCATATGCTCACAAAGCAATCTCAGCAATTCTGCTTCTTTGGATGTAAGCTTTTGCTCATTATCTTTCATTGTCAACATCTGACGGTTATAATCAAAAGTATATTGACCTAAAGTATAGATATTCGTTTTTGATGGAGACTTGGTATCACTATCAACTCTGCGCCAGATCGCTTTCATTCTTACAAGCAATTCTTCCATACTGAATGGCTTTGAAATATAATCATCGGCGCCGATCTCAAATCCTTTAAGTTTATCTTCTTGTAAAGACTTTGCTGTTAAGAAAAGGATTGGGATCTCTTTATCCTGATTACGGATTTCTTGAGCTAAAGTGAATCCATCTTTAATAGGCATCATCACATCCAGGATACACATGTCATAAGTTGCCTCCTGATACTTCTTAAAAGCTTCCTCTCCATTCACACAAAGGTCGGTTTCATAACCTTTGGCTACTAAATAGGCCTGAAGAATGGTTCCTAAATTCTTATCGTCTTCAGCTAATAATACACGTTTATTTTCCATGATGTTATGATTTTAAATCGCCAAATGGCAAAAATATTTCAAATGTTGTTCCTTTATCCAGTTCGCTGCTCACATCGATTCGGCCTTCATGCTTATCGATAATTGCTTTCACATAGTTCAAACCAAGTCCGAACCCTTTAAAATTATGAACATTTCCGGTAGGAACTCTATATAATTTATCAAAGATCTTCTTTTGATCTGTTTTACTGATCCCGATCCCATTATCCTGAATTCTGATCAATGCACCTGCATCAGCTTCTAAAACGGAGATCAAAATTTCTGGTTCTTTGAGATTGTATTTATTAGCATTATCGAGCAAGTTGAGGACTACATTGGTAAGGTGCATTCTGTCTGCTTTAACCTTCAGACTTTCGATCTGGAAGTCTTTAAAGATCCTTCCGCCTTTACTTTCAACCTGAAGTTTGATCTTCTTCACGGCTTGATTCACGATCTCAATCACATCTACCCATTCATTTTTAAGCTTCAATTCTCCTTTCTCAAGTATTGCCGTTTGAAGCACTTTCTCGGCCATACCTTTCAGGCGTAGGTTTTCTTCATCTATAATTGATATGTAGCTATTATAAATGGTCTCAGTCTTAGAAATGTCTTTATCCTTTAATGCCTCACACGCCAACGAAATTGTTGAGATCGGCGTTTTGAACTCATGGGTCATATTATTGATGAAGTCATTCTTTACCTCAGACAATTTCTTTTGACGGAAGATGGTCGAAACAGAAATATAGAATGAAACAATAATGGTGGCAACAAGAATTAACGAAACAATTAATAATCCATACATCTGACTGAATATGAATTGTTGTTTATTCGGGAAATAGATGATCAAATAGTTTTCTCTTCTGGATCTTACATCTCCTGCAAAAAGCAAATAAGTTGAACTTTCCTTTTGATTCAGCAACATATCCGGATATGCACCGGTCTTTTGAATGACCATAGAATTTCTGGTGATATTAAAAACTCCGAATTCATATTGAGTTTTGATCCCGTACTTATCTAATTCTATAGCTATCAAAGTATCTATTAAAACCTTATTTACACGCTTCTCGATCGGAGTCTCTTTTTTCGTACCCATTATACGATCTATTGCTTGCTGAGTTAGGAATGATTGGTTAGCGAACTTCTCAAACTCATCGCGTGTATTTAGTTTTGAAAATTCTTTGAGTGACAGTTTATTAATTGAATCAAGCATTTTTAATGAGGAAGGTGATTTGGCAACATTTTCCATTTGCTTCTTCAGTCTTTCAGACATCTCAATTTTTTCAATTTTGAAAACAACATTTGAAATAGCCTCATCAACACTAATGGCGAAATTTGCTTCTTTTACTGTAACCGCATTTCTGATCCAATAAACTTGAATGATCATTAAGCCCATTAAAGCAATGGTCATTGTAATGATAATGGTAATAATGAGCTTTTTGTTCATGCTGCAAATGTATGGCTGAAAGCCTATGATTTATAGGTTTTTAACATTTCTTAACGTTTGTTAAACTCTGTTAACACTTCATCAATCTTGACCGTTATATATTTGTAGTGTTGATTAATTATTGATTTGTTATAAACAAAATATATAGCGCATAAAAAAATAATTATTTGATTTGGTTTTTGGTTTAAATAAGTTTAAAAGCGGCTTGGTTAGCCGCTTTTTTTTATGCCTGATTTTTCCTTCTAAGATCCATCTTTTTCACAATATAACAATACAGCAATACAACAATACGATTAATCGTATGATTCACTATTTTTGTATTAATCAAAAAACGAAATGATGATACAACTAAAGATCGAAACCAAAAACGCCCTCCCATTTATTGAAACCTCCGCAATAGAAGCTCAGAAAAAAAGCATGCAGCTTCATCTTAAAGAATTAAAGAATAAATCCGGAAAAGGAAACGATTTTCTGGGTTGGCTAGATCTTCCCGATCATACTGAAGCAGGACTGATCCAAAGCATTCAATCAGATGCAGATCGATTTGCAAAACAATCTGAAGTAGTTGTTGTGATCGGAATTGGAGGTTCCTACCTTGGTGCAAGAGCTATGATCGAAGCTATGAATCATCATTTTGATAATTTCCTGAATGATAAAAAAGCACCACATATTATATATGCTGGACAAAACATGAGTGAGGATTATACCTCTGATCTGTTAGAATTATTGGATCAGAAGTCTTACTCACTTATAGTAATTTCTAAATCAGGAACTACAACTGAACCTGCAATCGCTTTCAGAATTTTAAAGCAACATATAGAGAATAAGTATGGTAAAGCAAATGCAAAAGATCGCATCATTGCTATTACTGATAAAGAAAGAGGAGCATTAAAGGAGCTTTCGAATAAAGAAGGATACCCAACTTATATTGTTCCTGATGATGTAGGTGGAAGATATTCGGTATTAAGTCCGGTTGGATTACTGCCAATCGCCATTGCCGGATACAATATTCAAGCCATGCTTGACGGTGCAAAGAAAATGAAGGATGTTGTTTTTGCAGAAGATTATGATTTCGAAAATAATCCTGCAGCCTTATATGCAGCCTATAGAAACGCATTATATAATAAGGGAAACACAACTGAGATCATGGTTGGTTACGAACCTCGTATGTATTATATGACTGAATGGTGGAAACAACTATATGGTGAGAGTGAAGGAAAAGAAGGCAAAGGTATTTTTCCTGCAGGCGTGAGTTTTACTTGTGATCTGCATTCGATGGGACAATACATTCAGGATGGATTGAGAAATATCTTTGAGACTGTGATCTCAATAAAAGCGCCAAATAAAAAGATCAATATTCCTGAAGATGATCTAAATCTTGATAAACTCAACTATATTTCAGGCAAACGAATTTCAGAAGTTAACTTCAAAGCAGAACAAGGTACAACATTGGCACATGTTGATGGTGGAGTTCCTAACTTAAGAATTGAAGTCCCATATATTAATGAAAATGTTTTAGGTGAAATGATCTATTTCTTTGAGGTAGCATGTGCTATTTCAGGTTATGAATTAGATGTAAATCCATTTGATCAACCGGGAGTTGAAGCTTATAAAAAGAATATGTTTGCTTTATTAGGTAAAGCCGGATTTGAGAAAGAAACTGAAGAATTAACCAAAAGATTATCCGAATAATGAAATTCTCCGAACTTATAATAGAACGACAGTCGGTAAGAAAGTACATCGACAAAGCAGTTGAGAAAGAAAAGCTGATTCGTTGCCTTGAAGCTGCAAGATTAGCACCTTCAGCCAGTAATGCACAACCCTGGAAGTTTATTGTTGTAGATGATCCTGAACTGAAAGAGAAAGTTGCAAAAGAAACCTATAGTATGATCGCAACTTTCAATAAGTTCGTTCATCAGGCTCCGGTAATTATTGTTATTACTTTGGAGAAACCAACATTGGTAAATCGAATTGGTGGTCGTATTAAAAAGAAAGAATGGAAGTTAATTGATGTCGGAATAGCAGCTGAACACCTATGTCTTCAAGCTACTGAAGAAGGTCTTTCTACATGTATGTTGGGTTGGTATAATGAGAAGGAGGCAAAAGAACTTCTCAATATCCCTGAAAAGAAATCTATTGCTTTAATGATAAGCCTGGGTTATGCTCCGGAAGATTATAAGCAGAGAGAGAAGATTCGCAAATCGATTGACGAAATCGTTTCTTTTAATAGCTATTAGCTATTGGCTATTGGCCATTGGCTGATAGATAAAATATATTTTACTAATAGCTAAAGGCTAAGAGCCTATACATTTCCTATAATTCCTATTAAATCCGCGTTCATCTGCAAAATCAGCGTTATCCGTGTTCTATTAGAACGCTGATGACGCAGATACAGCGGATTATCACAGATTAATTAGAAAGATATTCTACAACTATTCTTGGGAAGTGTTCATACTCCAATGCATGCACCTTTTCGGCTATGCTATCCGGAGTATCGTTTTCATTTAATGGAGTTTTGGCCTGAAATAAGATCTTACCATCATCATATTTTTCATTTACAAGATGGATCGTAATTCCTGTTTCAATTTCTTTTGCTGCATGAACTGCCTCATGAACAAAAGACCCATACATTCCTTTGCCACCATATTTAGGTAATAATGCAGGATGGATGTTGATGATCTTATCAGGATAAGCCTTAATGAGACTTTCAGGGATCAACCATAAGAAACCTGCCAAAACGATACAATCAACATCATTTTCCTTTAAAACATCCAGAACTTCCTCAGATTCATAAAACATTTGTCGGTTAAAAGACATTGAAGGGATCTTCAGATTCTCAGCTCGGGTATGCACATAGGCATTCCTTTTATTAGATAGGATAATTGAGATCTCGATTTCCGGGAAATCATTTAAATAATGGGCAATATTTTCTGCATTCGACCCGTTTCCTGAAGCTAAGATGGCGATCTTTTTCATGCCTCAAAGGTACGAATAGATTGACAATGGAAAATCAGTTCATTAAATTTATAGAAAAGGTGCAAAGTTAAATCACTATTCGTTCTGAACCGGCTTGTTTATAAGGTCATTTAAATAACTCATTATTAAGCTGAAAACTTAAATAGTTTAGATTTTCTTTGTTTATTTTTGATATATTTTATTTCTTTGCACCCTGTTTAACCAAAATAATAAAAGATATGTCTGACACTAAATCTAGAGTAATAGCTATCATCGTTGATAAGCTTGGCGTTGATGAAAGCGAAGTAACTGCAGAAGCAAGTTTCACTAATGACCTTGGTGCTGATTCACTTGACACAGTTGAGTTAATCATGGAATTCGAAAAAGAATTCAACATGGCAATCCCAGATGATCAAGCCGAAAAAATTGGGACTGTAGGTGATGCTATTGCATACATTGAAGAAAACGTAAAATAAGACATTACATGGAATTAAAACGTGTAGTAGTTACAGGACTCGGTGCACTTACACCAATAGGTAATACAGTTCCAGAATTCTGGGAAAATTTACTTAATGGTGTGAGTGGCGCGGGTGCTATCACTCAATTTGATGCTGAGAAATTCAAAACTCAAATTGCTTGTGAGGTAAAAGGATTCGACGTAAAAGAGCATTTAGATCGTAAAGAAGCTAGAAAGCACGATCGTTATTCTCAATTCGGCCTTGTAGCTTCACAACAAGCAATTGATGACGCTAATTTCGATCTTGAGAAATTAGATGTTGACAGAGTTGGTGTTATCTGGGCTTCAGGTATTGGTGGTCTTAAAACCTTCCAGGATGAGATCGCTTCATTTACCAAAGGTGATGGTACTCCACGCTTCAATCCATTCTTTATCCCGAAAATGATTCCAGACATCTGTGCTGGTCATATTTCAATTAGACATGGATTCCGTGGACCTAACTATGCAACTGTGTCTGCATGTGCTTCCTCTGCAAACGCTTTAGCTGATGCTTTTAATCATATCCGATTAGGCAAAGCTGATGTATTTGTAACTGGAGGTTCTGAAGCAGCCGTTACCGAAGGTGGTATGGGCGGTTTCAACGCATTACATGCGTTATCGACACGTAACGACGACCCAACTACGGCTTCTCGTCCATTCGATAAAGATCGTGATGGATTCGTATTAGGCGAAGGGGGATGTGCACTAATTTTTGAAGAATTAGAACATGCCCTTGCAAGAGGTGCAAAAATATATGCTGAAGTTGTAGGTACTGGTTTATCTGCTGATGCACATCATATGACCGCTCCACATCCTGAAGGATTAGGTGCTCACAATTGTATGAAATATGCTATCGAAGAAGCAGGAATCGATATCTCTGAGATTGATCACATCAATACTCATGGTACTTCAACTCCGGTAGGAGACATTGCTGAACCAAAAGCGATCGTTAGTTTATTTGGAGAACATGCTAAAAACATTAGCATCAACTCAACCAAATCAATGACAGGTCACCTTCTTGGAGCTGCAGGAGCTATCGAAGCAATTGCAACGATCTTAGCAGTGAAAAATGACGTTATTCCTCCAACAATCAACCACTTCACTGATGATCCTGAAATTCCTGAATTGGATTTCACTTTCAACGAAGCGAAGAAAAGAGAAGTTAATTACGGTTTAAGTAATACTTTCGGTTTCGGTGGACATAATGCATCTATTGTCTTCAAAAAATACAAAGGATAACATTTGAATATTTTCAGATATATATCCATTCTTTTTTCAAGAAACAAACATTTGTATCTATACATTAAAAATATTTTCGGGTTTCTACCCGGAAATATTTTTTTATATAAGCTTGCCCTAAGACATAAATCCGCAGCCAAAGTTGTAGCTAACGGAATTAAAGTTAGTAACGAACGACTTGAATATTTAGGAGATGCTGTTCTCGGCACCATCGTTGCAGATTTTATGTTCAAAAAATTTCCTTATAAAGATGAAGGCTTCTTAACAGAGATGAGATCTAAGGTTGTTAAAAGATCTCAATTAAATAGTCTCGCACAAAAATTGGGAATCGATAAACTGATCAACTCAACTTCCGAATCCAGAAGTTTATGCAAATCCATCAATGGTGATGCCTTTGAAGCTTTTATCGGAGCCATGTACTTGGATAAAGGTTATGAGTTCACCAAAAAAGTCGTGATCAACAGAATTATCAATGTTCATCTTGACATTGATACTCTAGAGAAGCAGAACCTCAACTATAAGAGTCGCTTAATTGAATGGTCACAGAAAGAACGCAAAACTGTTGAATATAAAGTGATCGAAGAGATCGGCGATGGCTATAAGAAGCAATATCTTGTAGAAGTTGAAGTTGATGGCAAAGCTATGGGACGTGCTCAGGATCATTCCATAAAGGGTGCCGAACAGTTGGCATCAGAAAAAGCCGTTCAACAATTAAAGATCTAATCCAATTCCACTCCTGAATCAGCTTTTTAATTTCTTAACTTTACCATTCAAGCAATTCGTTGATCATGGTAAAGAAATTATCCTTAAGTATTGATTATACCAGTGAATATGATTTCATTGGAATCGCCTGTCATTTAAAGGATTATAGACTTTGCTTTCATTTAAACAAAGAGTTGGAATTTCATTTTAGAAAGATGGATGACTTTGTACTTGAAGACGAACGAAAGCAAGAACATCCATATTCTGTTTATTACTATCTCTGCAACGACACTCATTCTGATTTCTGTTTACTTTCAAATCATCATGCAGAAATGAAGCTTATACCTGGCTTACGACAATTCGATTATTTCCTGATCCTGCAAAGTCATTTAAGTAATTCGCAAAAATCCTCACTGATCCAAAAGATCAAAAAAGTGCCGAATATGATCATGGCCTATCAAATCGATTATGGGAAGATGAAAGAGATCAATCACCTCATTTCGGATTTGGAGTTACAATTGATGGAAAATTTGAAAGAAAATGGTAAAAAGATCGCTACGCGATCGTAATATAGTAGTAATTAATATTTCTTAAAATTACACTTGCGAAGCAAGTAAATTACTATTAATAACGAAAAAGGATGACATCCACACTTCGACAAGCTCAGTGACCGATATCATCCTTTTTCCCGTTTTACCGTCTAAACGTTTTACCGTTTATCCGTTAAAGCGCTGACTCAAACTGCTTCAAGAATCTCTGATCATTCTCGAAAAATAATCGAATATCATCAATTTGGTACTTCAGCATCGTGATTCTTTCGATTCCCATACCAAATGCAAAACCAGTGTACTCTTTGCTGTCGATACCGCAGTTTTCCAATACGTTTGGATCTACCATACCGCAACCTAAGATCTCAACCCAACCTGTATATTTACAGATATTACAACCTTTACCACCGCAAATATTACATGAGATATCCATCTCTGCTGATGGCTCTGTAAATGGGAAATAAGAAGGTCTTAAACGGATCTTGGTTTCTTTTCCGAATAACTCCTGAGCGAAGTATAATAGGGTTTGCTTTAAGTCAGCAAAAGAAACATCTTTATCAATATACAATCCTTCAACCTGGTGGAAAATACAATGCGCACGAGCAGAAATAGCTTCATTTCTAAAAACTCTACCCGGAGAGATCGTACGGATCGGAGGTTTTGAATTCTCCATAACCCTAACCTGTACAGATGAAGTATGTGTACGTAATGCAAGATCAGGATTCTTTTCAATAAAGAAAGTATCCTGCATATCTCTTGCCGGATGTTCTTCAGGGAAGTTTAATGCTGTGAAATTATGGAAATCATCTTCGATTTCTGGTCCTTCAGAAACGGTATAACCAATTCTAGCAAAGATCTCTATGATCTTATTTCTAACTATTGATAAAGGATGACGACTTCCTAGCTCTGAAAAATCAACAGGTAAAGTAAGATCTACGTCAGTTTCAGTAACGTCTTCTTTATTCTCCAATTGCTCCTGGATCGCATTGAATTTATCCTGTGCAGAATTCTTTAGAGAATTCAAGGCTTGTCCCATTTCTTTTCTCATTTCAGGAGTTACAGTTTTGAACTCTCCGAAAAGTGAAGGAATGATACCTTTTTTGCTTAAGTATTTAATACGAAATTGATCAAGTTCTTCTTTACTTTCAGTTGTAAAAGCATTGATCTCGTTTAATATAGCTTCTATTTTCTCTTTCATCTGATTCTAATTAGTCAATGATTCTAATTGACATTCTAACATCTCTTAAAGGACGATCTGCCATGTTTGTTTCTACTGCTGCAATAAGATCAACAACTTCTAGTCCGCTGATCACTTCACCAAAAACAGTATATCCACCATCAAGGTGAGGTGTTCCTCCTAGTGTTTTGTAAACCTCTTTATGTTCTTCCGGGAAAATGTGTCCTGTACGTGCTTCGAACAAGATCAACTCATTTTCTGCAAAAGTTCTTCCCTGAACAATATAAAACTGACATGCAGATGACTCTTTTAGAGGATTCACATTATCACCCATTCTCGCAGCTGCTAGCGCTCCTTTCTTATGGAAAAGCTCAGGAACAATTTCTGCATCAATTAAATAATCTTTATCATCAGGTCCATCAGCACTTCCACCACCCTGGATCATGAATTCATTGATAACTCTGTGAAATGGAGATCCTTCATACCATCCTTCTTCAATCAATGCGATAAAATTATCTCTGTGTTTTGGTGTTTCATTATACAGTACCAGAACGATGTTTCCAAATTCTGTGGAGATCTCAACTTTTGTTTCATTCGTCTGTGTATCACTTCCACAAGAATACATTCCGAGACATAAAGCGGCAATAAAAAGGATAATTAGTTTACGCATCTTTTGAATATTGATTTAAGGATGCAATATTACTAAATAATAGGCAATTATGGAAGTTTGAAAGACAGGAGATTGCTAGGCTTTTTGTTTTTCGGTATAACAGCTACGGCATAATGGCTGATAACTTTCCTTCTCACCGAGCACAACTATTGATTCATCTTTGATAAAACGATGAGAATACTGAGCAAGAGATCCACACTGAATACAGATTGCGTGTACTTTGGTAACATATTCTGCTGAAGCCATTAAACCGGGCATTGGGCCGAAAGGTACACCTCGGAAATCCATGTCCAAACCTGCAGCAACCACACGATAGCCTCTGTTAGCCAATTCATTGCAAACATGAATTAATTCCATATCAAAGAATTGTGCTTCATCGATCGCAACAACATCTGCTTCGATATCATAAAGTAAAATTTGGGAGGCTGTTTGAACAGGAGTACATTTGATGCTGTTCTCATCATGAGAGACAACTTCCTCATCACCGTATCTGGTATCAACTTCCGGTTTGAAGATCTCAACCCTTTGCTTCGCGATCTTTGCACGATTCAATCTACGGATCAATTCTTCTGTCTTACCGGAGAACATGGAACCACAAATTACTTCGATCCATCCGGTACGTTTAGCTTCGTTGCTGGTTTTTTCGAGAAACATTAAAAGTTTGGGCTATTCTTTTTTATCTTTATCAAAGTTAAATCTGAAACGACAAAAAAATCTAAAAGTGTAAAAATCAAAGCATTTTACACAAGAAATTATATCGATTCAACGTTACTAAATTACTAATTTTCGAAAGGAAAATTGAGCTAAGTATTCACAATTAATAAACAATTTTCGAATGGATTCTAAAGCAAATAAACTGAGGAATTTAGCAGAGCTGATTCAGGAACAGGTTGACATAATCCTTCAACAAAAGGATGAAGTTCCACAATTATATCTTGATATTGTTAAGGAAAAGCTGATCAAATTATATGAAGAGATCCATCGGATAGAAAAAAGTAAAGAGGTAAATCAACAGCCGGAATCAAAAATTGAATTAGAAGTTGAAAAGAAAGAAAAAAAGACTCCTGTAAGTGAACCTATATTATCAGAGCCTAAGCTTGAATCATTAACTGAACCGGAATTAGAAATTAAACAGGAATCAGCACCAGAACCTGAGCCTGAGCCTGAGCTTAAAGAAGATACTCCAATTCAGGAAGTTGAATTTCAGATCAGTGATCCTATAAACTTTGACGATGTAAACATCGAAGACGAAAAGGTAGAAGAACCTAAAGAAGAAACTGAACAAATTGTTGAAGCTGAGGTCAAGTCTGAGCCTGAGCTTAAAAAAGAAATAGAAACTCCTAAGATCACTCAAACATCAAATGATTTATTTGGTGCCCCGATAAGCATAGGTGAAAAACTACAGGCACAACAAGATCCGGTAGTTCTGGATAAGTTTCAGGATAAACAGATCAGTACGTTGAAAGAAGCTATTGGGATCAATGAGAAGTTCCTTTTCATCAATGAATTATTTGAAGGCAATATGCAGAAGTACAATCAGAGTATCGATCGTATAGATATGGCTCCATCAAAAGAGAAAGCAGAATCCATCATAAATGAGTTAGCTTTCGAATTAAAGTGGAAAATAGAAAGCGAAGCTCAGAAACAATTGATTAATTTCGTGGAAAGAAAATTCTAATATGCTATATCTCGTACCAACACCCATAGGTAATTTAGAAGACATCACTCTCAGAGCGATCAGGATCCTGAAAGAAGCTGATGTGATCCTCGCTGAAGATACGCGAAAGACTGGCATATTATTGAAACATTATGATATTGATAATAAACTGCAATCATATCATCAATTCAACGAACACAAAACAGCAGAAACATTAGTCCAAAGAATTGCCGGTGGTGAAACCATGGCCTTAGTTACAGATGCCGGTACACCGGGAATATCTGATCCGGGATTTTACTTGATCAGGGCATGTTTGGAATCTGATGTAAAAGTTGAGTGTTTGCCGGGAGCAACAGCATTTGTTCCTGCAATGGTAAATTCTGGATTACCATCCGATCACTTTGTTTTTGAAGGATTCTTACCTCCAAAGAAAGGCAGACAAACTAAACTTAATGCACTTTCAGAACAGGATTATACGATGGTGTTTTATGAATCACCACACCGACTTCTTAAAACACTTCAGCAATTCTCAGAGGTCTTTGGTGCAGACAGAAAAGCCTGTGTGTCAAGAGAATTGACAAAAATCTACGAAGAAAATACAAGGGGAACATTAGAAGAGATCATTGCCTATTATAAGGATAAAAAAGTAAAAGGCGAGATCGTAATTATTGTTTCCGGAAAGCCTTCAAAAAAAGATCTGGAAAAAGCCAAAAATTAGGTGTACGTTGTACGCCACTGTACACCGGACATTGGGAAAACGTACACTTTTCGAAAAAATCTAACACTCGCACACTCTGACCCTCAACCATTTACAACTTTGGCACGATATTAGCCATATAAATAGCAAGTGTATATAAAAAAATAACGCTAGGCAATTCGTTCTTAATAATACTATTATCG
>PARP01000073.1 GCA_002711565.1 Bacteroidota bacterium
TGCTTTTTTAATAGTTAAGATAGTTGAATACTTATATGGAGTCGTAAATTACACACCCTGGATAAAAGATATCATTACTCATCCTGTGATTGCTATTTATCGATTATTCATGTTCTCTATTGATTCGGCTTTATTGGTTTGCATATTGGTCTTTCTGAATTTTCTGCATAGTGGTAATACGTTGAAATTGAATACTAAAGCCAGGTACTATTATTTCTTGCCTGCTATATTAATGTTCCCTGTCAATTACTATATAACTTTTCATACTGATGGGAATCTTTTGGTTGCTTTCTATGGTATCCGTTCACTATTTGTGGTCACTTTAATTCATTTCTATTATCTCCTGAAAGATCTTTATGCCTACCGTCAGTTTATCCTGGCAATGATACTTTGGAATGCGATCAGGTTGCTCTCCGAAGTTCTTTATCAATCACTCGATGACCCACCTGCAGACTATGTGAGTGGGATTACTTATGTTATTGCAGAGTTTTTCATGATGTTCGGTTTTGCTGCATTTATTATTAGAGTCATCAGCAAACCTAAGATCTTCAAATTTGACACGCTTGACATTATAAAGGATAGTGATAAGAAACAAGATATCAGACAGAAACTGGATGACATCATGAAAGCAGATGAACTTTATAAGATTCCTGATCTTAGTTCTTCAAATCTGGCTGATGCTCTCAACATCACGGTAAAAGATCTTAATGCCTATTTCACGCACGAGCTTAACATGAATTTCTTCCAATATATTTCTTATGTAAGAATAGAAGAAAGTCAGAGGCTATTATCTACAACAAGAAAGAGTGAATTAACCATTGAGCAGATTATGTATGATGTTGGGTTTAATTCAAAGTCAGTTTATTATACTACCTTTAAAGAAAACACCGGCATGACTCCTACACAATATCGAAAGAAATTTCAATAACTCCACATCAGTCAAACAAGATTTCTTCTGTTGAACCATCACAACTTTTTTAATGCTTATATTAGCATTACTAATTATCCTAAAACCATGAGCTTACTTCAAAAACAAATGGGAAAATTCCCCATCGGTATCTGGATCGCAATTGCAGCTATTCTACTCCTAACAATTATTGCCTGGCTTGGACAATTATACTCCCTTCTTGATTGGGAAGGTGCAATTAATTTGGGTTTACAAAATGATCGATTCGATGGCGACCTTGCGGAACAAACTTGGGCACTCGAAAGCTGGGGTGTTGCCATGGCAGATATGATCTGGCCATTTCCTTTAGCAATTATCGCATTGATTGGGATCTTCAAACATAAATTTTATGGAATGATCGCTGCATTCATGGAACTAGCAATTGGTGTTTACTTTCCTCTATTCTTTGCTTTTCAGAGATGGGAACTGCATCTGGAAACGGTGATTCTTGCTCTGCTTCTATGGACACTTCCTTCATTGTTAGGTATCATTGGATTATGGAAGAACCGAAGATTCTTTGAGATATAAGTTATGAGCGATAAGATAATTAAAATGAAATAGTATGTATCAATTAACTTTAATTGGTTGGATTTTGATTGGATTTGGGATGATTACCTGCATTCCTTTATTAATGGCACAATTAACTATACTAATCGACCCAAAAGGTCAGAGAGCAAAAGATATACTCATTGGCAAAGGTGAAGAATGGAGAAATGAAACACATTTTAAATTCTCTTATGGAGCTGCAATTGCAGATTGGCTGATATTCTTCCCAATCTTCATTCTCGCGATAATAGGCATGATCGTTTTAAAACCTTGGGGCTATCTACTTCTTTCAATAGCAGGTACTATCCAGATCTATATAAACACAATACTTTGGTTTACAGAAAAGAAATACGTTTATCCAAATCTGGGTCCATGGAAATATTACACCTATTTCTGGGGAAATTTTATGTATTGGGGAGTGGGAGCATTGATTTATGGTATTCTAAAGATAGCAGGGATGATTACCTTCTAGATATCAATACTTCGAGTACTTAGAGTACTTCAAGTTATGATAAAAACCACTTTTAGTAACGAAATCTGTATTCTACACCTACACTTAGCTCAGTGAATGAATAGTATTTATAGAATCTTATAAAAGTTGAGAAATTCTGAAAATCCTTGATGACACAAACAAAAAAAGACCACCCTAATGGATGGTCTTAGTAAAATATTTTCATTGAGCTCTTAAGGAAGACATCTCCTTACTTCGACTCACTACGTTCGCTCAGCACAAGCGCTCGTAGAAGTCATCCTTCTATTTCGCATAATTAACCGCTCTGGTTTCACGGATCACTGTGATCTTGATCTGACCCGGATAGGTCATTTCTTCCTGGATCTTACGTGAAAGATCTACTGAGATACGATCTGATTCAGCATCAGTTACTTTTTCTGCAGCAACAATAACTCTAAGCTCACGACCTGCCTGAATTGCATAAGTTTTAACAACTCCTGGATAAGTTAAAGCTAACTCTTCAAGTCTGTTCAAACGTTGGATGTAAGCCTCAACAACTTCGCGGCGTGCTCCTGGGCGTGCTCCAGAAATTGCATCACATACCTGAACGATTGGCGCAATTAATGATGACATTTCCACCTCATCGTGGTGAGCACCGATTGCATTTGCAACATCAGCTTTTTCTTTAAACTTCTCAGCCAATTTCATACCATGAATTGCGTGAGGAAGTTCTGGTTCGTTGTCTGGTACTTTACCGATATCATGTAATAAACCTGCTCTCTTAGCTAACTTTGGATTTAACCCAAGTTCCGCTGCCATTGTTGCACATAAGTTTGCAACTTCACGAGAGTGTTGTAGTAGGTTTTGTCCGTATGAAGATCTGTATTTCATTCTACCGATCATACGGATCAACTCATGATGCATATTATGAATTCCAAGATCGATACATGTACGTTTACCGGTATCTATGATCTCTTGTTCAATTTGTTTCTTTGTTTTAGCAACTACCTCTTCGATACGTGCAGGATGGATACGACCATCTGTTACAAGTTTATGTAAAGAAAGGCGTGCAATTTCTCTTCTTACAGGATCAAATCCTGAAAGAATGATTGCTTCCGGAGAATCATCAATAATGATCTCAATTCCAGTTAAAGCCTCAAGCGTTCTGATATTTCTACCTTCACGACCAATGATACGACCTTTAACTTCATCGCTTTCAATATTGAAAACAGAAACTGTATTCTCAATAGCATTTTCTGCTGCAGTACGCTGAATCGTTTCGATCACAATCTTCTTTGCTTCAGTATTTGCATTGATCTTTGTTTCTTCAACGATCTCTTTGATCTGAACAGCAGCATCGGATCTGGCTTCATCAACCATAGATTGAACTAATTGATCTTTAGCTTCACTTGCAGAATATCCTGAGATCTTCTCTAATTCAACAACCTGTTGTTGGTGTAATTTTTCAACTTCTTGTTGCTTCTTACTTACAACATCCAGTTGAGTAGTTAGGTTGGTCTTGATCTGATCAACTTCTTTACGCTTTCGCTGAACATCTTCGATCTTTTGGTTGATTGAAGATTCTTTTTGCTTCAAACGATTTTCGGAACGCTGGATGTTAACATCCTTCTCATTGATCAGTTTTTCGTGTTCGGCACGAAGTTGAAGGAATTTTTCTTTAGCCTGTAGAATTTTATCCTTCTTGATCACTTCAGCTTTCTGGTAAGCTTCTTTAATGATCGATCCGCTCTTTTTCTCTGCCGATTTACGGATCACAAAGTTCATTATAAAACCGCCAATTACAAGGGCTGCGATTCCAATAATGACATTCAATAATATAGGGTCCATAGTGCTTATATTAATCGCAATGTCGCACTGAAGGAAGGCTTGGCTAAAAAAATAATCCGCATTAATTCGAGGTTTAGTAAACCCCTATACGACACGTATAGAGTTGCCAAATTTTTCGAACTTCCACTGACTTTTTACAGTTCTCGACGAATCGAGCTGAGGCCTGTCCTACGAATTTCTGAGCTTTACTCTAATGTTAATAATGTTGAGTTTACAAACATTAGTGAATTAATGCGGATATCTCGTTGATTAGATTAACTAATCGATATTTTCTGATAATAACTCATCTAACTGAGTTAACTTCTCCTTCATTTGTTGATCTGAACTACTTAAACTGTCTTTATAAACCAGTGAGCTGTTTGCGTATTCAAGCGATACCATTGCTAATAAATCTTGTTTGTCATTAAAAGCGAAGTTTTCAGAATATTGCTTGATACGTTCGTTAATATTTTTAGCTGCTTTCCGTATCTGTTCCTCTTCCTCTTTCTTTATATTTAGTCTATATGGTCTGTCAGCGATTGTTACTGATATAGTTAAAGTATCCATTTTTTAGTTCAACAAAATGATGCGCATTTACTGGTTTAATAATCCAATACAATGATCTATCTCCCGCACCAGTTCATTAATTTTTAGTTTAGCTTCATTTGGGCCTTCTTTTGACTCAAGCGACTTTGCTAGTTTAATTTTTTGTATTTCTTGTTTTAGTTCTTCTATTAAATTGTTTTTTTCTTCTATTTCCTGTTTTAATGAAAGGTTTTCCGATTGAGTTTTGTCATGCGACTGCTCAAGTTTCTCATAACGATTTAACAGCTTTCTAATCTTATACTCAACACCTTGGATCAGAAGATCTGTTTCACTCATAGCAGATTACCTAAACGTTTTAATTCCTCAACAAATGTATAAATAAAACGATATGAATCCAAAATTCTATATATATCTCTTAAGTAATTGATAATCTTTAGATTGATTCTACTCATTTAAAGCGACAATTAATGGCCTACTAATTTTTTGTGCGACGTTCATTGATTTTGGGAATGTATAGGAAAGATTAATTCCTATGAATGAAGATTTCCTTTCTTATCTATGGCAGTTTCAGCTTTTAAAGATCCCTCTATATACAACTGAAGGCTGTGAGTTGATCATTAAAAAACCCGGTTATAAGAATAAGGATGCCGGTCCCGATTTTAAAGAAGCTCTAATTAAAGTAGATGGATCGATATGGGCCGGAAACGTTGAAATACATGTAAAAAGCAGCGACTGGTTCAAACACTCCCATCAATTTGATCCAAATTACAAGTCTGTAATTCTACACGTTGTTCATTCTCATGATCTTATAGAAACACACACATCTAACCTTGCCATTCCAACTCTCGAACTTAAGTCTTTATATGATCCCTCCTTGTACAGTAGATACCTCAACCTAAAGTCCCATACTCTTTGGGTCCCTTGCCAAAAGCTAATCCAAAAAGCAGATCCAATTACAATTAAGGATATGATCCATTCATGCTCAATAGATCGTTTACATAGGAAGTTCAAAAGTTTTAAAGAGCAAATGATCATTGCCAATAATGATCATGAACAAGTATTCTTTAATATGCTGGCTAAGAATTTTGGGTTTAAGAAAAATGAATATGCATTTCACATTTTATCCAAATCCATATCATTTAAACTGATCAAGAAACATCTTCATGACCCACTTCAGTTAGAAGCACTATTCTTCGGACAGGCTGGTTTTCTTGATGATGAATTTGAAGAATCATATCCGCAAAGTTTAGCAAAGGAATATCAATTCCTAAAACATAAACATGGGCTTACACCAATCGAAAAGTCGTATTGGAACTTCCTGCGCTTGAGACCTTCCAACTTTCCTACTATTCGAATCGCACAGCTTTGTTCATTGCTGCTCAAAGAAAAACAATTACTAAGATCAGTATTAGAAGCAGAAACGCCTAAACAACTGCTTGCAGTCTTCGGGTCAACACCAAATGAATTTTGGGACACACATTATCACTTTAACAAGATCAGTAGCAGTAAGCATAAACAAATTGGTACAGATGGAGTCATATTGCTAATTATAAACACGGTAATTCCTTTCATTTTCGGCTTAGGTGAACTCACCTCAACAAGCTCACTAAAATCAAGAGCGATAGAAATTCTTGAAAGCTTAAAACCAGAGCAAAACTCAATACTAAGGCAATGGAAAGCTTGTGAAATAAGGGTTAGTAATGCACTGGAGTCTCAAGGACTTATCGAACTTAAAAAAGAATACTGCGACAAAAAACGATGTTTGGAATGCAAAATAGGAGCAAAACTAATAGGTAGTTCTTGAATGTTTTCTGCTTATATTTGTATAAAAAGACGCCTTTTGAATCAAGACAGCAACTTAACCAGAGTATTATTCGCGGTAGTTCTATTGGTACTACTACTCAGCTACGGAACATTTGGGTTTATGTTCATTGAAGGATATTCATTACTGGATTCTTTCTATATGACCACAATTACGATCTCCACCGTAGGTTTCCGTGAAGTTCAGGAATTGAGCACCATGGGTAAGGTATTCACGATTACTTTAATATTAAGTAGTTTAGGTGTTTTAGCTTATGTTGTATCCATCCTTACAACTCAGTTCTTCGAAGGTCAGTTAAGTTATATTTTAAGCGGTTATCAGAAAAAATCAATACGAAAGAAAATGGAAAATCATGTGATCATATGTGGATTTGGCAGAAACGGGCAACAAGCTGCTAAAGACCTGATGGCTCATAATCATGAGTTCATCATCATCGATAGGCATAAAGACAACCTGATGCATAATTTCGATGCAAAAATTAAATTTATTGAAGGTGATGCTACTCAAGACCAGATTCTTTCTGATGCTAAGATCGAAACGGCTAAGTCATTGATAACGACTTTACCAGAAGATGCAGATAATTTATTTGTTGCCCTTACTGCTCGCTCGATGAATCCAAACATTAAGATCATCAGTAGAGCTTCTAGTGAAAGCACTGAAAAGAAACTTAAGATCGCTGGAGTAAACTCTGTTGTAATGCCGGAGAGAGTTGGAGGTGCACATATGGCTACATTAGTTGCTCGTCCGGATGTGATCGAATTTCTCGAACATCTGTCAATAAAAGGTGACAATCCAACTAATATCGAAGAGATCGTTTGTAACGAACTTCCTAAAGAGGTGCTTAATAAGACGATCTATGAGATGGGAGTGCGTCAGAAATCAGGTGCAAACATTATCGGTTTTAAAACCCCTGAAGGGAAGTACATTTTAAACCCAAGTGCCGACACGCAGATCATATCAAATTCAAAGATCTTTGTTCTGGGAACTAAAGAGCAGATCGAAGCAATGAAAAATATTTTTTAGCTTAGACTTTTGAAAGTTTATCCTTAAAATCATCCAAAGCTGTATTTGAGCCAAATACATTTACCACATCACCTTGTTTAAGGTAAGTCTCACCGTTAGGCACATACATATTATCCGCCCTACGGATCATCATCATTGTACCATCACCATGGAATGGGATTTCTTTCACCTGAATTCCGTCTACTTTCGGATTTGTGATCTCAATTTCCTCAACATGAAATTGATCAAAGGATTCTATCAATGCATGATAAGTAGATGGTCTTTCTATAAGATTTTCGATTGCATTAGCTAAGATTCTGGTAGCATCAAAAGTCTCTACACCAATATTCTTAAGATTTTGATAATTCGAAGCTATTCCCGCCCTGGAGATCAATTTCTCATGTTGTAGTTCATGTCTGATCAGATTACAGATCTCAAAATTCCTATCATCATAGCCAGTTAAAACAACTACATAATTTTCAGGAGCCAGTCCAACTTTTTCATAAATATCAATATCAAAACCATTACCCAAAACTACTTCCAGACCTTTGGCTTTAATCTCATTATATCTTTCGACATGCTTCTCAATTATAACAGATGATCTTCCATGTAAATGAAGTCTGCGTGCCAATAAAACACCTGTGGATGTTCCACCAACGATCACTGTTTTTTCATCTAGCACTTTTTTCTTAGGATTCAGGAAGTTAAATACAACTGGAGCAATGATACAAGTAAGAACTGCTAATAGAATAAAGCTCGCATTTAGTGCAGGGGTAATAATTCCTAATTCCAATCCAATTGCTGCCGCTGCAATGATCAAGCTTAATTGTGAAGACATCAGAACACCTCCAGCCATAGCTTTCTTGGGCCCAAAAAGTTTAATCCATAAGAATGAAGGAATAACCTTAACTAGGATCATTATCAATAGCAATAATCCTAGGATCAGATATGATCTTTGATCCAGATCAGCCAATGCTGCTGCATCAAAGTTAACTCCTACCATAATAAAGAAGATCGGGATCAGGAATCCATAGCCAAACCCATCAAGTTTTATCAATAAAAGAGAGCGATCTTTATGCATGAAGATGGATAAAAGCAAGCCACCAAGGAATGCACCTAAAAGCACAACTTCTTCACCGAGATACTGACTTACTACAACAAAGATCAGGATCAATAACATTGTACCACGGATCTTGATCTGCGAAGCTGCATGTGATAATTGATAGGAGATCGAACGGAAAATATTGATCTTGCTAAGCCATTTCCCGGAAAGCATGAACAAATAGAAAAGTACAAATATGGATAACAACCAAAGCAATTCTGTTTTTACTCCGAACTTCAATACAGAAGCTGTAATTGTGAATAAGATGATCGAGAATATATCCGCCACAACTGCAGCGGTGATCAGCATTTGCCCATAGTTAGAATTTGTTTCAGACCGATCCTTTAAGACGGGTAACAATATCCCGACTGATGTGGTGACCATGATCAATGAGAAATACCAAACATTACCAATATCTATAACATAAGAAAGTCCCAAAGCTGCAATATATGAGGCGATCAACATCACTACAAAGTAGGTCAGTCCAACCAATAAAGGATTTTTTATGAATCTTGTGAGTGTAAGTCTGCGTTTTGGAATTGATGCCAGTAGTTGGTCAACATCGATCTCAAGCCCACTTAAAAACATCAAGAAAATGAAGCCCATTAACGCCAGATAATCCAGAATTACTGCAGACTCTGAATGAAAACTCTGTAAAAAGAATTTACCTATGAAATATCCAACGATGATCTCTACGATCACTGTTGGAACTTTGTTCAAGCGAAAGATTGACATCACGGTAGGGATCAACCATGCAATGGCGATCACTATCAGTAAAGGATAAAACTCGAAATCGAATGATATCGTGAGTAGGCTCATATAGTTGTAATATTAGTAAAACAGGCGTGTTATCAATGGATTTAAAGATACAATAAATTGCGGTTATTTTGTTTCATTTTAAATAATTTTGATTTGGTAGATGAAGTTGTTGTATTATTGTGATTGCGGAATATTTTTTCCAAATTTGTGACTTATTGAGCATTAGCTCGTGTGTGGAACTAAATTTTATTTATGGATTCGGGTAGAAATGTAATTCTTATTCCAACAGATTTTTCTGAAGCCTGTACCAATGCCATTGAGCATGGAGTGGAATTAGCCAAAAACTTCAATAGCGACGTGTATATCCTTCACGTGCTTAACAAAGACACCAAAGTTTACTTACAAAAAAACAAGCTTAAGATCGAGGACCTGCAACATCAATTAGATGAAATTGTAGATTCAATTAAACTCCAACATGATCTGGAAGTTCGAACCGAGATCAAGAAAGGAAGTATTTTCAATGAGATCAATGCAACTGCAAAAGAAATCGAAGCTTGTATGGTTGTTTTAGGAACTCATGGCAAGAAAGGATTCCAACATATCTTTGGAAGTCATGCCATGCGCATTATCATGAGTTCTGATGTACCGGTTATTGTAGTTCAGAACAGAGCTTATGGCTGTGGTTATGAAAACATTGTTTTCCCTGTTAATGAATCTATAGAATTTGAGCAGAAAGTTGATTGGGCCGTAAAGCTCGCAAAAGTTTTTAACTCTAAGATCCACGTTTATAAATATAAAGAAACCGATCCTGAGATCGTTTCAAATATCAATTCTGTAAACCATCAGATATTATCTGCATTTGAACATAATAAGGTAGAATTTATCGAAAAAGAAGCTGAATCTGAGTCGGCATATTCAACTCAATTGTTGGATTATGCTGTTTCAAAATCTGCTGATCTGATTCTTATCATGACGAATAATGATGAATTTGAACCAAGTTTCATTCTGGGGGCTCCTGAAGAGAAGATGATCTATAATCCTTCTCAAATCCCTGTGATGTGCATCAATCCAAAGAATTAAGAAAAGTAAAACAGCAAGAAATGAAAAGAGCGCAGATAATCACCCTATTATTAGGTCTGTTTCTAATAATAAATCTATCTACTTCTGCTCAGGAAAACAGCAGCTTAAGTGTTGAAAACGATTCAATTGCCCAAACTATTCCTGAGGAAGCTAAAAGCAAAACATTAAGTGAGCGAATTAATGATGCATTCGTTCCGATCGTGAACGGACTAAGCTCAGTGCTTTTCTGGGATCCATTCTCAGCTGCAGGAGTTTATGACTCTACAGTTTACGACGAAGAAGGAAATATCGCTTATGATGATAGTGGGAATGTGATTACCAGTCCGATCAGACTCGTTGTAGTTTGGCTGATCTGTGGTGCGTTATTCTTCACTGTCTTTATGCGCTTCATCAATATTAGAGGATTTAAACATGCAATTGATATTGTAAGAGGAAGATATGACGACCCTAACCATAAAGGTGAGGTTTCCCATTTCCAGGCATTAACAACTGCACTATCTGCAACGGTAGGACTAGGAAATATCGCCAGTGTTGCAATTGCAATTGTAATTGGTGGACCGGGTGCTACTTTCTGGATGATCCTTGCCGGTATATTGGGTATGTCATCAAAATTCGTGGAATGTACTCTAGGTGTAAAGTATCGTAAGATCGATATCTTTGGACAAGTTTCCGGTGGTCCGATGTACTATTTATATATCGGATTAAAGAAAAAAGGATTGAAATGGCTAGGTTCATTCTTAGCTATTGTTTTTGCAATACTTGCAATTGGAGGTTCGTTTGGTGGTGGAAATATGTTCCAGGCAAATCAGGCCTTTGCACAACTCTCTCTATTATTCCCTTCCATTGCTGATTATGGTGCCTATTTCGGAATTATTTTAGCAATTCTCGTTGGTATTGTGATCATTGGAGGTATAAAGAGCATTGCTAAAGTTACCGACAAGATCGTTCCAATTATGGCCACCTTATATGTGCTTACCGCATTGATCATCATCTTCATGAATATCGATCAAACAGGTAATGCATTCAGCCTGATCTGGAATGGCGCATTCTCAGCTCCAGCATTAAAAGGTGGATTTATCGGCGTATTAATTATTGGTTTCCAAAGAGCGGCTTTCTCGAATGAAGCAGGTGTTGGTTCGGCAGCGATTGCTCACTCAGCAGTAAGAACTGATAAGCCTATTAAAGAAGGTCTGGTTGCACTTCTAGAACCATTTGTAGATACAGTAGTAATTTGTACGATCACTGCTTTGGTTATTATTTATACAGGAATGTATACCAACCCGAATGGTGTTGAAGGTGCTCAGTTGACATCTCAAGCATTTGGAAGTGTATTCTCTTGGTTCCCTTATATATTGGTAATTGCGATATTCTTATTTGCTTTCTCAACCATGATCTCATGGTCATATTATGGATTGAAAGCCTTCGATTATCTGTTTGGTGCCATATGTGAAAAGTGGTTCGGGAACAGAAAGATCGCTGCTACGGTTTATAGATTATTATTCCTTGGAATCATCGTTGTTGGGGCTTCTTCTGAACTTGGAGCTGTACTCGATTTCTCAGATATGATGATCCTTTCAATGGCATTCCCGAATATAATCGGACTATTGATCTTAGCTCCTGAAGTTAAGCGCGACCTGAAAGTTTACTGGGCAAAAGTTAGATCCGGAGAAATAAAACGCTATAAATAAGCGGACGAAATCAAAATATTGGAATTAACCCATAGGAAACTATGGGTTTTTTATGCTTAATTTTTTAGAGGACTATTTTTACTTCAATCAGAGAGAAAGGCGTGGAATATTCGCACTTATCATACTGATCATCCTAGGGATACTATTCAACATTTTCATGAACAACTTGATCCGTGATCCGGATCATATTCGTGAGCAATTTCTTATCAACTGTGCTTTAATTGATAGCATTTATGAGGCCGAACAAGCTAAATACAATCAAGTATTTGACTTTGACCCGAATACGATCTCATTAGATAGTTTGCAACTTCTAGGCTTTTCTAAAAAGCAGGCTCAAAGTATTCTGAATTATCGAAACAAAGGTGGAAAGTTTTATAAGAGATCTGATTTCAAGAAGATGTATGTCGTTGATAGTTTGAAGTATGAGAGATTGAAAGAGCACATTCAAATCAGAAGTGCGAGAGCGAATGGGAATTGGGATAGGAGAGCTCAAGCACAAGCTCAGACTCAGACTCAGGCTAAAATTCTAATTAATCTTGCAGATTCTTCTGAATTAGTTTCAATACGAGGGATTGGGGCTGTTTTTGCAAAGCGAATTATTAAGTATAGATCACTTTTAGGAGGCTATCATTCTAAAGAACAATTAATGGAAGTTTATGGTTTGGATTCCTTAAAATACCAGCAAATAGAAGATCAAATATTGATCGATAATAACTATGAATTGAGCAAACTGAACATTAACAAATCCAGCTTCAGGGAATTGCTAAAACATCCTTATATTAGCCTCGATTTTACCAAATTTATTGTTAACCGAAGGAAGGAAAGGGAGTTTTCAAATCTGAATGATCTGTTTGATTCAACTTTGATCTCAAAGACTGATTTTCAGAAACTCCTACCCTATTTAAAACTAAAAGAAGAATGAGTTTTTTTACGACATTAAAGAAATTTCCTGCAACTTTTTGGGTTGCCAACTTAATGGAATTATTTGAACGTTGGGCCTATTACGGAATGTTCGTTGTATTATCAGTTTATCTAACTAATCCTGTATCTGAAGGCGGACTTGGATTCACTGATTCACAAAGAGGTATCATGCAGGCATTCGTAACCGGAATTCTCTACTTACTTCCTATTCTTGGTGGCGCAATTGCCGATAAATACGGATTCAGAAAAGTATTATTGGCAGCATTTGTTACACTTGCTTCGGGATATTATTTCATGGGTGAATTCAACACCTATTTCTTAGTTTTCTCAGCCTTCATGGTCGTTGCGATTGGTGGCGCATTATTCAAACCAATTATTGTAGCTACAGTTTCTAAAACAACAACTAAGGAAACTGATACCATTGGATTTGGGATCTTTTATATGATCGTTAATGTAGGTGGTTGGATAGGGCCTTTTGTTGCTTCAAGATTAAGAGCATTAGATTGGAATTATGTTTTCTGGATGTGTGCAGCTGTGATATTATTTAATGTTGTACTTCTGATGTTCTATAAGGAACCTGCTAAAAATAAAGATGAGAAGAAGGAATCAACTTTAGAAACTCTTAAGCAGATCTTTAAAAATATGGGTATTGCTCTAAGTGATGTAAAATTCCTGATGTTCATCATTATCATGGTTGGTTTCTGGACCATGTATATGCAGATGTTCTTCACTCTTCCGGTATATATTACACAATGGGTTGACACCACTGATCTTTATAATTCATCACCATTAATTGCAAGTTTCATCGGAACAGAAGTAAACGGAATTGGAATTGTTCACCCTGAACAAATCATTAATATCGCTGCATTTATTATCATTTTCTTCCAGGTTATTATTTCTAGTTTGATCATGAAAGTGAAACCTATTGTTTCTATGACAGCAGGAGCGGTTGTCATTGCTGCAGGAATGAGCCAATTTGGATTGAATGACCTTGGAATTTACATCGCATTTGGTGTTATCACAATTGCATTTGGTGAAATGGCCAGTTCGCCACGTATTCAAGAATATATTGGAAGAATTGCACCTAAAGATAAGGTAGCATTATATATGGGTGTAAGTTACTTACCACTTGCCGGAGGTAATGTTTTAGGTGGTTTACTATCTGGATCATTATATGGAAGCATGTCGAATAAATTTAACTTCCTGGCTCAGGATCTAGCTGATAAAGGTGTTGGAATCTTAGCTGATTTAAATGCAATGGATGATGCTCTTTTATTTGAAAAAGGAATGCAGTATTTCAATATGAACAGTACAGAACTGACAAATATGTTAAGTCAGAACCAAAATCCGGGATCGATCAGGTTTGTTTTTGCAGGAATTGGATTAGGTACTGCTTTATTATTATTCATTTATAATAAATTCATTCTCAACACAAAGGCTTAGTAAGATATATTCGCTATCTTGTGATATGGATAAGATCTTAAGAATAAAACAATCAATCGACTCGATCATTTCTTTATCAGATGAAGAATTAGTTATTCTTAATAGATCATTAGAGTTTAAAGCTTTAAAAAAGAATGAACTCTTACTTACAGAAGGGCAAATCTGTGATTTTGTAGCATTCGTCAGTCAAGGAGTCTTGATCTACTCCAAAACCACAGATAATGGAGATGAATTAACAACGGATTTTGCGTTCGAAGGTGATTGGGTTACCTATAATTTAAGCCGATTAAAACAAATTCCTGCGAATATTAACATCAGAGCAATTGAAGACACAAACTTATTCATTATAAAGCAAGCTGTTTTAGAAGATTTATATATCAAGATCCCAAAGCTTGAAAGATTAGGACGGATCCTTATCGAACAATCCTTTATAAAAATAGCTCAGCATAGTATTGATCTACAGGTACTTTCAGCAAAGCAACGCTATGAGAATCTATTAAATGAGCATCCCGACATTCTTCAGAAGGTTCAACTTTACCATATAGCAAATTATTTAGGTATTGCTCCTAAATCATTAAGCCGGATCAGGAAAGAAATCTTCAGTAAATAATATTTGGTAACATTTGTGGATCAATCAGTTCCACAAGACTCCCGACTTTTGTATCGTAATCTTTAAACATTATGATATGAAAAGACAAATATGCCTACTATTTATACTTATGCTTGTTGTTTTTACAACAAATGCACAACAAAAATCAACTTCAGAAAAGTCTGATCAAGCTTCAAATCATTCTTATGGTGTTGCAGTTGATCTATTACCAATCGTCATGAGTGCAACCCAAGGGAAACTTGGTTACTCTGCTCAACTATGGTATGGATATAAGCACATCAGATTTAGAGGACTTATTGCCGGTTTCACAATGCCAGATAAGCTTATGGGAAATGATGATTTTACAAATTTGGAAACAACTGCTACTGCAGTCATCATCGATTATTTTCCACAAAAAGATTTTAAAGGATGGTGGTTTGGAGCCAGTTTTGAAATGTGGAATAATTCAATTACTTCCAAGATCGATGATTCTTCACATGATTTTAATAATTATGTAGCAACTGCAAGTCTAGGGTACATTGTTCCTGTATATAAGAAGTTCTATATTGAACCTTGGGGTGCATTTCATTATGTTTTGAACAATGAAAAAGTTAGTGTTGGAAATACAGAATACAAAACAAAAAAGTTCCAGGCTGAGATTTCGATAAAGGTTGGACTTAAGTTTTAACTCTAAATACTAAGACAGACTACTTTACTGGACGATTCCAATACGCATTTTCATCATCTTCATCTAGGTCGTCCTCATCTCCCCAATCATAAGCTTTTGGTTGGGGACCACTTTTTCGATAGTAAATAGCCATTACAAACCCTGCCACCAATCCCGTTAAATGGCCTTCCCAGGAAATATTCTCTTCAGGGAAAAACTCCGGAAAAACACCCCAGATCATACTCCCATAAAGAAAAGTAACCACAAGTGTTATGGCCATGAGCGGAGGATTTCTTCTGATCAATCCACTTATAAATAAAAAAGCTGTAAGACCATAGATTACCCCAGAAGCACCGATATGATAAGAACCTCTACCGATAAACCACAACCAAAATCCACTCAAGAAATAGATCAGTATAAAAACAGGATAAGCGATCTTACGGTAGAAAAAGAATAAACAACTTGCTAATACAAAAAAGCTTGTACTATTTGCAACGAGATGCTTTAGATCTCCATGAAGCAAAGGTGAAGTAAGTATTCCGATCAATCCCTCAAACTTCAATGGATAAACACCTAAATAGCTGAAACTCGTATTGAAAATGATCTCGGCGATCTTGATCAACCAAATTAGCACAAGAAATAAAGTGGGGAAATAAATACTTCGGATGAGTTCCTTCTTATCAGTTTGTTCCATTAATGTAAATTTAGCAAAAACATCGGGTCTAAGACCCTTTGAAAAGGGTCTTAGACCCAACATCAATAATTATGCTAACATTCTCATCAAACTTCATTATTTTTGCACTTTAAATCGACACTCATGAATTTAACATCATTAAACGCAATTTCACCGGTAGACGGTCGCTATAGAAAAGCAACAAAAGATCTTTCAGGATACTTCTCAGAAGCAGGATTGATCAAGTACAGAGTATTTGTAGAGGTAGAATATTTTATTGCTCTTTGTGAAGCACCATTACCTCAACTTGCAGATTTCGACAAATCAAAATATGTAGCTTTACGTGATATCATTGCAAACTTTAATGAGGATGAAGCTCAAAAAGTAAAAGACATCGAGAAAGTGACCAACCATGATGTTAAGGCTGTTGAGTATTATTTAAAAGACAAATTCGATGAGTTAGGGATTACTGATCATAAAGAATTTATTCATTTCGGTTTAACTTCCCAAGACATCAATAATACAGCGATTCCATGCTCAATGAAGGATGCTCATACCGACGTTTTCATTCCTCTTCTTGAAGATATGATCACTAAGTTAGAAGCATTGAGTACTGAATGGGCAGACACCACACTTTTAGCACGTACTCACGGACAACCTGCTTCTCCTACTAGCTTAGGTAAAGAGGTTTTTGTTTTTGTGGAAAGAATCCAAGCTCAATTGAAATTATTCAAGACTATTCCGGTTAATGGTAAATTCGGTGGAGCAACAGGAAATTTCAATGCTCACCATATCGCATATCCGGAAATTGATTGGGTTGAATTCGGAAATAACTTTCTAAAAGACAACCTAGGATTAACCCGTCTTCAAACTACAACTCAAATCGAGCACTATGACAATATGGCTGCTTATTTCGATACTTTGAAACGTATTAGCAATATCATCATTGATCTTAACAGAGATATCTGGACATATATCTCTATGGATTACTTCAAACAAAAGATCAAAAAGGGAGAAGTTGGTTCTTCAGCGATGCCTCATAAAGTAAATCCTATCGATTTTGAGAACTCAGAAGGAAACTTAGGATTAGCAAATGCAATTAGTGAACATTTAGCTGCTAAACTTCCGATCTCAAGACTTCAAAGAGACCTTACAGATTCTACAGTTACAAGAAATGTTGGTTTACCGATCGCTTATATGTGTATCGCAATCAATTCTACATTGAGAGGATTGAACAAACTTATCCTTAACAAAGAAAAGATCGATGCTGACCTTGAAAATAACTGGGCAGTAGTTGCTGAGGCGATCCAAACAATTCTTAGAAGAGAGAATTATCCAAATCCATACGAAGCATTGAGAGATTTGACTAGAGTGAACTCTGTGATCAATCAAAAATCTCTTCATGAGTTCATCGACACCTTAAATATCAGTGAAGAGCTGAAAACAGACTTAAAGAAGATCACTCCACATAATTATAGAGGAGTTGTAAATATTTAAGAGCGATGAAGATCAGTGCTTGCACCTTCATTCGCAATGCTGTTCGCTTCGATTATCCGATCGTTGAGTCGATCAATTCTATTTTACCTATTATAGATGAGTATGTTGTTCTGGTTGGAAAGTCAGAAGACAACACTTTAGAATTAATTCAGTCTATTAAGTCTGAAAAGATCAGAATTATTGAGTCTGACTGGGACGAAAATCTCAATTCTAATGGTGAGATTTTAGCCAATGAAACCAATAAAGCTCTAACGCATATCTCAAAAGATACTGATTGGATCTTTTACCTTCAAGGAGATGAAGTAGTTCATGAGAAAAATCATGAAGAAATCTTAAGATCATGTAAAGAAAATCTCTCGAATCAGAATGTTGAAGGCTTACTTTTCAACTTCATTCATTTCTATGGAGATTATGATCATTATGGTGATTCCCGCAAATGGTACAGAAATGAGATCCGGATCATTAGAAATAATGCAAAGATCAAATCCTATAAAGATGCTCAAGGTTTTAGAATTGATAATAGAAAGCTGAATGTTAAAAAAGTTGATGCAGACATTTATCATTATGGTTGGGTAAAAGAACCAACGATTCAACTGGAGCGATTAAAAAACAGTCAGAATTATTGGCAAAATGACCAGTGGGAATTATCGAATCAAGACTCATTAGAATTTGAATATGATCAGATGCCGTATTTAGTCAAATTTGAAGGCTCTCACCCTAGAGTAATGGATAAAAGAATAAAGGCCAAAGGATGGGTATTCGAATATAATTCAAAACATACAAAAGTCTCATTTAGAAGAAGATTGCTCCAATTCATTGAAAAGCTCATTGGATGGAGAATTGGAGAGTATAAAAACTACCGAATAATTTAGCTTCAGAAGCATTTAAATCTCAAACATATCTTTAATTTTTATATTTTTGCCGAAATTTTAAACTATGGATTTAAGCGAAATTTTAGCAATAGCCGGGAAGCCAGGATTATTTAAAGTGGTAACCCAATCGAAGAATGGAGTGATCGTAGAATCATTACTAGATGGAAAGCGCATTACTGCCTTTGCTCACGAACGTATCAGTTCATTAGAAGAGATCAGTATTTTTGGAGAGATCGAGGATGTACCATTAAAAGATGTTTTCAAATCCATATTCGATAAGCAAGAAGGGCAAGCAGCGATCAACCACAAATCTAGTGGAAATGAATTGAAAGCTTTCTTCGAAGAAGTGATGCCTGAATATGATCAGGACAGAGTTTATGTTTCTGATATTAAGAAGGTGATCCAATGGTATAATTTACTTCTTTCCAAAGACATGCTGAGTTTTGAAGACGAAGCTGAAGAAGTTACCGAAAAAGAAGCTGAAACATCAGAAGATAAATAATTTATAACCGTCCTTGAGGCGGTTTTTTTTTAAATTAGTTTCATGAAGAAAATACAAGATTGTAAGGTTAAGGAAATTAAACTGCTAAATGAAGATACCTATATACTGGATCTTGAATTACCAGTTGTTCCTGAGAACATTGAAGCCGGGAATTTTGCAGAATTGAGAGTAGATAATACAGCTGATGTATTTCTACGTAGACCATTCTCAGTTTACAGTGTCGACTATGATAAAAAGACTGTAGGATTTTTTGTAAAGATCATTGGTAAAGGAACTCAGTTATTGAGCCAGTTAGAGCTGAACGACAATCTGAATATGATCTATCCTCTGGGAAATTCATTTAGCACTCCGGAGAATAAGAAAGTATTGATCATTGGTGGTGGATCAGGAATTGCACCTCTTGTATTACTCGGAAAGAAACAAAAAGAAGCCGGAAACGACGTTACATTCCTATTAGGTGGTAGAGCTGCCAAAGACATTCATTTAATTGAAGAATTTGAGCAATATGGTGAAGTAAAGATCACAACTGAAGATGGAAGCTTAGGAGAAAAAGGAAGAGTAACTGATCATTCAGTTTTCCAAAACATTACAGATTTTACACACATTTTCACTTGTGGTCCGGATCCAATGATGCACGCCATCGGTAAGATCGCACAGAAGAATGGAATAGAGTGTGAAGTATCATTAGAGAACACTATGGCCTGCGGTTTCGGAGCATGTTTATGCTGTATTACTGAAACTACAACAGGTAACAGATGCGTATGTACAGAAGGTCCAGTATTTAATGTAAATGAATTAACATGGTAGATTTAAAAGTAAATGTCCACGACTTAGCATTAAAAAACCCGGTAACAACAGCTTCGGGAACTTTTGGTTTTGGTGAAGAGTTCACTGATTTCATGGACCTTGATGATATAGGAGGCATCTTTGTAAAAGGACTAACACTTCATAATAGAGAAGGAAATCCATACCCACGTCTAGCTGAAACTCCTGCTGGCATGTTAAATGCAGTAGGACTACAAAACAAAGGAATCGATTACTTTATCAATACGATCTGGCCACGTATCAAAAAATACGACACTCAGATCATTCCGAATGTGAATGGTTCAGTTTTAGAAGATTATATTGCCGTAACTGAGAAAGTAAATGAGATTGATGGAATAGATGCTATCGAATTGAATATCTCTTGCCCGAATGTAAAAGAAGGCGGAATGGCATTTGGTGTTAATTGCGCATCAGCAGTGAGAGTAACAGAGGCTATACGTAAAGTATATGATAAAACACTTATCGTTAAGCTTTCTCCGAACGTAACGGATATTACTGAGATCGCTAAAGGTATTGAAGGAGCGGGAGCTGATGCTGTATCACTTGTAAACACATTCTTAGGAATGGCGATCGATGCTAAAACCAAGAAGCCAATTCTTTCAACTGTAACAGGTGGATTATCAGGACCGGTAATCAAACCATTGGCTATTCGCATGGAGATCGGAAGAG
>PARP01000074.1 GCA_002711565.1 Bacteroidota bacterium
AAGTTTTTTATCGTATTAGTCAATAAGTTTACCATTCCTTACAAATTTAGGAAAATCTCCCAGCCTGAAAATTGATAATAATCACTGTGAAAAAATTAACACGAAAAGGCTAGTTTTTTCATAATCAATTACTTTTTGTATTAAATTTGCAGTCCGAAATTTTAGGGTATTTAAACCAAATTTGAAACAAAAAATCATGAATTCAACAGAAAAAGGATTTGAAAAATTGTTTTCTGAGTTTCCTGAGGTTACCACTCAAGAGTGGGAAGATGTGATCATCAAAGACTTAAAGGGAGCTGATTACGACAGAAAACTGGTTTGGAAAACCAATGAAGGCATCAATGTGAAGCCTTATTATCGTGCTGAGGATGTTGCTAATTTAGAGCAATTAGATTCTAAGCCGGGTGCTTTTCCATTCGTTAGGGGAAATAGAACTTCTGACAACAACTGGTTGATCAGACAGGACATTGTGGTTGAAGATTTAAAAGAAGCAAACAAAAAAGCGCTTTTCGTATTAAATCGCGGAATTGAATCTTTAGGATTCATCCTGACCGAGTTCCTATCAGAAAAACAATTCGGTATTCTCCTTAAAAATATTGAAGCTACAGCAATTGAGATCAATATCATTTGCGGTAGCCACCAACTAGAAATTTTAGAGAACTATTTCGCTTATTTAAGAAGTCAGAAAGTTGACCTTAAAAAAGTAAGTGGCTCTATCACTTTCAACCCTTATACCGAGTTAGCAATGACCGGTACTTCTGATTCAGTTCTTATGGCTAAAGAATTGATCAAAATGAGTGCAAAAGCACCTCAATTCAAAGCAATCGCCGTTCATGGAAGTATCTTCCATAACTGTGGTTCAAGCATCGTTCAGGAATTAGCATTTGCGCTAGTAACAGCTTCTGAATATCTGAATAAACTTACAGACGAAGGTTTAAGCATCGACGAAATCGCTCCAAAAATGCGTTTCGACTTTGCCGTAGGTAGTAACTACTTCATGGAAATTGCTAAGATCAGAGCTGCTCGTATGTTATGGGCAAATATGATCGAAGCATATAAACCATCAAATAAAGAAACTGCTCAAATGTTTGTTCATTCGACTACTTCAAGTTGGAACAAAACTGTTTATGATCCATACGTAAATATGTTAAGAACAACAACTGAGGCTATGTCATCTGTGATCGGTGGTACAGATTCATTAACAGTAAATGCTTTTGATGAGTCTTTCGCTGAGCCAACTGAATTCGGTGAGCGTATCGCACGTAACCAGCAATTATTACTTAAAGAAGAATCATATTTAGATAAAGTTGTTGATCCTTCTGCAGGTTCTTACTATATCGAATCATTAACAAACTCTATCGCAACTGAAGCATGGAAATTATTCCTTGAGGTTGAAGATAAAGGTGGATTCATTGAAGCTCTTCACGCCGGTTTCATTCAAGAAACGATCAGAGAGATGGCTCAAAAACGTGATATGGATATCGCGAATAGAAAAGAGATCTTCTTAGGCACTAACCAATTCCCAAATTTCACTGAAAAGATGGAAACTGAGTTAGATGCAGACATTCTTTTCGAGTATGATATCACTGATGAGAAAACTAAATTCGAGACTTTAAAACCATACAGAGGTGCACAGGCATTTGAAAGATTACGTTATAGAACTGATCTTTTCGCAACTGCAAATAAGCGCCCTGTTGTTTTCATGTTAACTTATGGAAACCTGAATATGCGTAAAGCAAGAGCTACTTTTGCAAGTAACTTCTTCGCTTGTGCAGGTTTTGAAGTAATTGATAATGCTGGATTCAAATCAGCTGAAGAAGGAATCGAAGCAGCTAAGAAAGCAAATGCTGATATCGTAGTTGTTTGTTCTTCTGATGATGAATATGCTGAATTAGCACCTAAAGTTCATGAGCTTAATGAAGGTATCACAGTAGTTGCAGGTTATCCTAAAGCTATTCTTGATGATCTTAAAGCGAAAGGTTTAGAGCATTTCATTCATGTGAAATCAAATGTTCTTGAGACTTTAGAGAAATTCCAAAATGAATTAGGTATTGAGTAGTAAAGACTAAAGATAATAGACAATAGAAAGTAGACTCATCTAACTTCTATCATCTATCATCTAAAATCTGAAAAATTATGAAACCATCATATAAAGACATAAATATTAATAATCATCCAGCGTCAGAAAATACCATCAAAGATGCTACTTCTAACTGGATGACTCCTGAGCAGATCGAAGTAAAACCAGGTTTTACTAAAGAGGATCTTCAGGGAATGGAGCATTTGAACTATGCAGCTGGTAAAGCACCTTTCTTAAGAGGTCCTTACTCTACGATGTATGTAATGCGTCCTTGGACAATCCGTCAGTATGCAGGATTCTCAACTGCTGAAGAATCAAATGCTTTCTATCGCAGAAACTTAGCTGCCGGACAAAAAGGTTTATCAGTAGCATTCGACTTAGCTACTCACCGTGGTTATGATTCAGATCACCAACGTGTTGAAGGTGATGTGGGTAAAGCAGGTGTTGCTATCGACTCTATCCTGGATATGAAGATCTTATTTGATCAAATTCCACTGGATAAGATGTCAGTTTCTATGACCATGAACGGTGCAGTACTTCCAGTACTTGCTTTCTATATCGTTTCTGGTTTAGAACAAGGAGTAAAATTGGAAGAATTAAGTGGTACGATCCAAAATGATATTCTTAAAGAATTCATGGTACGTAACACATACATCTATCCTCCACTACCATCAATGAAGATCATCGCTGACATTTTTGAGTATACTTCTCAAAATATGCCAAAATTCAACTCTATCTCAATCTCGGGTTACCACATGCAAGAAGCTGGTGCAACAGCAGATATTGAGTTAGCATATACATTAGCTGATGGTATGGAATACCTTAAAGCTGGTGTGAATGCAGGTATGGATATCGATGCTTTCGCTCCACGTCTTTCTTTCTTCTGGGCAGTAGGTATGAACCACTTCATGGAGATCGCTAAGATGAGAGCAGCTCGTATGTTATGGGCGAAGATCGTTAAGAAATTCAATCCTAAGAATCCTAAGTCATTAGCATTACGTACGCACTCTCAAACTTCAGGTTGGAGTTTAACAGAGCAGGATCAATTCAATAACGTGGCTCGTACATGTGTTGAAGCAATGGGTGCAGCTTTAGGTCACACTCAATCATTACATACAAATGCATTGGATGAAGCAATTGCACTTCCAACTGACTTCTCTGCACGTATCGCTCGTAATACGCAATTATATATCCAGGATGAAACTCACGTTTGTAAATCAGTTGACCCATGGGCAGGTTCTTACTATGTTGAGAAATTAACGCATGAGATCGCTCATAAAGCATGGAAACTGATCGAAGAGGTTGAGGAATTAGGTGGAATGGCAAAAGCTATTGAAACCGGATTACCAAAAATGCGTATAGAAGAAGCAGCAGCTCGTAAGCAGGCACGTATTGATGCGAAGAAAGAAACCATCGTTGGTGTTAATAAATACAGATTGGAGAAAGAAGATCCGATCGAAACACTAGAGGTTGATAATACAGCAGTACGTAAAGCACAGATCGAGCGTTTAGCTGAACTGAAGAAAAATAGAAATAATGATGAGGTTAAAGAAGCATTAGAAGCAATTACTAAAGCTTGTGAAACAGGTGAAGGTAACCTTCTTGCTTTAGCAGTTGATGCAGCACAAAAACGTGCTTCATTAGGTGAGATCTCTGACGCATGTGAAACAGTATTTGGAAGATATAAAGCCGTGATTAGATCAATTTCAGGAGTATATTCAGGTGAATCTGCTGGCGATGACCAATTCGCTAAAGCATGTAAGATGGCAGACGATTTTGCAGAAATGGAAGGACGTCGTCCACGTATTATGATCGCTAAAATGGGTCAGGATGGTCACGACCGAGGAGCAAAAGTTGTTGCTACAGGTTATGCAGATATGGGATTCGATGTTGATATCGGACCATTATTCCAAACGCCTGCTGAAGCTGCGAAACAAGCTGTTGAGAACGATGTTCACATCATGGGTGTTTCAAGTTTAGCTGCAGGTCATAAAACTTTAGTACCTCAGGTAATTGCTGAGCTTAAGAAATTAGGCCGCGAAGATATCATGGTGATCGTTGGTGGTGTAATTCCTCCACAGGATTATGATTATCTATCCGAAGCTGGTGCTGTTGCGATCTTCGGTCCTGGTACCATCGTAACTGAAGCAGGTATTAAGTTGCTTGACATTTTAATTGAATCTAGAAAATAAAGGATTTGAAAGTTAATAAATTAAAGACACTTTCTTCTAGATAGTGTCTTTTTTTTATATCTTGATTTTATATTAAAAAACAGAATGAACACAACCTATACAGATATAACATCTTGGACTAAATTCGATTGGGAAAATGCTTATGGAACAAGATCAAAAGTTACAGTACAAGATGAATTAGGTAATAGATTTTTTTTTAAGGAGTCATTAAATAGATATCCATGGGAATTTTGGTGTGAAGTTATTGCAAGTAAAATTGGTCAAATATTTGGTTTGGATATTGTGGATTATAATTCAGCTTATTGTTTGCATGATGGAATCGATCATTTTGGTAGCTTAAGTAAATATATTCATAATGTAAACGAGAATGAATCACTTACTCATGGGCAGAATTTTCTTACTGCATTAAAAAAAGGATTTGATGTAAAAAAAGGGACAGATCATACTTTTCAACTTATAGAAGTCTTTATTAAACTGATGAATGATAAGAACTGCAAGATTGATTACATCATTGAAATGATAATTTATGATGCAATTATAGGCAACAGAGATCGGCATCAACAAAATTGGGCATTGTTACATAAAATTAAGGATAGAAAGAAATATTTAATTAAAAACCGTCTTTCACTTAGAAAATTGATAGGAATCTCACTTTTAAATATCCTTAAAGAAAAAATAATAGGTAGAAAAGTTACTCCAATATTGTCAAACTCTTTCGCTCCTCTATTTGATAATGGAAGTAGCTTAGGCCATGAAATTATAGAGAGGAATTTGAATAGGTTCACAAATAATGAGAATAATGCTCTTGAGAACTATATTAACAATATTAAATCTGCATCTCATATTCGATGGGAAAACGAGAAGTTAAATCATTATGATCTAATTAATAATATCAGTAATACTTATAGTGAAATAGTTGATTCTAAAATAGATAAGTTTAGAAGGAGCTATTCAAAGGATAAGATAAAGGAATGTGTTTATAATGCTGATATTGAATTGGGAATGAGACATGCAAATACTTACTTGACAAAAGACAGAAAAGAATTTATTATTACATTAGTAGAATATAGGTACAATACCCTATTAGAACGCTGTGGAAATGTTAGTTAAAAAAATATATTTAAGTTGGAGAAAAGGTCATAGCTATGATCGACATTTGGTTGGTGAATTTAAAAGAACAAGCTCACAAGGCTTAACTTTTAAGTACAGAAAAGATGATTTAAATAATGCTATTAAAGATGGCTTTTTATGTTATCCGGATTTTCCACATACTGATAAAATCTATACAAGTGAAGATAATGTGCTTGAACTAATTTCTACTAGACTTATAAACCTTGAAAGATTAGATAAAGACAGGTTCCTTAATTTCTGGGAGGCTAATGATAATAGCTTTGATAGTTTTGATGTTTTAGCTTTTACACAAGGAAGACTTGCAACAGATCAGTTTGAATTTCTAGGAGTTTATTTCCCATATGAAATCAACTCTTTCGTAACTGAAATAGCTGGTTTATCACACAATCTTAAAGAGCAAAATATAGAAATTGAAGTTGGAGAAGAGTTAGATTATATTCTAGATCCAGAGAATAGGTACGATAAGAATGCTGTTGCAGTTTTTAGTCGTAATGGAACAAAGATTGGACATGTTAAAAAAGTACATAACAGATTTTTTTATCATGGCTCAAGATATAATCCTACCATAACTGTAAAGGCTATAAATCGTAATGGAGTTATTAATGATATTTTCGTAAAAGTAAGCCTATAATTGTTTATAAAATCGCCAGTAGAAATGCTGGAGGTTTTTTTTTAGCGAAAATCAGCATAATCCGTGTTATCTGCGTTCTATTTTAAATCAATGGAACACTGATAACGCAGATTGAACTGATTATCACGGATTCCATCCCTTCCCCTGAGCCCTTGAGCACTTGAACCCTTGAACAAGCTTGACATAAATCAAGAACTCATACTCCGGAACTTAAACATTCACGCTATCCAAAGGGATATCCTTAGCTTTGAACTCCCTATAAAAGAAAAGTCGATCGACTTTAATATCAATCAGTAAATCAACATTAAAATGAAAAGAATTTTTACAATACTCGCATTTGTACTTTTAAGTGCAACACTTTTTAGTCAGGAAGTAAATACTTTAGATTCAAATAAGAATGAAAAAAGAGATGCATTCAAACACGCGATCAACTTTTGTCCGGGAGGGATCTTTTTTGGTGTTTATTCTATCAATGCTGAATATTTAATCGCTCCACATCACGGTTTAGGTGCTCGTTTTGATTATGAAGCAGTTCCAAAAACATACACGGATGCAAATATAGAATCTCATGGATATGCATTTACATGGAATTACAGATATCATCTTTCTAATGGAATGAACTCTGTTTTTGTAGGATCTTATGCAAGATTTAAAATCTATCATGGTGAAGGTTCATTGAATACTCAGGATTTTGATTTCGATCTGAAGCATATCACACTTGGATTAAATGTTGGGAAACGCTGGGTTTGGAATAGCGGTTTTAACGTTGCTGTACAATTAGGCTATGGCTTTGCTTTCGAATCTATTTCACCTAGTTTAGATAGTAACGATATTAATATTGTAATTGATATCTATAAAACCAAAAATGATTTCATTGATCCATTGTTTGGTGAAGTTTCAATCGGTTTTGCTTTTTAGAGGATAAAAGGATTAAGGGTAAAGGGTTAAAGGTGATTTCCATCCCTTCATATGAGCACATGAACTCTTGAATCCATGAACGTTTTATTCCTAACCTGCAAACTTGTAAACCTGCCAACTTGCAAACGTTTTCTATCTTAGCAAGATCAGACAAGTCTTTTGAGAGACCCTGAACTACTTTTGATTCAAAATAAATTATGAAAGGAACAGAGGACACCATTAAAGACTACCAACAGCGGATCAACAAAGTATTGATCTATGTTGAAGAGCATATGGGTGAAAAGATCGAAATTGAAAAACTTGCGCAACTTTCCAACTTCTCAATCTATCATTTTCATCGCATTGTGAGTGCTTATCTGAATGAGCCCTTGGGAACTTTTCTCCATCGATTGCGATTGGACAAAGCAGCCAGAATGTTGGAATATTCGGATGAGTCGATCAAGAACATTGCTTATGAGGTAGGATTTGAGGTGCCATCTTCTTTAAACAAAGCTTTTAAAAAACGTTTCGGGGTCACGCCGGCAGAATATCGTAACGGGCAAAAAGCTAAGATTCCTTTTGATATTGTTAATCTTAAATCCAGAAGTATGAAATTGAATTTAAAACCCGAATACAAAAAGATAGCTGATAAAAAAGTTGTTTTTGTACAAGCCCGAGGAGCTTATAATGAATCTGCAGGGAAAGCCTGGAAAGAATTAGGTGAATTTATGAAGCAGAAAAACCTCTTTGATTTTGGAGTAGAATGTTTAGGTATTGGTCATGATGATCCTCATGTTACAGAAGCAGAAAACCTAAGATACGATGCCTGTTTTACTTTTAAGAAAGAGGTTGAGCCAGAGGGGAATATTGGTGTAAAAGTAATTCCCGGTGGGAAATATGCTGTCTTTAAATACAAGGGTCCTTATACCAATTTAATTCATGTTTATGATTATATCTATAGAAATTGGTTGCCTAACTCTAAATATGAAATTAAAGATCAACCCTGTTTCGAGAAATATCTGAACAATCCTGAAAAGCATAAGCCAGAGAATTATCGTACGCATATCTATATTCCGATAGTCGACTAAGGAAATTAATCGTAAGTTATTCTTGATCATTGTTTCATTGTTCGATTGTTCCATTGTTTTTAGTTTACAAATACGCGTAGCTAACAATGAAGCAATTGAGCAATAGAACAATGGAAATTCGTACCTTTGCATCGTTAAAATTTAAGAACACAATGACGAATACTGCGAAGAGAGCCATGCTGATCATTTTAGATGGTTGGGGAATGGGAAAGAATGATAAATCAAATGCAATCCATACTGCAAATACTCCATATTTTGATTCCTTAATAACAGATTATCCTAACTCGAAACTGAAAGCGGCCGGGGAGGCTGTTGGACTTCCTGAAGGACAAATGGGGAACTCAGAAGTTGGTCACCTGAATTTAGGTGCAGGGCGAAGAATTTATCATGATCTGCTTCGCATTAACAAAGCTATCGCAGAAAATACAATTCGTGATAATGAACAACTTATCAAGGCATTTTCGTATGCTAAAGAGAATGATAAAGCAGTTCATTTCGTTGGATTAGTATCTGATGGTGGTGTTCACTCTTTAGATTCTCACTTATATGAACTTTGCAAGATCACAGGTGATTATAATCTGAACAAAGTATTCATTCATGCAATCACCGATGGACGTGACTGTGATCCGAAAAGCGGATTAGGATTCGTGGAGAATCTTCAGAATGCAATTGCTGATACACCTGCTGAAATTGCTACTCTTGTTGGTCGCTACTATTCTATGGATCGTGATAAACGTTGGGAAAGAGTAAAGGTCGGATATGATCTTATGGTTAAAGGCGAAGGGGAGAAGGTAAATGAACTTTTACCTGCAATCGAAAGATCTTATGCTGATGGTGTTACTGATGAGTTTATCAAACCAATTTTACTTAAAGAAGAAGGATTAATTCAGGAAGGTGATGTAGTGCTTTGTTTCAATTTCAGAACAGATCGTTTACGTCAGATGACTACCGTTTTAACTCAAGAGAATTTTGAAGAATTCGGTATGCATACTTTAGATCTTCAGTACTACACAATGACCAATTATGATAAAAAATTTAAAGAGGTTAATGTAGTTTATGATACAGAAGATGTAAATAACACAATCGGTGAGGTTCTGGCAAAAGGAGGGAAGCATCAGTTAAGAATCGCTGAAACTGAAAAATATGCACATGTTACTTTCTTTTTCTCAGGTGGACGCGAAGAAGAATTTGAAAATGAAGAACGTCGTTTAATTTCTTCACCCAAAGTTGCAACTTATGATCTACAACCGGAAATGAGTGCTCCCGAAGTTAAAGATGCAGTGGTTGAAGAGATCAAAAGACAAAAGCATGATTTTATTTGTTTGAATTATGCCAATGGGGATATGGTTGGTCATACCGGTATATATGATGCTATTCTAAAAGCTGCTGAAACTGTTGATAATTGTATCAAAGAAACTATCCAAACTGCAATTGCAAATGATTATACGATCATTCTAACGGCAGATCATGGGAATGCCGATTATGCAGTAAATAATGATGGTAGTCCGAATACGACACATTCACTCAATGAAGTACCTTGTATTCTAATTAATAGCGATCATACTGAAATTAAAGATGGGATTTTAGCTGATTTAGCGCCAACTTTATTAACTTTATTGGGTATGGAAATTCCTGAAGAAATGAAAGGGATTTCTTTGGTTTAACCAAATTATAGATCGTGGGATTTTATCTCAAAACAACAAAATGGTTTCGATGGATATACCCCAAACACCTTGTTTGGGAGATTCCGAATGACGAGAATGCCATTTATCTTACATTCGATGACGGGCCAACTCCAGAGGTTACAGAGAAAGCATTGGATCTTTTAAAAATGTACGATGCTAAGGCAACATTCTTTTGTTTGGGTAAGCAGGTCAAAGCGCATCCAGAGATCTATCAGCGTATATTAAATGAAGGTCATGCCGTTGGAAATCATACCATCAATCATATCAAAAGGCATTATTATAACTCAAAATCCTTTATAAAAGAGATCGATTCAGCTTCCAAGCTTATAGATTCACATCTTTTTAGACCTCCTTATGGTCAAATTCAAATGTTTCAGGCTAGATTATTGAAAGATCGTTATAAGATCATTATGTGGTCTGTATTAAGTGGAGATTTCGATGAAAAAGTGAGCAAGGAAGATTGTGTTGAAACGGTTATGAAACACACTAAATCCGGTTCTGTGATCGTTTTTCATGATAGTGTTAAAGCAGGCGAGAAAATGCTGTATTGCTTGTCTTCAATTCTTGAGGCATTCACTCAGGAAGGGTATATTTTCAAGAAAATCGAGGAAGACTGATAATGCTTTGGTTTTAGTGAAAGATATTTCCCATCTTTGTAATAGATCAATATTTTTCAAGTGAGATATTTTAAAGTTTTTATAGGTCTGATTATAATTGTGCTCTTAAGCAGATGTGCTAATCCTATTCGACCTATGGGCGGACCAAAGGATGAAGTCCCGCCTAAGATCGTTTCTACAACCCCTCCAAATCGTTCAACAAATTTTACCGCCAAAGAGGTAAACATCGAGTTTGATGAATGGGTGAAGTTGGAAAATGTGTATAAGAATCTTTTGATCTCACCTCCGCTAAAGGAACGCCCGGATTTTAAGATCAAAAAGAAATCTTTGGTGTTTAAGATCGAAGAAAAATTGCTCGATAATACTACCTATACATTATATCTTGGTGATGTAATTGCGGATATTACAGAGAATAATAAATTCAAGAATCTGGAATATGTTTTTTCGACAGGAGATTATGTTGATTCTTTGATGTTAGGTGGAGAAGTAAAAGATGCACTTACAGGTGAACCTATGGAAGAAGTAACAGTGATGTTATATACTACAGATCGTGATGATTATGAGATCGATTCGCTACCTTACTTAACCCGACCAACCTATGTTGCTAAAACTGATGAAACAGGGAAATTTGAACTGAATAGTTTACGTGATATTCCATATTTGATCTTCGTTCTTAAAGATCAGAATACTAACTACCTTTATGATTTGCCTAATGAGAGTATTGCATTTTCAGACACCTTGGTTTTAGCTTATCAGAAAGGAAATGCTCAGGATCAAATGGTGATCGATAGTATAACTAATGATACCACAATTATCAAAGCTAGGCGAGCTAAACCATTGAATTTATCAATGTTTATCGCTACAGATACTATTCAGAAGATCATTTCTAATGAGATTCCTGAAGATAAGCATATCCAGATCATTCTTAAACATGAGGCAAGTTCGTATAAGTTTGAAGCTATTGAAAACATTCCTAGTTTCGACTTCCTGATAGAAGAGCCAAATGCAACTCTCGATACCTTAGATTTTTGGTTGAAAGGAAATAAGAATCTACCAGATAGTATGGCATTTAAACTTACCGTCGATGATCAGATCCTCGATACTTTGTTTTATGTAGTGAATGAACCAGAAATAACCGATGATCGCAGAAGAAGTCGTAAACCTAAAGATGAAGAAGAGACTTATCTTGAGCTTACTACTAATCTAAAAGATGAAAAGATCGGAAAAGAGGGCATTTTAAAGCTTGAGTTCAATTATCCGATCCAGATGATCGATAGTTCAAAGATCGTTTTTATTGCGGATAGTACCAGATTGTACCCGGAATTTAAATATACTGATTCAACTTTCAGAAAGATCGACTTTCTCGCTGACTTTGATCCGGAACTGGAATATGAAGTGAATATTGAAGATTCGGCGTTCAGAGACATCATAAACAGATATAGTGATTCAACTCATTTTCACTTTAATGTGATGACTTTGGAAGATTATGGCAAGCTAAGGCTCGACCTTAAATCCGATTACGATTGTCAGATCATTATCCAAATGACCACTGAAAAAGACATTCTGCTGCGTGAAGATATCGTTCGTTCCGGTGATCAGATCGATTATGGTTATCTGTTACCGGAGAAATACGTTCTTTGGGCCATTATTGATGAAAATAATAATGGTAAGTGGGATGCTGGAAACTATTCCCTAAAACGTCAGGTCGAGAAGATTATTAAGTTTTCCAAAGTGCTTGAAATGAGAGCAAATTGGGAAATGGAAGAAGAATGGAATATCGAGAATTAATGCTCGTCGTTACATCTGTTGATACAATCAACGATCTCAGTTAAACTTACACTCTTGATAGAATAATAGATCTTTTTACCTTCTCTTTTAGATTCTAAAACACCTTTGTTTTTCAAAATGTTCAGGTGGTGTGAAGCAGATGCCTGCTCTATATCAAGTTTCTCGTAAATTTCCGTTACGCTTAATTTTGTGTGCGTATTCAATAAGTCGATAATGGCAATTCTCATCGGGTGAGCCATCGCTCTTAGCTTACTCGCTGCCATCTCTAGTTTGTTGATATCTATAATCAAGTGTCCCATAAAAATCTTTTTTTAATAAGAATTCGTTGGCAAATGTAGCTAAATTAATATGAGATATATCAAAATATGTATATATATCATAAAATTACATGTAATTCAAAAAGAATTATAAATAGTAATGGAGAAACTTGGTCTTAAACAAATAAATTGGTGAACTCAAATTTGCCACCATCAAATAGACCTTTGTCGCTAAGTTTAAGTTCCGGAATAACCAATAATGCCATGAAAGACAAAGTCATATATGGGGCTTTTAACGGACTGCCAAGCTCTTTCACCATTTTATCCAATTTTTCATATGCATTGGCCGCATCAATGCCATTTGCATTGGTCATGATTCCACCTACAGGTAAAGCGAGGCTCTTTTCTTTGCTATTTCCACAGCAAGAGATACCGCCTTTTGACTTGATCACAAGATTTACAGCCTTTATAAGTTCTTCATCATTTGCTCCTACAGCGATGATATTATGACTGTCGTGTGCCACTGTAGATGCCATGGCTCCGGTTTTTAATCCGATACCTTTAATAAATCCAATGGATGGTTTAGCTCCTGCTTCATAGCGATTCAATACCAACATCTTCAATACATCATTATCAACATCGCTAACAACATTGCCATTTATAACTTTAGCTTTAGATTTCAGCTTTTGCGTAATCAGCTCTCCTTCCAATGCTTCGATCACTTGAATGTTCTCAGATTCAGCTTTCACAAACACATCTTCAAGAGTTATTTCAGAAGCTTTAAATCTATTAGGTGCTTTTTCTACAATTGATTCGATACGAGTTTTACCATTTTGAGCGATTAATTCTCCATCAGCATAAGTTGAAAGGATATTAAACTCTTGAAGATTGTCAACTATTATGAAATCTGCAGCATCACCATTCTGCAATAATCCACAATCCAACTTATAATGTTTTACAGGATTCAGAGTGCATGCTCTTAAGGTGTTCATTAGATCATAACCTTTGGCTAAAGACCTTTTAATTACCAGGTTGATATGGCCTTCCATCAGATCATCCGGATGCTTGTCATCTGAACATAGCATGATATCATCGGGATGGGTACTTAGGAGATCAGATAGAGTTTCATAGTTTTTTGCAGCACTGCCTTCACGGATCAACACCTTCATTCCATATGAGATCTTTTCGAGTGCTTCTTCCATTGTAAAGCATTCATGATCGGTAGAAATTCCTGCATTGATGTATTTCTCTGCATCTGAACCAATCACTCCAGGAGCATGACCATCAACGGGTTTATTATATTTCTTAGCAAGATCAAGCTTGGCATGCACTTCTTTATCATTAAAGAGAACTCCGGGAAAATTCATCATCTCTGCCAGATACCAGATGTCATCACTTTTCAATAATTCTTCGGTTTCTTTAGCACTTAATTGTGCTCCTGAAGATTCAAAACCCGTTGCAGGAACACAGGAAGGAGCACCAAAATAGAATTTAAAAGCAGTTTTTTTGCCGTTCTCGATCATATAGTTCACACCATCGATCCCTAAAACATTTGCGATCTCATGGGGATCGGAAACTGTGGCAACAGTGCCATGAGGGCTGGCTAACCTTGCAAATTCAACAGGAGTAAGCATCGAACTTTCAACATGAATATGAGCATCAATTAGCCCAGGAAGAATATATTGATCAGAATCTACTTCTTCTCGTTTAACTTCCTTGATCTTCCCATTCTCAATAATTATAGAACCTTTAAAGATCTCTTTTGATACTACATCAACGATGTTCCCACTGAATTTTTGCATGATTTTTTCTTTTGTATAACAAAGTTACAAATTAGAATTCCAGATAATTGCTTCGATTTAAATAATCTTAACATTTATTTGATGATTGAAGTTGTTTGTACAAAAATTAATGCCGAAGTTTGAATGATAAACCTATTATTATGATCAGAAAGTCTCTTATAATCATTTGCAGTGTTCTATTAATTTCAACAATTAATGCTCAGGACACAGAAACCAAAACAGGTGATGATATCCTGAAGCAAGTTATTGACAAAGTCGCTACAATAAAGTCCGCAACCTATCAACTTGATAAAATAGAAAGAGTTAAAGGGAAAGAGATCTCTGAGAAATTGAAGATCAAACTCTTACTTGAACCATTTAAAGTTTATTCCTTTATGGTTGAGCCAAAGGAAGGAATGGAAGTTCTTTATGATTCAGAATGGGAGAAAAAGAAAGCCATTATTAATACGAATAGTTTTCCGTGGGTTAATGTGAAATTTGGCCCAACAAGTAAGACCATGAGGAAAGATCAGCATCATACGATCCTGGATTCAGGATATGGGAAGATCGTTTCGAACATTCAATATGATAAGCAGAAGAAAGCTGGGAAAACAATTTCAACTCTAATTGGAACAGAAACAGTTGAAGGTAATTCGTGCTATATACTGGAAATTGTTGATAATGAGTTTAGCTATAAGACTTATTTGGTAGGTGAAGGAGAAGACCTTTCAATAATTGCAAATAAACTCAAGGTTTCAGATTATATGATCTTAGAGGCGAATAGAAAAGTTAAATTCTACGACGATGTTGAGGCCGGTCAGCAGATCAAGGTTCCTAGTTCATATTCGAAGCGTATGTTAATGTATGTTGATGTTAATGAATTGATCCCTTTAAAGATCGAAGTTTATGACGATAAAGGATTATTCGAACAATTCTTATTCAAGAATGTGAAATTGAATGTAAACTTCAAAGAGAATGAGTTTTCTGAAGATTTTGAGGAATACGATTTCTAATTATTTCGAATTCTCATAGACCGTGATGAGGTCTACATTGTGCTTTTTCAATTCTTTTCTTGCAAGTTCCAGATCTTCCGTGAATCCTAATAGGAAACCGCCACCACCTGAACCACAAAGTTTGAGGTAATAGGCTCTGCTTTCCAATCCTTGTTTCCAAATATCCACGAATGCATCCGGGATCATTGGTCTCAAATTCTTAAGTAAGAATTTCGATAATGATTTCAGATTCTTAAAGAATTCATGAGTTTCGCCTTTTATCAATGATTTGATACATTGATCATTATAAGGGATCATATCTTCTTTAATTGCTTTGTAGAAACTATACTGCTTACACTTCTCGAAGAATAGATTTACTAAAGGACCTGTTTTCCCTGGACTGCCTGTATTGATCAGGAAGATCGCTCCATCTTTATTGTGTTTGTTTCTTGGAATTCCAACAGTATCAAGCTCGTTTTTGCCTTTGATCAGAACTGGAAAACGCAAATAGCAATTCAATGGATCTATCCCTGAACTTACACCATGGAAATAAGACTCCATAGTCGAAAATAAGCTTCTTAGTTTAACGATATCCTTTTTATTGATATTTCGATCGGTAGGGATCTTATTCTTGCCATAGCGGTCGTAAATAGCAGCGCATAATGCACCTGAGCTTCCAATTCCAAAACCTTGTGGAATGGTAGATTCGAAATATAGGCCATTCTCAAGATCGTATTCAAAAGCTTCAATATCGATCTCGGGATGAAGTTCTTTGCCGGAATTCAGATTCTTCAGATATTCCAAATAGTCTTTTAATTGGGAATTAGAAGATTTGGCAAACTCAAGGTCAGTATATCTGTCTTTTCCAATGAAACTTAGCTCGCCCTTAAAATGCACATAAGGAATTGCCAATCCCATCGAATCACAAATTACACTATACTCTCCAAAGAGCATGATCTTAGCATAAAAAACTTCACTCTTATGACTCATATAATTTAAATTTTCACCGGTCCCTCACCGATATGATCATCAATATAATTTTCATTCTCACAATGCTGTAAGAGTTCACTTTTTACAAATTTCATCACCTTTTCCTTAACCTTTTTAGGATAAATGAGGTGGATGTTTGGACCTGCATCTAAAGTAAAACAGATCGGTGTTCCGGTCTCATTTCTGAATTTCTTTACCTTTTCAATGATCTCCAAACTCTCAGGTTTCATTAGAAGATAAGATGGTTTTGAAGTCATCATCATTGCATGCAAACTCATTGCTTCTTCTTCAGATATCTGAATGAAAGTATCAAAATCGCCGCTTTGCAGGGCATTGATCAAGTTTTCTGTGTTTGTTTTAGCTTGATTGACTCTTGCAACTTTATATGCATGGTCGTTCATCAGTTTATGACCTGCAGTACTACTCACAGACTTCTCTTCTGAGCGAACGATCAGGATTGTATCCTGAAGATCTTTAAAATCCTCATGAATATGATTTGTGATCGGAATAGCATATTCTTTTGATGAATCAGGGAAAAACATGCACTCGCCCCAAAGGTTAAAGCCTCCATAAACAGATCTGCTGGCACTTCCTGATCCATATCTTGCCAAAGCACTGGCTCGACGTTTCAGATCTTCTTCATCAAAAGCTTCAAGTTCTTGTTCAATCGAAAGAAGACATAATGCAAGAGCACACATCGCTGATGCTGAAGATGCAATACCTGCCGAATGTGGGAAGGTGTTTTTACTATCGATCCTGAGATGATATTTATCGAATAATTCAAAAGCCGGCTGGATTTCAGTAAATAATTGGATGATCCTTTTCTCAAATTCATGCTTTCGTTTGCCTTCAAAGTAAAATTCCGCTGAAACTGTATCCTTATTCTCCTTTTCCCAATATTGAATTTCTGTTTCCGTTCGTGCATTTGTAAGGCTAAAACTAACAGAAGGATTCATTGGTAGTTGAACAGGAACTTTCCCCCAATACTTCACAATAGCAATATTGGAAGGACTTTGCCATTTTACGGTCTTGATATTTCTTTTCTTTTTCTTGAACATGTTATTTAACCAGGTCTTGGTATTTAAAGATAACAGATAATCCTTGTTTTTGGAAATAGTCATGTAGCTTTTTCTCATCCCAATGTGTGGCAGCTAAAATAAAATCACCACCCCAGGCACCAAGAGATTTTAGCACACCTTCATATCCTGGGAACTGTTCCTTTACAATATCCCTTCCCAAAACTTTAGAAATAATGAATTCATGTTCTAGTAAGAAGGTTTGAAATTCACTTAAAGAAGTTGCTTCTAAAATAGCTTTAGAAAGCTCGGAGATAGCCATGATCTCGAGTGTGTTCTGCTCTAGTTTTTTGAAATCCTGAACAGCTTTAGCAGAGTTTTGCTTCTTCCCTAAATAAATGAAATACAAATGATCTTTAAAGGCCGGATCAAAACTTACAGGTTTAACTATCGGATTACTATCCTGAAGCTTAAAGAGGATAGGCCCATTACTTTTAGCACATGCTATGTCATATCCTGAACCGCCAAAGGTCTTTTCTAATAAAGAATAAGGACCTACCTGAGCCCATTCAGCAATGTTTGCGATCAAAGTTGAACTTGTTCCAAAACCGAAATTTCGGTCGAAGTTAAGTTGAGTTTTTACCTCATAACTCTTTTGATCGGTTAGAAAATCCTCATTTAATTTTCTTGCCTCTACTAATATGTTCTTTAGTTGTTCTGCAATTTCCTCATTTGAAGATTCGATAACTGAAAAGTCATCTAAACTAGCACGCATCTCAAACCAAAGCATGGTGTTTTCAAAGCTTTTCCAATGAATGCTCGGCTTTAATTCAGTATGACTTGATGTGATTTGTAGATCTTGTCCAAGCTTTAGAGGTAATGCAATAGCAGAAGCGCCATTGAGAACTAGATATTCACCACTTAAAAGTAGTTTGCCGTTAGAATAAAAAGAATGCTGCAAATTATAATGATTTTCTGATGTCCTGAATAAATTCACTTACTAATTGGAAAGATACAACCTTGTCTTTGAAAAATTCGGTTGCAAGTTTTTTCTCTTCCTGTGTTGCATTGTGCTGATTCAGAATGTTGAATAAATGCATTTTCATGTGACCTTGCTGAATCCCTTTGGTCGTAAGTGATTTTAAAGCACCAAAGTTGTTTGCTAATCCTGTTGCTGCAACGATCATCATCAATTCTTCTGCGGATGGATTCCCTAGAAGTTCTAAAGATCTTTTTGCGAGTGGATGCAGGCTTGTTAAGCCGCCTACGGTACCAAGAGCGAGCGGAATTCGCAATGTATATTTGAATTTTCCATTCTTGATGGTCGCCTTGGTCAAGCTTCTATATTTACCTGATCTTGCTGCATATGTGTGTCCACAAGCTTCAATGGCTCTGAAGTCATTTCCTGTTGCGAGTGCAACGGCATCGATTCCGTTAAAGATTCCTTTATTGTGAGTTGTAGCTCGATATGTGTCTATTTGTGCTATCTGTGCAGCCTTTTCAAATTTCCATGCAAATTCTTCAGGTTCCAGATCATGATCTCCGTTCCTGAGGTCTTCAATATCACATTCAACATAAACTTCAACTAAACAACTTGGAGTATAATTCGAAAGAATGGCCATTATTATTGAACAATCTTTATCACCATTTACGAATTCATCATCTTCATTTAAATAATTCTTTAATTGAGTTGCGAATTCCTCCAGACAACTATTGATGAAATTAGCACCCATGGAATTTACAGTTTCGAACGTAGCTTTAAGCTGATAATAGTTCTCCAGCTCATAAGTCATATCGATCAACTCAATGTCTTTGATACCACCACCACGTTTTTCCATGCGCTCAGTAATGTACTTGCTCTTATGCATTAATCTTTCCTTGATCCTTGGCATATGAGCTTTAAGCAGGTCTGGCTGTCCTTTCCAGATGAAATGAACCTGACCGATCTTATCAGTAGAAATGATCTTTGCATGAAAACCACCTCTGTCAGACCAAAACTTAGCACTGCTTGATGCAGCCGCGATCACTGAACTTTCCTCAATAACCATTGGAACAATGTATCTTCTTCCATTAATGATCATATTTGGAGCTACACCATAAGGGAAGAAAAAGTTGGAGATGGTATTCTCACTGAACTCGTCAAAGAGTTGCTGTTTCTGTTTGTCGGCATGCCAATAGGTTTGCAATTCCTTAATGGCATTGTCTGTATCTTCAAAATAGCTGGCTACCAGATCAAGCTTGTCTCTTTTGTTTAATTTGGAGAAACCAGTTATCGGTTTTACGTTCATCATAATACGTTTAATTTCTGGCATTGAATTTAACCAATTATGCAAAGATAAGGCTTTTTAGAAAGAGTAGAATGATTCTAAATAAGAACAATGGTAAAGTAAATTTGAGTATTCGTCGATAATTACATTTCTAGCTTCAGGATTGAATCTCTAATTACTACTTTTAATCCTTCAAATTAATCACTTAAAGAACCAGAAATGAAACGCTTATTTTTAATTGCTACCTGTTTGTCTGTAGCATTATTATTGTCTTTCCCGCTTTATTCACAAGATAAGGAAGTTGTAAAGAAGATCATTGAGATCGGTCAGAACGATAACCAGACCATGAAACATTTGGATATTCTTACCAATCGTTTTGGTGGACGATTAATTGGATCTGATGCTTATGAAAATGCTGCAAATTGGGCAGCAAGTAAGTTCCGTGAATGGGGAATGCAGGTAGAAATGGATGAAGTTGGAGAGTTGCCGGTAGGATTTAATAGAGGTCCATGGTTTGGTAGACTTATAGGTGATAATGCGATGCATCTTCATTTTGTAACTCCATCATATACTTCGGGTACAAAAGGAGTTCAAAGAGGACATGTGATGATCGAGCCAAAAACTCAGGCGGAGTTTGATCGCATGAAAGGTAAATTAAAAGGAGCATGGGTTCTTGTAGGAGGTAAGAATCAAGGATGGCCGATCGATTATTCAGCAAAAGCTGATATTAAAAGAGATTCTTTAAAGAAAGTGAATGCTGAGATCGGGAAGAAGAATCGTCAGATCCGAAGAGAGAACTGGATGAATCGTAAATCAGGTAAGGAACCTAAAGAGATGCTTCCTTATGTGAATGAACCTGCGATTTTTTATAAGGAAATGGTTGAAGCAGGCGTTTTAGGATTTATTCAATCAGCAGATATTCCATTAGTTGCATTATATGATAGAAATAATCTGCATGAAATGACTTTCGAGACTTTACCTGAGGTTCCGGACATTAAACTGGATAAACATCAGTATAAGATTATTGAACAGATGGCCAAGGAAAGAAGATATTTCCAGTTAGAGTTTGATATTCGTAATCATTTTAAGATGGGACCTGTTAAGTATCACAATGTGATCGGTATCATTCCTGGGACTGAGTTCCCAGATGAATATGTGATCATGGGTGGTCATTTGGATGCATTTGATGTTGCAACAGGTGGCGTAGATGATGGTTCAGGATTAACACCGGCAATGGAAGCTGCACGTTTGATCATGAAAGCAGGAGGAAAACCTAAGAGAACGATACTTGTTGTTCTTTGGGCAGGTGAAGAATTCGGTTTATATGGATCAAAACATTGGGTTAAGAAACATAAACATGAGCTTCATAAAGTGTCGAATATGTTCAACCGTGATGGTGGTCCAACCGTTGCAAATAGCATTAGCGTTACAGAAGCAATGATGGATGATTTTAAGAAGATCTGCAAACCTCTAAATGATATCAATCCGGATTTTCCATTTAAATTAACTACCAGAAAGCCTAGAAGAAAACCTAAATATGCTGCAGGAACAGATGCAGGGCCATTTATGGTTGAGGGCGTGCCAACCATGACATTTGGTACTGCCGATCCCAAAGGTTATGATTTCAGTTATATGGAGATCTGGCATACAGAAAGAGATACTTACAATATGAGTATTCCTGAATATCAGGAACACACAGCTATAGTTACTGCCGTAGTGGTATACGGAGTAGCTTGTTTAGATCATTTATTATCCAGGGAAGGTTATTATCTTCCTGATGAGACAGGTGATAAATAGATTATGGTTCTAATGGATGATACGTTGAGGTAGATATCATCCTAAGTTCGTTTTAAAAACCCATGACGAAAGTTGTGGGTTTTTTTATTTTTGCAGCTGGAAATAAAAAATAGAAACATGGAAATCATCAGAAAAAATACAACACCAAGAATGAGCCGTATTGTTGAGCACAATAATACCATTTATTTATGCGGACAAGTTGCAAAGGATTCAACAAAAGACATTAAAGAACAAACTGCAACAACTCTAGAAAAAGTTGAAGAGTTATTAGCTGAAGCAGGTTCAGATAAAGAGCATATCTTATCAACTACGATCTATATTAGAGATATGAAAGATTTTGCTGCTATGAATGAAGTTTGGGATGCTTGGGTAGCAAATGGTCATCAACCTGCAAGAGCATGTGTAGAGGCTCGCATGGCACGCGCTGATCTATTGGTAGAGATGTCGGTGATAGCAGTGAAAAAGTAAGATTTTAATCTAGTTGTTTTATTGTTGTTATATAAAATGAGATTGTAAATCAGTGGTTTAGGGTCCGAAAATTTGGCTTAGTTACATAGCCGTTACATAAGATTTAGAACCAATAAGGAACATATTTGGCATATTTCTTTGATTTATTATCTGGATCATAGTCCTTAATGAGATCTTGATTAATTGTTTCTTGTATAATTCGAGAAGCCATAGGATAGTTTTTTTCATCAATTCCAAAACGTTCCCTTAAACTTTGATTAGTCATGTATTCCCCTGAAACAACTTTCAAACAAGCATGTTGATAACATGCTCTTGCTTTATCTTCTTTATCCATTTCACGAAGGGACTTAGGTCCATAAAGAATGACCCTAGTATATTTTTCTTCAACAATGAATTTGGGTGCCGGCAACTGATTAAATTCACATTCTGAAATTACTTTATCAATTCCACTACCTCTTTCTTCACAAATTTTCAAGTTTCTCATTGCTTTTGCTAGAAATTCATTACGACTAACTGGACTGTGATCAACAAATCGTAAAGTATCAATTAAGGGTTTACCAGGATTAGTAATTTCAATTCTGTTATCGAAAACCTCGACCATTGGTGAACTTCCTTCAATTGATAGCTCCTGATGAATTAAAGCGTTAGCAACTAGTTCTCTAATAGCAATTATCGGGTATAATGTAACAGTCTTCCTTAATGCTTTATCAATTATTTCATTTGAAGGAAGCCTCTCTTCTAGAAAGTTGATTAAACCTTCAAATCCAACAGCATATCCTCTTATCCCTAATTGTTCTTTTATGGTTTTAACTCTGTTTTTCCCATTATAAAAAATAACTCGAATTGCTTTACGTCCAAGAGTATCAAATTTTTCAAGCTCATGAGCAAATAATAAGGCGCCTAAATTCGTAATGTTGTATTTCCCTGCACTTTTTGTAATTAGCTTATCAGTTAATAGCCGTTGTATGATTTTATCTTCTTCATCTGGTATAAGCAGGTTGTTTAATTGAAAATAAGATTTTTGCTAGTCCGTAATTATGCCAGATAAAAAGATTTGATATCTTATAGAAAAACTTTTGACGTGAAACTAATCAAATTCATTGAAGCT